>JAKJGY010000299.1 GCA_022704145.1 Verrucomicrobiota bacterium
CCTCGGAGACTTTGTCACCGCCTGCGTCGAGGACAGAGCTTCCGCGCTGCGCCTGCTCACCGCGCGAAAACCGTTCACATAGAAACGCCCTGCGGAGGCCCTTCAGAGGCGCAGCGGCGAACCGCGTTCCGGTGCCCCGCTGAGGCCTAGAGGCCCAGGAAGGTGCGGAGCGCGTCCAAGAACGCGACGGGGTTGTCGCTCTGCACCAGATGCCCGGCCTGCGGGATGGTGACGAACCGTGCGGCGGGAAAGCGGTCGCGGATCAGGGCCTCGTCGTCGCACAGGCGGAACGGCGACTCCGAGCCCGCCACAAACAGACACGGCCCGCCGTAGGGTGAGGCCAGCTCAACCGCGTCGCTGACCACCCGATAGTTGTCGATCAGCGCCTCAAGCGGCACGCGCCACACCCAGCGGCCAGCCGCGTCGCGCACGACGTTCTTCAGAAGGAAGGCGCGTGTCGCGGCCTGCGGGATGAGCCGCGCCAGCGCCGCGTCCAGCTCCGTCCGCCGCGTCGCGGTGGCGAGGTCGAGCTGCAGGCAGGCCCGCAGCACGAACAGGTGGACCGGAGGGATCGCGCGCGGCGAGATATCGACCACCACCAGCCCCCGCAGACGCTCCGGACGGTCACAGGCCAGGCGCATCGCGACCTTGCCGCCCAGCGAATGCCCCACCAGCGCCACAGGCCCCGTGACGCCCAGCGACAGGAGCGTCTCATCGACGTCCGCCGCCATCTGCGCGATCCCTGTGCGCGCGACATGCGCGGACCGGCCATGGTTAGGCAGGTCGAGGGCGATGACGCGGCAGAACGGGGCCAGCCGCGAGGCCACATGACGCCAATTCTCGCACGACCCCATGAGGCCGTGGAGGATCACCACTTCCGCGCCCGCGCCCACGCTCTCGCTGTACAGCCTCATCGCAACGCCTTGCTGCGGTAGAGCCGGGGCGCCTACGTCGCGCCCCGGCTCCGGCAGGAGGCTGGCCTCAGGCGCGCCCTTACGGGTTGGCCATCCACGCCCCGACCGACTTCGTGTCGAGCTTGCACATCAGCGCCGTGGCGGTGAGATCCGCCTGCGCGTCGCTCAGCCCTTCGGTCTTCAGGGCCATCAGGCGGTCAGCCAGCAGCAGCACCGTGGCCAGCGCCTGGGTGCAGTCGCGGATGAAGGCCATGCGGCAGCCGATCGGGTCGGCCGGGTCGCCGTCCGTGCGCAGCATATGGCAATCATACTCGACCACACCCTTCCAGCCGACCTTGCGCAGCGCCCAGAAGAGCTGCACCGTCTCCTTAAGGCCCTCAGGGCCGACCAGAGGCGGGAAGTCGTTGTCGAACTGGGCCTTGATCTGGCTGCCGAAATGCAGGAAGAACAGCTTCTTCATGCTCGTCAGGTAGCCGACCGTATGGACCGCGTTCAGCAGCGCCATGCTCTCATGCTGCAGCAGCTCGGGGTTCACGCCGAAAAACTCGGGGTGCTTCAGGTGCCCGAAGATGAACCCGACCGCATGACCCGAGGTGGGCAGGAACATGTGGCCGCGCGGCTCGTTCGGCTTCGGCTCGATCGTCGCGCCCACATAGTTCGTCAGCTTCTGCTCCGCGATGTAGTCGTACACCGCGTTGAGGCCGTCCGCCAGCCAGCCGTAGACGCGCTTCCAGTCCACCGCCACCGGCACCTCAAACCCGTCGCGCGCCACCCAGTAGGTGTAGTACTTGGCGCCGAACAGCGCGCCGATGCGCAAGGTGCGCTGCACCTTCTTGCGCGCCAGGGCGCGCATCTTCGGATCGGGGTTCGTCAGCCCGCCCTTACGGAACAGGGCGTTGCCGTGCAGCCCGCACGTGGCGGTGTTGACCTTGAGGCCGGCCGCGTCGAGGATCTTCTTGATCGCGCGCAGCTTGGCGTAGGTCTCGCTCTTCGGGTCGAGGTCGTCCTCGGGCCGGGACGGATCCCACGGGACGAGGTCGTCGTCGTGGAACGAGGTGGCCTCGATCAGCCCCTCGCCCGCCGCCGCGGCCAGGATCTTCGCAACCTCCAGCGAGTCGATCTTAGGCAGCACCGCGCCGCCGAACGGATCACCCAGCGGATTGCCCACACACCAGAACGGCATGGAGCGGATCGTCACCGGATCAATGTTAAAACCCTTCCTGCTCATCACACACCTCATGTTTACCGGGCCCCACCAGTGAAGGCCACGTTCAGTTGACTGACTTCTCCCAACATCCTGAGGCGGCCGCCCGCGACATGCAGGCGGGGCGCGTCTTCACACGCGCCTCCCGCCGCACGCGGCGGCCGCACCGGCCTAGCTGCGGCCGCGCTTGCCAAGCTGCTTGTCGGCCATGAAGAGCGCGCCCTTCGAGCCGGCGCTCATCTCCAACATCCAGACGGCATCCGTGGCCGACGCCTCCTCCTCCACCTGCTCGTCGATGAACCACTTGAGCATGTTCTGCGTCGCGTAGTCCCGCTCCTCGATCGCGAGCGTGTTGATCTCGCAGATCCACGCCGTCACCTTGCGCTCGTGTCCCAGCGCCTCCTGGAACATCTCAAGGAGGTCGCTCCACTCGGTCCTGGGACGGTCGATCGCCGCCAGCTCGACCTTAGCGCCCTGGTCCTCCAGATATTTCGCGAACTTCAGCGCATGGCCCTGCTCCTCCTTGAACTGCACGGTGAACCAGTTCGCCGCGCCCTTGAAGCCCTTTGCCATCGCGTCGTTGGCCATCGCGAGATACAGAAAGGCCGAATAGAACTCACGGTTAATCTGCGTGTTGATCGCTTGCGCCACTTTCTTGCTGACCATCGGTCACCTCCCCTTTTTATCCATTCCCCATGCCACGCACACCGCGCGCATGACCCAAAGTGAGCCTTAAGCATATCAGAGAGGCGCGTGTCTGTCACGGCCCGACCCGGGACTTTCAGTATTCCCCTCACCCGCCGAACGCGCTATAGTATGGGCCATGGACAGAGCAGCACTCCTTTCCCGCGCGCGGGAGGTCCTCGAGATAGAAATCGACGGCCTACGGACCGCGCAGGCCGCCCTCGGCGACGACTTCCTCGCGACCGTTCAGCGGATCATCGACACGCTCGACAAGGGCGGTAAGATCGTCTGTACCGGCGTCGGCAAGAACCTGCACATCGCCGAGAAGCTCTCGGCCACGCTCGCCAGCACCGGCTCGACCAGCGTGGTCATGAACCCGATCCAGGCCATGCACGGCGACCTCGGCATGATCGCCGAGAACGACGTGCTGCTGGCCCTCAGCTTCTCGGGCGAGTCGGACGAGGTGATCAAGCTGATACCCGCCGTGCGCCGCCTCGGCATCCCGGTGATCGCCCTGGTCGGCAACCCCGACAGCACCCTCGCACGCCTGAGCGACACCGTGCTCTGCGTGCGCATCGGCAAGGAGGCCTGCCCCTTCGGCATGGCCCCCACCACCAGCACCACCGCCACGCTGGCGGTCGGC
>JAKJGY010000300.1 GCA_022704145.1 Verrucomicrobiota bacterium
ACACTCCAACGGCTTCTACACCTGTGTGACCGGCGGCTCGTTCACCGCGGTCTCCTGCCTGGGCAGGCCGAGCGTCGTGCCGCAGTTCCGGCCGGAGAACAACGCCTACCGGAATCCCTTCGGCACCGAGATCGCGCTGTTCCGCACCCGCGAGGGCGGCATGGCGCGCATGGCCGTGAGCTGGGACATGCCCGGCGCGCACGGCGAGAAGGGGCGCGTCTACGGACAGAAGGGCTGCTTCGAGGAGCGCTATTCCGGTCAGGCCGACGTGTCCAAGGTCGCTCAGGAGAAGCCGCCGCTGCCGCCGGGCGTGCCGGCCGGCGGCCACGGCGGGTCGCACGGCTACCTGACCGAGGATTTCATCGCCGCGATCCTCCTTAAGCGCCAGCCGGTCTGTGATGTGGCCTGCGCGCTCAATACCAGCGTGGCCGGCATTTACGCGCACCTCTCCGCGCTGAAGGACGGCGAGACGCTCAAGATCCCGCAGTTCACGCTCTAATGCGGGCCGAGCCCGCAACCTGAACCGCGAAGGGTGGAGCGAGGGCATGGAGCGTTTGCAGAAAGACTGTCATGCGTACCCTGACGACCAGCCGCCGAACTTTTGTAGTTTCCGCTGCCGCGGCCGCCGCTGCGCCGTTCGCGCGGCCCGTCCGCGCCGCCGGGGTCGAGGCGTCCGCCGTGCCGCAGCCGCTTGACCTGAAGGCGGCCCACAAGGGGAGCGTGGCGATCGACCGGCGCATCCTGGATCTCTCGGCGCCGCCGCCGGGCGTGCGCGCCTTTTTCGCCGAGGCCCGTCCGCTCTTCGAGTCCAACCGAAAGGCGGCCTTCGCCGACCTGCCTGCCCTGGGTGAGGCCGCCGTCCGGCACGGGCTGCCGTTGCTCGGGGGCCCCATGCTCGGCGCCCTCTCGCACCAAGGCGCTCGGGTATGGGTGCGCACCCCGCAACCGGCGCAGGTCGAAGTCACGGTTCAGACGGCGGGCGGCGAGCGGCGCTTCGGGCCCGTGGCGAGCACGGCAGCGAGCGACCTTACGGCCGTCGTGCCGGTGACGGGCCTGTCGCCGGCCACACGCCACCCCTACCGCGTACGGGTGGACGGGCGGCCAATGCCGATGCCGGAAGGCGCCGCGCTCGTCACGCCGCCTGCGCCGGGGCAGCCGGGCCGCCTGACGCTCGCCTTCGGCTCGTGCTTCCACAAGACAGGGCTGGGCAACCGGGCCCTGCTCGACCGTATGCGCCTGCGCGGCGCCGCCGCCGTACTGCTGTTAGGTGACAGCGCGGCGGACGACCGCGACGGTGACGTGGGCCTGCACCGTTCCGACTACCTGCTGCGGGATCTTCACGCCGGCTGGCGCGAGCTGGCCGCCAGCGCGGCGGTCTACGCGGCGTGGGACGATCACGACTACTTCAACAACGACAAGTCCGGCATTCCTGCGGGTTTCACCGCCGCTGACCGGGACGCGCTGCGCGCGGTCTGGACGCAGAACTGGAACAATCCCGCCTACGGCCTGGCCGAACAGGGAGCGGGCATCTTTTTCCATACGCGTCTCGGGCCTTGCGACCTGCTCATGCTCGACACGCGCTCGCTGCGCACGCGGCCGGGCGAGCCCGACGCCTTTCTCGGCGCTGGGCAGACGCGCTGGCTGGAGCGTGAGCTGGCGGCCTGCCAGGGGCCGTTCGTGATCTTGACCAGCGGCACGATGTGGAGCGACAACATCTCCAACGGCAAGGACTCGTGGGGCGTGTGGGATCCTGCGGGGCGCGAGCGGCTCTTCGTGCTTCTCGAGCGTCTGGGCCTGCCGGTCCTCCTGCTCTCGGGCGACCGACATGGCGCGCGTGTCATCCGGATCACGCGGCCGTCGGGCCGTGTCTTCTGGGAGTTCGAGGCGGCCAGCCTAGGCGCGCATCCCGGGCCGTCGGCCTTCGGTCAGCCGAAGGAAGCTCAGCCGTTCGGCGTGACTGGCGAGGCGCTCTACGGCGAATGCGAGTTCGACACGACCGTGACCGAACCTCAGGTGACGGTTCGCTTTATGGACGCGGCCGGCTTGGTGCGCTGGCTGGGCACTGTGAGACCGGGCGAACAGGCACTCTGACGACCCGTGAGCGACACGCTGTTACTACCACGATAACGGCGCCGACGGCAGCGTCTGCGAGAATGACGGGGTCGGTTTCGTGTTCCTGCCGGTGGCGGAGCTGACCGTGCCGGCCGAGGGTGCGGCGGCCGACTTCCGCCTCCTCGCGGTGCCGAGCAACGATGTGATGCGCGGCACCCTGCTGCGGGTTCAGTGAACCGTTAGCGGCACGGGCCTTGTCAGCGAAAGCCACGGGGCATCGGATAATAATGGGCGGGCCTTTCCGTAGCCTTCCCACCTTTCTTTCTAGGTTTCTCGCGCGTTATCTGAGACGGGGCGCAACCGTCTTTAGCACAGGCCCGTTTTGGGTCAGACCGGTTGCCGAACAAACGTTTTAGCGTAGCGAACATGACCGTACTCCTTCGCATCCTGCTGGACAGGTCGCATTGCACGATAGCGGTGCTGTATTCGGCATGTGTGAGCGCATCGCTCATACGGGGCGCGACCGCGTTTCACGGACTGACGCCCTGAGGGTGTCGGAGGGTTTGACGCTGCAAAACGGTGCTGCTATTCTATTCACTTCTCATGAGAAGTGAATTGGCGGTTTATCATCCGACTGTCTGGAGAACGTGCCGTGCCTTGATGAATTCGCGACGACTCGCGTGTCTGTCGGTCGTGCTGAATACACCGGGGCTGTCGGTGCAGGCGGTCGCTGCGGAGGCCCGGATACCCGAGAACCAGGCGAGTATCAACCTCCGTGCCTTACAGGCCCGGGGCCTGCTCGTCGCCCGGCGCGACGGCGTCCATATCCGCTATTATGCCGAGGCCGATCCGCTCGTCGAACACGCGGCCGACGTGTTGAGCGCCGTTCGGCGGGAACTGGGGAACGCGCGCGGCGCGGAGGCGGTGCTCGTGACGTTGCGCGCGTTCACGCATTCGCGGCGCCTGACCCTGCTGGGGTGTCTGCTGCGTACGAGTGAACTCACGACCGACGCCCTCGTGGCCAAGACGCTGTTCAGCCAGCCGGCTGTGTGGCGTCATCTGACGACGTTGCGGGGCGCGGGCCTCATCCGCGAGACCCAGAAGGCACAGTGGAAAATTGAACCGAATAATAGGCTTCCCAGTCTGGCCAGAGCCCTTCTCGATGTTCTCAAACGGGCCTGAGCCCCAATTCACTTCTCATGAGAAGTGAATTGGGGTCCGTTCGGAATAGTTGCCGGTTTGGTGGTCTGCGGGACAATGGGGACAGACTGATGGGAGCTGCGGAGACGCGTTGGCGTGGCATGGAAAACACGCAAGCCAAAAGGCTTTTGTGCCTTACGAACCAACAACAGCAAGCAAAAACAAGTTG
>JAKJGY010000094.1 GCA_022704145.1 Verrucomicrobiota bacterium
CGGTGTGGGGGGGATGGGGTTTAACGACCTGCAGAACTTCAAGTCCCATCCGCGGGTGAGGATTGTGGCGCTCTGCGATGTGGACGCGGGTTTGCTGGCGAAGGCGGCCGAGCTGGTGCCGGACGCCCGGCTCTACCGCGACTGGCGTGAGATGCTCGACAAGGAGGGCGACCGGATCGACTCGTTGAACGCCTCGGTACCGGACCACATGCATGCGCCGATCGCGCTGACGGCGATGCGTCTGGGCAAGCATGTGTACTGTCAGAAGCCGCTCTGCCACGATGTCTCCGAGTGCCGGGCGCTGGCCGAGGCGGTGCGCCGCACGAAGGTGGTGACCCAACTCGGCACGCAGCATGCGTCGGGCGTGGGCGACCGGATCGGCGTGCAGTGGCTGCGCGAGGGCGCGGTCGGCACGGTGCAACGCGTGATCCTCTGCTCCAACCGGCCTGGCGCGATCGACGCCTACCGGCTGAAGGGGCCGCGACCGGTGAAGGGCGAGCCGCCGCCGGCGAGCCTCGCGTGGGACCTCTGGCTGGGCACGGCGCCGGAGCGCGAGTTCGCCCCGGGCATCTACCACACGATGAAGTGGCGCGCGTGGCAGGACTTCGGCACAGGCTGGTCCGGCGATATCGGCTGCCACATCTTTGACGCGGTCTGGAAAGGGATGGAGCTGGGTGCGGCGGCGCCGCGGACGGTCACCGCCGAGGTGCAGGAGGAGTGGAAGGCCGACCGGGCGCGGCGTGCGGACGTCTGGCCGCAGAGCGACCACATCACGTGGGTCTTTCCCGGCAACCGTCACACGGGCGGGCGCGACTTCACGATGGAGTGGTTTGACGGCCTGATGTATCCGCCCTCCGACGTCCAGGCGCTGGCGCGCGAGGCCGGGTTCGCCGAGTATCCGGCCGAGTCGGCGATGGTCATCGGCAGCGAGGGGGCGCTCCTGCTGCCGCACACGTCGGGGCCGGTCTTGCTGCCCAAGGGCAAGTTCGAGGGGCGGCCGAAGCCCAAGCTGGCGGCGCGCAACCACTACCACCACTTCATCGACGCCTGCCTGGGCGGGGAGCTGTGCGAGTCGAACTTCGTGCAGACCGGCCCGATGGCCGAGGCGATCATCCTCGGGACGGTCGCGATCCGGGTGCCGGACACGGTGCTGCAGTGGGATGCGAAGCGGCTGGCCGTGACGAATAGCGAGGCGGCGAACCGGCTGTTGCGCCGCAGCTATCGCAAGGGCTGGGAGGTCCGCGGGCTGTAGCGGGCGGCCGGGCGGGCGCGTGTGCGGCGGCAGGAGGAAGGTCGTGCGGGTGTGAGGTGACAAAGGGGGGCGGTATGAGATCGGGACAGGTCGTACGGATGGCGGCTGTGGCGTGGGGTGTGCTGGTGTGCGGCAGCGTCTGGGCGCAGTGGACGGGCGGCAGCTCGCCGGTGATCGGGCGGGGTGAGTCGGTCACGGTCGCGACGGCGCAGCCCAACATCGCCCGGTTTACGGATAACGGCACGCTGACGTTCGCTGCGGGCGGCAGCGTGACGGTCACCGGCGCCCTGGTGTCGGCGGTCGGCAGCGGCGTCGGCGAGAGCGGTTCGCTCGCGCTTTCCGGCGGGAGTGTCACCAAGACCGGCAGCGGCTTCCTGGTGATCGGCTATCTGGGCGGAACGGGGGCGCTGTCGGTGGCGGCGGGCTCGACGCTGAACGTCACGGGCGGGCGCGTGCGCATCGCGGGGAACGAGGAGGGGCAGCGCGCGCTGCCCGCCTACGGAGCGGCCGACATCGCCGGGCTTCTGAGCGCGGATGTCCTTGAGTTCACGGGGTTCTTCCCGACCAACCTGACGCCGCCCTATGCGGAGAGCGCCCTCCTGACGCTGCGCACGGGCGGCGTGGTCGAGGCGGGGCAGCTCCAGAAGAACGACTGTGCGAACACGCGCCTCCTGTTCGACGGCGGGACGCTGCGCGCGAAAGCGGCCTCTTCCGACTTCGTCGTGGGCCGCGGCGTGATGGAGCTGGTCATCGCTGACGGTCAGGCGGCGGTGTTCGACACCAACGGCAAGGATGTGGTCATCAACCCGCAGGCCGCGCCGTATGACACGGTGCTGACGCTGCGGGGCGAGAGCGGGCCGGGCGCGGCCGGCGACGGCGGGCTGGTGAAGGCGGGCGCGGGCGCGTTGACCCTGCGCCTGCCGGCGGCGTGCAACACCTTCACCGGCGCGGTGACGGTGCTTCAGGGCACGCTCGACCTTGGCCGGCCGCTCGCGGAGGGGCAGAGGGTCACGGTTTCGGCGGGCGCGCACTTCGTGGTGCGCGCGCCCTCGGACCTCGCCAGGATCACCTATCTGGACGCGGGCGGCGCGCGGATGCTGTACACCGTGGCGACAGATACGGGCGCGCTCGACCTGACGGCGCTGGACAGCCTTTACGAGGATGACCGGCTCGGCGGGCCGTTCACCGGGGCGGCGCTGCTCAGCAACACGCTGACGCATGCGGCGGTGACGGTGGCTAGCCCGTTCCGGCTGATCGGGCAGGGCGGCACGCTGAACCTGACGAACACCGGGCTTGAGTCGGTGGCGGTGCGGGTGGAGGGCGCGGGCACGTTCAACTTCATCGGGAGCCGGGCGTTCACGGCCGCTGACGCCGGCCTGCTGGCGCTGGCCGACGGCGGGTACCGTCAGGAGTCGGTGTTCGCGCTCGGTGATGCGAACCCGGGGACGCCGGCCGGGCTTTCGTTCACGACGGGCCGCTTCCTAGTCGGCGGCTCGCTGGACGTGGGGGTGGGCGCGCACGGCGCGTTCGGCGCGCAGGGGGCCGCGGTCACGGCGGGCCGTGTCCAGGTCGGCGGCGCAGCCGGGTTCACGGGCGCGTTCAACCAGACCACCGGGGTTGTGACGCTCAGCAACGAGTCCTATGTGGGGCTGGATGGCGGGGCGGGCACACTCACCGTGGCGGGCGGGCAGTTCTTGGCGAACAGCAACCTGCGTGTGGCGAGCAATCCGAGTAACACGCGCAGCCTGCGGCCGCAGGGCACGGTGACGGTCAGTAACGGCCTGTTGCGCTGTAACAGCCTTTACCTGACCTCCTGGTGGCCCTCGGACGGCTCGGCGAAAACGCTTGAGGCCGGGTGGGTGCGGCTGCTGCCGGGTGGCGTGGCCGAGGTCAACGAGATTTACAAGAACGATGATCCGGTCTCGACCGTGCAGTTCAGCGGCGGCCTGTTGCGGGCGCGTGCGGGGAGCGGGAGCTTCCTCAACGCCGCTCAGACGTACGGCACGCTGCGCGTGCTGGCGGACGCCGGATGCAGCGTGACGCTCGACACGCAAGGGTACGGCGTGACGGTGGCCCGGTCGCAGGGGACGCTCGCCTTTTCGGGCGCGGGCGGGCTGAGGAAGCTCGGCGGCGGCACGCTGACCTTCTCCGCCAGCCAGGTGGCCTATGCGGGCGACACGTCGGTGGAGGCGGGAACGCTGCGGCTGGGCGACAACCATATGATCCCGCATGGGGCGGGCACCGGGAACGTCTATCTGGCGTCCGGCACGGTCCTCGACCTCAACGGCAAGAACGAGGCGGTCAACCGTCTGACCGGCTTGGGGCAGGTGCTCAGCACCAACGCGCCCGCAACGCTGGGCGTGCTGGCGGACGGTTCCGACCAGCAGTGGTCCAGGGCCTGGCTCAGCGGGGCGGTCTCGCTTGAGAAGCTGGGTGCGGGCACGCTGACGCTGTCGCAGGGCTTGGCCGTTCCGAGCAACCTGGTGGTCTCGGCGGGGCGGGTGCGGCTCACGCGTTCCGAAGGCTATCCCTGTTACCGGTTCAAGGTCGAGGGCGTGAAGAACCCGGGCACGGCCAACTCGATGCAGCTCTCCGAGATCGCGCTCTACAACGATGGGGTGAACGTGACGCCTAACCGCGTGGGGATCGCGTACGACGCGACAGGCGGGATCGGGACGTCGGTCGAGACGAGCGCCTTCCCGGCCAACGAGATGCCGGAAAAGGCGGTTGACGGCATTGTGAACGTCGGCACCACCACCGGCAACAAGTGGCTGGACTTCCGTCTCAAGGCCTCGCGTTCCGCCGCCGACAAGGAGCGGGTCTGGCTGCGCATCAATTTCGCTAGCGCGCAGAAGGTCACGCACTACAACTGGGCCACGGGCAATGACGCGGTGGAGCGTGATCCGGCGGCCTGGCGGCTGCAGGGCAGCTATGACGGCGTCAACTGGGTTGATCTGGATGTCCGCACCGGCTATGTGGCGACCGGCACGCGCAACGCGTGGGTGACGGCGGGCGGCTTCCCGGTATCGTCCGAGAATACGGCGGATGTGGTGGGTAACGGCGCGCAGCTCAGTGTGGCGCACGGCGCGGAGCTGCTTCTGGACGGCGTGGTTGAGACGGTGGCGGGCCTGACCGGCTTGGGCGCTGTGACCTTGAACGGCGCGGGGCTGACCGTCCGACCGCCGGCGGGGGTGACGAACACGTTCTTCGGCACAGTGGCGGGTTCGGGTGAACTCGTGAAGGCGGGCGGCGGAACCCTGAGCCTGAGCGGGACGAACACGTTTGCTGGGACGCTCTCTGTGCGGGAGGGCGCGGTGGCGGTCATGGGCGGGGAGCCGGACCGCTGGTTCCGGCTGACGCTGCGGGAGAACAGCGGCGCGATCGACGTCACCCAGCTTGCCGAGCTGGCGCTCTTCAGTGAGGATGGCGTCCGGCGGAATCTCGCGCTGGCGCAGGGCAGCGGCGTCGGGTCGCTGGCGCCGGGGCAGTTCGCATGTCCCGCGACGTATGCGCTGGGGAACCCTGCGACTGAGACGCCGGACAAGCTGTTCGACGCCAACACCGGCACCAAGTGGTGCCTGATCGGAAACGTCCCCTCGCTGGCGAACCCGTCCACGTACCGGGTGGTCGTGATGCGGCTGGCGGCGGGTACGCCGGAGATCACCGGGTACGCGCTCTGCACCGCGAACGACGTGCCCGAGCGCGATCCGGTCAACTGGCTGTTGGAAAGCAGCCCGGACGGCGTGAGCTGGCGCACCGTCGACGCGCGTGCGGGCGTGGCCGCGCCGACGGCGCGCTACACGTGGTACAACGGCGGCGCCGCCTACGCGCTGTCGCAGCGTGCGGTGTCGGCGGGCGGGGGCGACGTGCTGGGTGGCGGCGTTGTGGTCGAGGTGCGTGCGGGCGCGCTGCTGGACAGCCGCGACGGCTCGGACACGGTCAGCGCGCTCCACGTGGATATGCTCGATGCCGGGGCGCTCACACGGTTGACGGCGGCGCCGGGCGGGACGCTGACGGTCGTCAACGCCTCGGGGCCGGTTGTCGGACTGGTGATCCCGCTGCAGATCGGGCAGATCGAGGGGCGGGCGAATTTAGGGTCGTGGTCGGTCGTCGTGAACGGCGTGCTGCAGCGGGGCGTGCGTCTCGGCGTCTCGGGTGACGGCCATCTGCAGCTCTTCGCGGTCGGGACGTTGATTCAGGTGCGATAGGCGCGGTACGAGGCGCGTGGGGAGGTGTGGCGGGTGGAGCCTGGACAGATACGGGAGGTGTGCGGCGCGCTGCGCAGGCGGGTGCTGGCGGCGCGCGATCCGGGCACGGGGGTCTGGACGGGCGAGCTGTCCTCGAGCGCGCTGGGCACGGCGCTGGCGTCGGTCGCGCTGGCCGAGGGCGGGGAGGCCGCCGACAGGCGGCTGGCCGCGGCCGGGGCCGCGTGGCTGGCGGCGCACGCCAATGACGACGGCGGCTGGGGCGACACGGTCGGCAGCCCTTCGAACCTGAGCACGACGCTGCTTGCGGCCGCCGCGCTGCGGCGCCTCTCGGCGGGGGCCGGAGGCGCGGCGTCGGCCGGGCGCTGGCTGGAGGCGCGGCTCGGCGGCCCGGCGACGCCGCAGGCGGCGGCGCGCGCGCTCAAGGCGGTCTACGGGTCGGACCGGACGTTCGCGGTGCCGATCCTGTCGTTCCTGGCGCTGACGGGCGAGGGGGCTGACGACTGGCGGAGCGTGCCGCCGCTGCCGTTCGCGCTGGCGCTGCTGCCGCGCGGGCTGTACCGTCTGGCGCGGCTTCAGGTGGTGAGCTACGCGCTGCCGGCGCTGGTCGCGGTGGGTCTCTGCCGCCACGTGTGCGCGGCGCGCGAGCGGGGCGGCTGGGCGTGGGGGCGGCTGCTGGCGGGCGCGTTGCTGCGGCGGCTGGAGCGCCTCCAGCCCGCGCACGGCGGCTTCCTGGACGCGATCCCGCTGACGGCCTTCGTGTGCCTGGCGCTGCGGCGCGCCGGCTATGGCGGGCACGCGGTGGCGCTGAAGGGGCTGGCGTTCCTCCGGCAGGCGGCGCGGCCGGACGGGAGCTGGGCGATCGACTCCAACCTGCGCTGCTGGGTGACCTCGCTGGCGGCGCGTGCGGTGTGGGGCGGCGGCGCGGCGGCCTGCGGCCAAGGCTGGAAGCTCGACGCGGGGGGGCGGGACGACGCGGAGCGGGTGGCGGCGTGGCTGGTGCGGGCGCAGGTGCGGCAGCCGCACCCGTACACGGGCGCGGCGCCGGGCGGTTGGGCCTGGACGGACCTGCCGGGCGGGGTGCCGGACGCCGACGACACGAGCGGGGCGCTGCTGGCCCTGAGGCGGCTCAAGGAGGCCGGCTGCCGCACGGACGTCTCGGGCGCGGTGCGCGGCGGCGTGCGCTGGCTGCTGGCGCTGCAGAATGCCGACGGCGGCATGCCGACCTTCTGCCGCGGCTGGGGCCGGCTGCCCTTTGACCGGAGCTGCCCCGACCTATCGGCGCATGCGCTGGCGGCGCTGGCGGTGTGGCGCGAGCAGTCGCAGCGGGCGCCGCGGGCGCTGGCCCGGCTGCTGCGGTATCTGGCGGGCGCGCAGGCGGCGGACGGGAGCTGGACGCCGCTCTGGTTCGGGCACCAGGAGGCCGAGGGCGGGCGTAACCCGGTGATCGGCACGGCGCGCGTGGTGGCGGCGTTGCGCGAGGCGGCGCCGGGCGTCGGCGGGCGCGAGGCGGCCGTGCTGGCCGCGTGCCTGGCGCGCGGCGAGGCGTGGCTGGCGGCGGCGCAGCGGTCGGAGGGCTCGTGGGGGATGGGCCGTGAGGCGAGCGTCGAGGAGACCGCCCTGGCCGTGACCGCGCTGTCGGGCGGGGAGGGGGCGTGCGCGGCGGCCGCGGCGCGCGGCCGGGCGTGGCTGGCCGCGCGCGGGCCGGAGGGCCTGGCGCAGGCCGCGCCGCTCGGGCTGTATTTCGCGTTGCTCTGGTACCATGAGAGGCTGTATCCTCTGGTGTGGGCGCTTGAGGCGCTGACGGTGAACACAGCAACGAGCGAGGCATGATATGGCGGATGAGGCGGAGGAAGGGGCGGAGCGGGGGGCTGAGGGTGCGGTCGAGCGCAATCTGGGTGAGCAGCCGATCGCGGCGGTGCTGGCTGAGGCTGGCTTGCGGGCGCATGACCTGGTCGTGGCCTCGACGGTTCCGATGACCCACAAGATGGTGGCGCGGGCCTGCAAGGGGCGCAGGCTGACGCTCAACACGCAGGGCATCGTGAGGGCGGCGCTGGAGGCGGCCACGGGCAAGAGCTATACGCTGGCCCAGCTCTTCAATTACGAGGGGCTGCGGTGAGGGGCTGGCAGAGCCGGTGTAGCCTGCCGTGACCGCGCGAAGCGGTTTCCATCGCGCGGCGCGGCAATAAATGGCCCGTGCGGCCGTTTATCGAGATCACACGGGCGGCTCCGGACGGAGCGGCCCCCAAAAAGGAGTTCTCAAGATGAAGCAGATGATGTTGGCGTTGGCGGTTCTGGCGGCGGTGGTGACGGGCGCTCAGGCGGCCGATCAGGCGGCTGAGGCGGGCAAGGGCAAGGGCAAGGCCAAGATGGCCGAGATGACCAAGGAGCAGCGCGAGGCGATGATGAACAAGCGTCTGGAGGCGATCAAGGCCAAGGACGAGGCGCTGTACAAGGAGCTGGTCGCGCTGAAGGAGAAGGACCTGGAGGCGTTCAAGGCCAAGATGCGCGAGCTGGGCAAGGCCGAGCACGCCAAGGGTGAGGGCCGCGGCAAGGGCAAGGGCGACGGCGAGCGTAAGGGCCGCGGCAAGGGTGCGGAAGCAGCCGCAGCGCCGGCCGCCGAGAACAAGTAAGCTCGGTGACGAGTCAGCAGAGGCTCCGGGTCATAGATCCGGAGCCTTCTGCTTTGTTGCAACGGGTGCGTTGGGGGTGACAGGAGGTGCGGCGTGAAGAGCACGTGCATGGGGTTGAGCCGGTGTGCGGTCGTGGCGTCGTGGGTAGTGGCGGGCATGGGCCCGGCCGCGGCGTCAGAGCGGCCGAACGTCATCTTTATCCTCACGGACGACCAGGGTTGGGCGGACGCGCGCTTCGCGGGGCATCCGTACGTCAGGACGCCGAACCTTGACCGGCTGGCGCGCGAGGGCACGTGGTTCAAGCAGTTTTATGTCGCCTCGACGGTCTGCTCGCCCAGCCGCACCGCTTTCATGACCTCGCACTATCCGGCGCGGCACCATATCCACGGGCATATCGCCGCGCACGGGCAGAACGCCGCGCGCAGCATGCCGGACTGGCTCGATCCCCAGGCGCCGACGCTGGCGTCGATTCTCAAGCAGGCCGGGTACGCCACGGCGCACGTCGGCAAATGGCACCTCGGCAGCGGGCCTGACGCGCCGACCCCCGAGTCTTACGGCTTCGATTTCGTGCGCCACACGACCGGCAACAGGCCGTACTGGGAGGAGGGCAACGCCGACCCGTATTTCCGCGCCAAATCCACGGGCCTTTTCGTGGATGAGGTGATCGCGTTCGCAAAGGCCAACAAGGGCCGCCCCTTCTATGCCAACCTCTGGACGCTGGTGCCCCACGCGCCGCTGAAGCCCACCCCTGAGCAGCTCAAGGCGTACGAGTCGCTCGTGCCCCAGGCGGGCGATCCGGCCTTTGGCCCGTGGATGAGCAAGTACCTGGCGGGCGCCAAGGACCTGAAGAGCCAGATGCAGGTCTTCTGCGCCACGCTCGCCGACCTTGACGCGCAGCTCGGCCGGCTCTTCGACGCGCTGGACGAGCTGAAGCTGTCGGACAGGACGGTCCTCTTCTTCTCGAGCGACAACGGCGCGGAGGACTACCGGATCGGCAATGCCGCCAACGCGGGCGTCGGCAACACCGGGCCGCTGCGCGCCCGCAAGCGCAGCATGTATGAGGGCGGCGTGCGTACCTTCGGCCTGGTGCGCTGGCCGGGGCGTGTGCCTGCCGGGCGCGTGGACGAGACCTCGGTGGTCGGCGCGGTGGACTTCCTGCCGACGGTCTGCGCGCTCGCGGGTGTCCCGTTGCCGCCGGGGCTGAAGCCCGACGGCGAGGACATGAGCGACCTGTGGCTGGGCGGGTCGCGGCCGCGCGCGCGCCCGCTCTTCTGGGAGTGGCTCTTTAATGTGCAGGGGCGCGAGGACGGCTACATGCCGCCGATGCTTGCGGTGCGCGACGGCGCCTGGAAGCTCTTCGTGAACCCGGATGGCGGCGGCGCGCAGCTTTACGACATCGTGAAGGACGCGGGCGAGGAGCGCGACGTGGCGGCGCAGCACCCGGAGGTGGTGAAGGCGCTCTCCGGCCAGGCGCTGGCGTGGCAGAAGACGCTGCCGCCCTGTGCGGCGCGGGAGCAGGCGGCCGCGACAGGTCTGGCCGCCGACGGGCCGCCCAGGCGGGCCGTCTCGGCCGCGGCCGCCGCGAAAACCGCGCGCGAGCGGACGGCGATGTTCAAAGTCAAGGACACGGACCGCGACGGGAAGCTCTCGCTGGAGGAGTATCTGCACAAGTTTCCGGATGAGGCCGAGGGCCGCCGCCGCTTCCCGACTTTTGACGCGGACAAGGATGGCGTGCTGACCGAGGAGGAGTTCGTGACCATGGGTCAGGTGAGGGCGCGGAAGTAGGGCCGTGGCGGTGTCCGCCGTCAGTAACCCAAGGGAGGCTGTGATGCGCGGGGGAGTCCTATGCTGGCTGGCCGGTGCGGCTGCGGCCGCCGTTCATGGGGCCGAGTATACGTTTGAGGTCCATAACGGGCCAGAGGCGCGGCGCGACGCGGTCGTGAGCCACGAGGTGACGCGTGACTGGGTCGCGCTGGCGGCGGCGCGGTCGCTGGTCGAGACGACCGGCGGGCGTGAGTCGCCGGTGCCGTTCGCGCTCGACGTGAGCGGCGCGCGGCCTGTGCTGGCGCTGCTGTTGCGTGGCGAGACGTGCGCGGAGGCCCGGCGGACTTTCGCGTGGGCGGCAACACGCCGCGGCCCTGTTTCGGCCGGGCTCGAGCTGGCGGTGGCGAGCAACGCCGCCGCTGTCAGGGTCAGCAATGCGTATTTCACTGTCGAGCATCCGGCGCGAGGCGGCGGCGGCTTCCCGTGTAAGCTGGCGTTCGGGCCGGCGAGGCAGGTCGACGACCGGCTCTACTTTCTCGACCGTGCGGTTCGTCCGGAGGCAGAGGGCGGACCGCTTGTCTCGTACTGTGCCAAGGCGTGCGAGGACGCGCAGGCGCGTGTCGTCTTCGCCAGCCCGCTGCGCGTGGTGGTCGAGGCGCGTACGGGGTTTGGCGGACGCGCCGCGGAGACGCCGGGTCGGCCGAGCGCGGTTTACCGGTACACCTACACGGCGAACTCGCCGGTGGTCGAAGTCTCGGCGCAGTACGTGCGTGAGGATGACGCGCCCTGGCGCGAGCTGCACTTCCTGCACCTGACACGGGCGGACCGGCACTATCGCGCGTTTGTGACCGGCGGCCCGCCGCAGACGCACGCGCTGCAGGCCAAGGGGGCGCGCAGTCGGGCGGTCACCGCGCCGCAGTGGGCGGTGATGACCGACGGCACCAACGCCTGCGGTGTGGGCTTTGACGGCGCGGTCTGCTGGGACGCCTCCGACGAGTTCGTCTACTACGTCCGAAGCGGCTGCGCGCCGTGGCAGGGGCGGACGCACAGCTTTGACGGCGGGCTCTATCTCGGGCCGGCACTGGAAGGCGCGGGGTATGAGGCATGGCTGGGAGCGGGGCGCCAGCCGGAGTTCCGCTTTTTCAGGGACGGTGCGGCGTGGCGGCCGGTGGAGGCGGAGCAGGCGCGGGGGGCGTACGCGCTGACGGACCGCTCGCTGAAAGTGACGTTCGCCGGGCCGGAGCGGGGCTTCGACTGTGTCGGGATCGAGAACCGGCTTGCAGGCGGGGTCCGTTTTGTGCGGCCGGACGAGGCCGGGCCGGCCTTGTGGCGTCTGACCTTCGGTGGCGGGGGGCTGCCCGTCGCCGTGCTCGACAACCGCGCGCCGGCCGCGCGTGTCTCTGCCGAGCGCGCGAGGGGCGCGCTGACCTTCCGCTGGCAGGGGCTCGGCCTTCCGGGTGAGCCGGGGTGTGTCGACGTGCGTGCGGAGGTGCGGCTTGAGTCCGGCGCGGGCGTGAGCGCCTGGAGGCTCGCGGTGACCAACCGCAGCGCGCGCTATGGCCTGGTCTCGTCCGAGTATCCGCTGCTGCGGGCGGTGGCGCCGCGCGGCGCCGCCGATGTGCTGCTGCCGCGCGGCAACTGGGGCGGCTCGCTGCTGCGCCGCCATGCGGGCCGTTACGAGGGGCACTACCCGTCGGCGGGGTGTCCGCTGCAACTGCTGGCGTTCAACCTTGGCGAGGCGGGGCTGTACGTGGCGGCGCACGACGGCGGCGCGCAGGAGAAGTGGGCCGTGGTCACGCGTGAGCAGGATGCGGCCTTCCGCCATCTGGCGTCGGATGCGGGCGTACCCGGCGCGGCGGGCGCGCCCGACTATCCGGTGGTGGTCGCGGCCTATCGCGGCGACTGGTGGCAGGCCGCGCGGCGCTACCGCGAGTGGGCGCTGTGTCAGGCGTGGGCGGCGAAAGGGCCGCTGCGCGCAAGGGGGGACGTGCCGGGCCATCTGCTCGAGCGCGACTTCTGGATGCTGCTGAGCGGCAAGCCGGAGGGCGTGCTGCGCCACCTGGCGGAGGCGCGCCGGCTCTATCCCGGCGTGCCCTTGGGCGTGCACTGGTACAACTGGCACCAGATCCCTTTCGACAACAGCTACCCCGAGTACTTCCCGGCGCTGGAGGGCGTGGCCGAGGCGGCGCGGGCGCTGGTGCGGGAAGGTGTGACCGTGATGCCGTATATCAATGCGCGGCTGTGGGACCGTGATATTCCGAGCTTTAGCGGAGAGGCCGCCCGCGCGGCGTGCAAGCGCCCGGACGGCGTGACGCCTTATGTCGAGACCTACGGCTCCGGCCGGAGCCTGGTGCCGATGTGTCCGGCCACGGCGTTCTGGCAGGGCAAGGTGCGCGAGATCTGCGGCAGGCTGACGGAGGAGTGCGGCGTGAACGCGATCTACCTGGATCAGATCGGCGCGGCCGCGCCAGCCGCCTGCTACGACGTCACGCACGGTCATCCGCTGGGCGGCGGGCGCACCTGGGCGGACGGCTACCGCACGCTGCTGACGCCGCTCAAGGAGGCTGCGGTGAGGGCGGGGGTGGCGCTGACGACCGAGAACACGGCCGAGCCCTACATGGATACGGTCGACGCCTATCTCGCGTGGAGCCCGCGCCAGCAGGAGGACGTGCCGCTGCTGCCGGCGGTCTACTCCGGCTACACGGTCTACTTCACGAGCCCGCAGGCTTCGGGCGACACGCTCGACGCCTTTTGCGCGGCGCAGGGCCGCGACTTCCTGTGGGGCTGCCAGCTCGGGTGGAACGATCCGTGGATCCTGCGTGAGGAGCAGCGAGAGAAGCAGAGGTTCCAGTACGAGCTGTGCCGGTACCGGCGGGCGGCCGCGGCGTTCCTGGTCTACGGGCAGTTGGTTGAGGAGCTGCGGCTGGTGGAGCAGGCGTCTGCGACGACGCACGTGTGGAACCGCACGCGGCCGCACACGGCGCGGTTGCCGGACGTGCAGGGCGCGGTCTGGCGCGACACGGCGGGGAGGCTCGCGGTCCTCCTTGTGAACGGCTGCGGCTCGCCGCAGCGGGCGGAGTTCGTGATCGACCCGTCACGGTGGGGCGGCGGGCCGGGTCCCTGGCGCGTTTCGCTGCTCGCGCCCGAAGGCGAGACGCCGCTCGGCGGCGGTGCGGTGCTGCTTGGCGACCTGCCGCCGCGCAGCGTGCGCGCCTTTGTTATCGCGCCGGACCGGACTGGGGCAAATGGGGCTTCGGGGCGCTAGTCTTTTGGCTAGACGGGGGCGCGGCGGTTTTGGTACAACTATGCCTTTTCTGTCCCTTGGGGGATAGAGAAGCGAGTTCCTGCCGGGCTTTCATGGCTGACTGCCCGGCGGGGCCAGGTAAACCATGAAGGGGTGTCCAGATGCCTACCATGAAGACCAAGAAGGCCGCGACCAAGCGGATGAAAATGTCGGCCACGGGTAAAGTGATGCGCACGCAGGCGGGCAAGTCCCACCTCAACGGCTACAAGCCGCGCGGGCGCAAGCGCAATCTCCGTGGTACCACCACAGCGGCGGAAGTGTTCGTCAAGACGGCCGCGCGTATGCTTCAGGGGAACTAACGTAAGGAGATTGTGTCATGTCACGAGTTACGAACGCACCCGCATCCAGAGAGCGTCGGCGTCGGCGGTTGGAGCTGGCGAAAGGTTTCCGCGGCTCGCGCAGCAAGCTGTTCCGGCAGGCGACCGAGGCGGTCGACCGCGCGCAGCGGTTGGCCACGGAGCACCGCAAGCTCCGCAAGCGTGATTTCCGCCGTCTGTGGATTGGCCGTATCAACGCCGCCGTGCGCGGCGAGGGGATGACCTACAGCCGCTTCATCGAAGGGCTGACCAAGGCGGGTGTCGAGATCAACCGCAAGATGCTTTCCGAGATCGCGATCGCCGATGCCGAGGGTTTCAAGACCCTGGTGGCGCAGGCACGCGCGGCGCTCGGCTAAGCGCGACAACGGCTGTGTGCCGGGTTGCTGACGAGCAGGCCGTCCCGATCAGGGGCGGCCTGTTTTTTTATCTCTGCGCCTGCCCGCCGCCACGGCCCCTCCGAAAAGACGGGCGGGCGTATGTTACGGTCGGGGCGGTTATGGTATAGTGACGGGCAGCCGCGCGGCTAGGGACGGGGCCGGTCCGGCGC
This sequence comes from Verrucomicrobiota bacterium, assembly GCA_022704145.1. Taxonomy (GTDB): domain Bacteria; phylum Verrucomicrobiota; class Kiritimatiellia; order RFP12; family UBA1067; genus JAKJGY01. The sequence goes on from JAKJGY010000094.1 coordinate 14,023, forward strand.
GGGGAGGTGCGGGCGATGGATTTCACGCGGATACGGGACGAGGGCGAGGAGGAGGCGGACGAGGCGCTGGAGGGTCGCCGGCGTCCGGGCTGTCTGCTCGGGCTGCTGCGGCTGGCGCTGCTGCTGGGCCTGCCTGCGCTGCTGCTGGCGGCGCTGCTGCCGACGCTGCTCTCCTCTGAGGCGGGGCGGCGCTGGGCGCTCGGGCGGGCGAACGCCGCGCTCGCGCCGGCGCAGGTCGCGTGCGACCGCTGGAGGCTGGGGTGGCTGACGCCGCCTTCGCTGGAGGGCGTGGCGTACACGGATGCGGCCCGGGGCGTCGCTGTGCGTGTCGAGGGGGTGGCGTTCGAGCGCGGGCTGCTGCGCCTGCTGCCGGTGGGGCGGCTCGACCTGGGGAAGGTGACGCTCAGGCGGCCGTCGGGCCGCCTCGACCTGGCGCCGCAGGCGGCGGGCGCGGCTGCGGCGGGCGCGGCTGCGGCGGGGCGCAAGGGCGGCGCGTTCTTCCTGCCGGTGGCGGATCTGGCGGTGACGCTGGCATGCGAGGAGGGCGCGCTGGAGGTGGCCGGGCGTGACGGGGGTGAGCCGTTCGTCGCGCGGCAGGTGGCGGCCACGGTGGCGGTGGCCTCGATCCATAAGCCGGTCGCGGTGCAGGTGCAGATGGCGGTCGGCGGCGGCCTGGTGGGGGCCGAGGGCAAGGTGCAGAGCCTGCTCGACCTGTTCAAGGGCGGGGTGGCGGGCGAGCCGGAGAAGGTGACCCTCAAGGCGGTGGGCGTGGAGCTGGCGGCGTTCGGGCCGCTGGTGCGGCATGCGTGCGGCGAGGCGTGGGTGTGCGTCGGCGTGGCCGAGGGCGCGCTGACGGCCTGGGTGACGGGTCCGGGGCAGGTGAAGGTGGAGGGCGGGCTGGCGGTGGACGGCCTGACGGTGGCGGGGCCGGGGCAGGCGCCTTCGCCGAAGGCGGATGTGGCGCTGCTGGCGGATGTGGCGTACGACCGCGGCGCGGTGACGTTCAGCAAGTTTGAGCTGGCGTCGCCCTGGCTGCGCGCGAACGCCCAGGGGGCTTTGCGGCAGGCGGCGCAGGCGGGCCGCCTGACGGGGCAGGTCACGGTGAAGGCGGAGGCCGACCTGGTGGCGCTCGGCCGCGATTTCGGGGCGGCGCTGGGGCTGGCGCCGGAGTTCCGGGTGCAGCGCGGCCGGCTCGCGGGCACGGTCGAGGTGGGCGCCGACGAGGCGGCCGTGAGTGTGGCGGCGGAGGTCGCCGCGTCGGAGCTGGCGCTGACGGCGGAGGGCGCGCCGCTG
>JAKJGY010000095.1 GCA_022704145.1 Verrucomicrobiota bacterium
CACGCGCAGGCCGGCAGCGTCGCCGCGCCGGCCGGGGCCTGCGCCGCCGCGCGCCCGCCGCGCCCCGGCTCGAAGCGCGCCCCGGCCCCCTCCGCCGCCCCGACCGCATCCTCGCATTTGTCAGCAATGTCGCTCATCGCGCCCCCCTCCGCGCCGCGTCAAGAACGAGCGCGGCCTCGTCCAGGTGGCACCACGAGCGGACCGCGCAACGGGTCGGTTCGCCGCATTCGGTCCAGTTCTCGCCGTCGTACTCCATGATCGCCAGCGGGAACTCTTCGTTGTCGAGCCGGGCTAGCACGCTGATGTCGGCGTCAGGAAGATCGTCCGCCGGGTCCCGCAGCAGCGGAATGAGTCTCCCCCGCCCCTTCAGGAAATCGGAGATCGCCTTTCCCGATCTGTTTGAGGCTCGTTCGAGGATGCCTCTGAGCTGCTGCGCGGTCTTGCCGTTCTCATACGCATGCAGCGTGCTCGTCTCGTGCAGGGCGCAGAGCAGGTCGTCGACGCCTTGCAAACCGTTCGAGACGCCCGCCACCATTTCGACACTCTCGCGGCAGGCGCGCCGCGTGTTCCAGGCGTCGAGCGCCTTCTGTTTCGTGTCCGCAAACGGCCCGCTCGACCCGCAGACCTTGCAAGACACCCAGTGTTCGTTCATGCCGAACGCGTGCTTGGCAGGTTGACCGCAGAACGGGCACGGCGCGATCGCCGCCCGCTTCTCCGCCTCGACCCTCTCGATGTTCGCCGTCAGCTTGCACGCCGACGTGCAGACGTCGCGCCCGCAAGCGCCGCCTCCGCGCAGGCAGCGCAGGTCGCACACGTCCGGCCCGGCCTCCCGCCCCGCCTCTCTCGTCTCTCCGTCTCGCTCGCTCATCGTCCCCTCCTCCTTGCCCGCGCGGTGCGCGCGGGTAATCCTCAGCCCGCCCTGCGCCCCGCCTGCCACGCGGCCCACTTGCGGGCGATGGTCCGGCTCGGACGCTCCCCCGTCAGGTGCCGGTAGACGCTCACGTAGTTGTACCCGTGCTCGCCCGCGAAGCGGGTGATCCCCGGAAATCTCACGCGGCGGTACGCCTGCTCCGGATCCTTTTCTGCCTTCACTTTGCGGCTCATTGGGTGTACCCTTTCGATATTGCGTGCATTCATGGCGCGCAATATAGCAGAATTATTTCTGCAAGCAAGCAGAAAAGGAATGGGCTATGCAGAATTATCTAAGGCGGATTAGAAAGAGGCGAGGAGTGACTCTTGCCGACCTTGCCAAATCGACCGGTCTATCCATCGGAACCATAGGTAATTTCGAGACCGGCGCACGCGGCATTGGTTCAGAGGCGCTCGAAAAGATCGCTCAAGCCCTCGGCATGACCGTTGCAGAAATTCTGCAAGAGCCAGCAGAAACAGGCTATGTCCGTGAGGCGTGCGGCCTGCGCTCAGGCGCGAATGAGAGTGACCTCAAAGCGCGGATCGCCGAGCTGGAGGCCGCGCTTGCCGCCGCCAACGGGACTATTCATAACCTGTCTATCGCGCTCGCCCAGGGGCGAGCGCCTGCCGCCCGTGCTGCTGGTGCACGCTCTGGCGGCACAGCCGTTAAGGCGTCCGAAAGGAGGGGCGCATGAGCCAGGGGGGTGCGTCTATGAGCGTCGGATGCCCGCATTGCGGGAAAGGGTTGCTGATACGGCACGCCGCAGACAGCGTAGTCTGTCCGGCATGTCGCGGCGCCGTCGCGCTCACAGACCGTGGCGCGCAGCTGATCAGCCTCGTTGTCACGACCGGCCATGACATATCCGGCGGCAGCGTCACCGCATACCTGGGCGTTGTGGGGGCGGAGGTCGTGGGCGGCGTCAACCTGGTCAAGGACGCGCTCACCGCCGTCCGCGACGCGGTAGGCGGCCGGGCCAAGGCGCTCGAGGGCGAGATTCGCAAGGCCCGCGAGGAGGCCCTCGCCGAGCTTACGGCCCGCGCCGTCGACCGTGGCGCGAACGGAATCATCTGCGTGAGCGTCGACATTCAGCTCGCCGGCGCGGCGGGCGGGATTGTGCTTGTCTCGGCCGCTGGCACGGCGGTGCGGTGGGAACGGGACGTGCCGCGCTGAAAAAAATAGTCCGTTTCATGCTTTCCTCCATTGAAGGGGGCGGCACCGATCCGGTGCCGCCCCCTTCCGTTTCCAGCGCCGGCTTTCCCGGCGCAGCGTTCATTTTGGGCCTCCTTCCGTTTCTCGCTTTCGCTACGCGAAAGTGCAGTCAGCATGCCCCCATTCTGCCGTCCCGGCCGCCGAACGCAACTGCCCATTCTCAGGAAACCGTGTTTTTCGCGGCCCGCCCGCCGCATCCTCCTTTAATCGCGCGCGCGCGCGTAGCGCGCCCTCCCGTCCGCATCAGCCGCCGCGCCATAGCGTCCCGCGTCCCGCTTCCCGTATAGTCAGGCCCATCGCGACGATGCCTCTCGTCGTGCGGGATCCTGGGCGGGTGCCCAGGCGGGGGAGACGCCGGACCCCCCGCTCCTGAAAGCGTTGCCCAGCGCATCCGGCTCTGTTTGAAAGGGGGGGGGTGGATGGCATTGAGACTGACAGTCCTGATCGCGGCGCTGGCGCTGCCCGCGCTGGCGGCCGAACCCGAGCCGCGCACGGTCATCTTCGACGTGGCCAAGGGCGGCGTCCTCGGCGGGCTCGCGACGGCCGCCACGGCCTGGGTCTGGTCCCGCGTCCGCCGGCGCACGCAGATCGAGCCCGACCCCCTCAACGTCCGCGGCGTGCCGCAGAGCGTGAAGGAGCCGACCTGCGAGGCCAAGCACCAGGCGATCGAGGCCTGGCGCGAGGAAAACCGCGACTCGCACAAAAACCTTTTCGACCGCATGTCCGAGGCCGAGGCCCGCCTCGGCGTGCTGGAGGGCGCGCTCGGCGAGATACGCGGGGCGTACCGCAGCATCGACGACAAGCTCACCGCGCTGATGCGCCGCAAATAGGAGTGCACCGTGAAACCTGACAAGGCCCTGCTCAAGCACCTGCTCGCCATCCTGCGCCGCCTCGCGCCCGGCTCGATCGAGGAGTCCGCGCTTTCCGTCGAGCTGGAGGTGGCCGCCTGCCGCCCGCTCACCACGCAGCAGGCCGACGATACGCGCATCTTCTGCGCCGAAAAGGGCTGGATCGCCAGCCGCCGCGACGAGTTCGAGCAGACGCGCTGGTGGATCACCGACGCCGGCCGGACTACGCTCTCAAGCATGTGACAAATTCCCATAACTGCAAAACCGGGACATGAGGCTTTAACCGGACGCCTCGGGGTTCTGAATAAATCCCAAACCGCAAGGACCGGTTCTGATTTATGGACGCCACACTGACAAAGCCGCGCAGCGACGCCTGGGACGCCGGCCTCACCGAGGCCCAGCGCTGGCAGGCCTACGCGCAGTTCCGCCGGTCGCCGTGGTTCGAGGTGTCCGCGTGGATCGCCGAGCAGTTCGGCGTTACCGCGCCCAGCCGCTCGGCGCTCTACCGCTGGGCGGCCCGCATGCGCGAACAGGAGTCCGCCCACCGCCTCGAGCAGACCGTCATCGCCCGCGTCGAGGTCGGCAAGCTCGCCCAGGCGGCGGGCCAGAACGACGTGGAGCTGATCGAGGCTTACAAGACCCTCGGCGCGGACGTGGCGCTCAGTACCGGCGATGCGGATAAGGCCGAAAAGTTCACGATGATGGCCATGATGATCGGCGACGCGCAGCGCAAAAAGCTCGAGCTTGACCTCAAGGAGAGGGCCCAGTCCACGAAGGAAGAGACCCTGCGCCTCGCCCGCGAAAAGTTCGAGTATGACGCCGCGAAGAAAGCGATGGAGAAGGCGGCGTTCATCAAGGGCATACAGGCTGACACGTCGCTCGACGACGACGCGAAAATCCTCAAGGTTCGAAAGGCGCTGTTCGGGGAGGTTCCCGCGTGAGCACGCAGACGCTCAACCAAAGCCTGATCCGTTTCCGCGAATACCAGCGCGAGGTGTTCCTCGACCGGACAACCGGCGTCGAGGTCTTGCACTGGTCCCGCCAGATCGGCAAGAGTTTCACGCTCGCCGCCTGGGCGGTGGACCGCCTGCTCACCCGGCCGGGCCGCCTGGTCACGGTGCTCTCGAACAGCCGCGACAACGGCGCGGAGTTCGTGCTCAAGTGCCAGGAGGTCTGCAACATGCTCGGCGTAGCCATGGAGAGCGCGGACCTCTCGGCTGGCATCGAGTACGAGAACATGCGCTTTGAGGTCACGATCACGGTCAAGGGGCGCAGGGGCCGCATCAAGGTGCTGGCCGCGAACCCCCGCACCGCGCGCGGCTTCTCCGGCGACCTGATTTTGGACGAGTTCGCCTTCCACGAGGATTCGAACGCCATCTGGGAGGCGGCCGAGCCGATCCTCTCCAGCAACCCCGACTTCCTCTGCCGCATCGCCTCCACCGGCAACGGCGTCCGGAACATGTTCTACCGCATGGCGACGGAGGGCAAGTTCAAGGTGTCCCGCGTCCGCCGCACGGACGCCTACCGCATGGGCGTCAAGATCTACGACGCCAACACCCGCCGGCCGATCACGCCCGACGAGGCCCGCGCGCAGGCGATGGACAAAACCGCCTACGACCAGAACTACGAATGCGCCTTCGCGAACGAATCCGGCGCCCTGCTGACGCAGGAGCTGATCAACGAGGCCGATTATGACGGCGGGGTGATCTGCGAGCAGGATTGGAGCGAGAGGGCGGTCGAGATCCTGCGGGCCGCCAAGGGTCCGCTATACGCCGGTTGCGACGTCGCGCGCCGCCGCGACTTCACCTTCGTGCCGGTCGGCGAAAAGGACGGCTCCAGCCTGCTGGTCAGGGCCTGCCTGCGCATGCGCGACATGCGCCTGCCAGACCAGAAGCGCAGGCTGGAGGTGGTTTTAGGGCTGCCCGCGTTCCGCAGAATCGCGATCGACATGACGGGCATCGGGCTCGGACTCTTCGAGTTCACGGAGGAGTCGTTCCCCGGCAAGGTTGTCGGGGTCGACTTCTCGACCTCCGTCGAGATCACGCAACGTATCAGGTCGGAAGGACGCAAGGCTCCGCGCGTGAGAGTCACGGAGGCGATGGCCATGAACCTGCTCGGCTACTACGAGGACTGCCGCCTTAAACACCCGGTCGACGCGATCTACCGCGACGACCTGCGCAAGCCGGAGCGGATCACCACGCCGGGCGGTCGCGTCTCCATCGCGGCAACCCGCGACGAGGCCGGGCACGCGGACCATTTCTGGGGCAACGCGCTGCTGTGCGAAGCCGCAGCCTCCGAGCCGGCCGCCGGCCTGCCCCCCTCGGCGCCGTCCCGCGACGGCGCCGAGTCCTGGTCGCGCCGCGCGGCGCGCCGCTACAGGAGCGCCGCATGAGCCAGCCAGCCAGCACATCCAGCCGCCGCCCACCCTCGCCGCCCTCCGCCGCCGGCCGCGCCGTGCGCTCCGCCAACGTGTGGCGGCAGTCGTACAACCCGCTCCGCTGGCTCACGATCGACCGCGCCGTTGCGCTGCTCGAGCGCGAGCGCCGTGGCGACCTCTCCGAGATCCAGTGGGTCTACGAGTGCATCGACCAGCTCGACCCCGACATGGTCGCGCTGATCAGCCTGCGGCTGTCGGCCATCGAGCGCCTGCGCCCGGACATCGCTCCGGCCGACCCCGGCGTGCGCGGCTACGACCGCACGCTCGCGCAGGAGCAGGAGGCCGCCCTGCGCGAGACCCTGCTAGTCGGACCGCTCGACCTCGCCGAGGCCGTCTCCGACCTCGCCATGGCCACGTTCCGGGGCTTTTCCGCCATCCAGATCCTGCGCGGCGCGGACGGCGCCCCCGTCTCCCTCACCCCGCTCGACCGCTGGTTGTTCGCCCGCGACGGCTACCGAGGCCCCTGGTACTGGAACCCCTCCGCCGCCTCCGTCGCAGGCCGGTCGCTGCCCGAGCGCGACCGCATCGGAGGTTCCGAGCTGCCGCTTGCAGACTTCATCATCCGCGAGGTGCCGTTTGCCGTCGACCGCGCCTGCCTCACGATCGGCATCCGCACCAGCACCTGCGAGAAGGACTGGGACGCCTGGTGCGAGATGTACGGCCTCAACCAGGCGATCGTCACCGAGCCCTCCGGGGCCAAGACCGAGGACCGCCCGGCCTACGACGCCTCGGCGCGGGCCTTCTCCGACGGCCAGGGCGGCACGCTCCCCCACGGCGCCCAGGTCACCTTCCCCCAGGCCGCGCGCACCGTCGCGCCGTTCCGTGAGCGCGCCGACTACCTGACCCGCAAGAAAGTCCTCGCGGGCACCTCCGGCCGGCTCACCATGCTGGCCGAGGCCGGGACTGGAAACCTCGCCGGCGGCGCGCACCAGACCACGTTCGACGCGCTCGCCGACGCCGAGGCCGCGCGGATCTGCGCCCTCCTCAACCGCGCGCTCACGGCCGACGCGCTCGGCCGCGCGTTCCCTGGTCGCCCCCGCCTCGCGTCCCTATCCCTTGTGCGCGACGCCGCCGAAGACCGCCAGCAGGCCGCCGACCGGATCGCGGCCCTCGCGCCCCATTTCTCCATCGACCCCGCCTCCGCCTCCGAGCTTACCGGCCTGCGCCTCGGCCCCCAGAAGGCCGCCTCCGCGCCGGGTCAGGCCACCGACCCGGCCGCTGCGCCCGCGCCAGAGGGCGCAGCGCAGGGTATGTCTAGTGGTGCGCCCGTGGCCGAGACGGCGATGAACGGCGCCCAGGTCGCAGCGCTGTTGGAAATCATTGCTAAAGTGCGGTCGGACGAAATCCCCAGGAGCGCCGCGCCGGCTATTATCAAAGCGGCGTTCCCGCTGCTGTCGGACGTTACGATTCTCGGCATGCTGCCAAAAACCACCGACCCGGCCGCTGCGCCCGCGCTGCACGCCGCCCCGTCCGACCGCGCCGCCCCGGTCCCGGCCGACCCGGCCCCGGCCTACCGCGCCCTCGCGGCGGACCTCGCGGCGTGGCGCGGCCGCGTCGAGGGGCTCCTCGCGCTGCCCCCCGAGGAACGCCCCGCCGCCGCCCGCGCCCTGGCCGACGAGGCCGCCGCCGACCCGGCCCTCGCGCCGGCCCTCCGCGAGGCCCTCGGGGAGTGGATCGCGGGCGCCTACGCCTCCGCCGCCGCAGACGCGCGGCAGGGCGCGAAAACGGGGGGTGCCCGATGACGCTCCCCATGACAGGCGCAATGGGCTCCGCGCGCGCCACGCGCGCTTTGCAACGGCTTTGCAACGGCATCGCGCCCGTGACGGGCAAAGAAAGGCGGACTCGATGAGCGGGACACCCTACAGGGCACTGGAAATCGGCCCCGACGGATGGGCGCATGGCGTGTCGATCGGCGCGTGGGACATCGACCGGCCGGACACGGCCCTCGACCCGGAGGCCGACCCCGACGCGGCGACTACGATCCGCGAGGTGGTCGACTCCGACGACTGCGACGCCATCATCGCGGCCTGGGAAGCCGAGGGCCGGCCGCTCCTGCTGGTCGATGCCGACCACTCGGCCGACCTGGGCACCTCCACCGCCGCGTACTTCTGGGTCGCCGGCATGCGCCGCTGCCCAGACGGCATCGAGGTCCTGTTGCAGCCCACCGCCCTCGGACAGAGGCAGGTGGTCGACGGCCGCGTCTGGCGCTACCTCTCGCCGGTGTTCCCCTGGTCGGGATATATCTACACCGACGCCGCCCGGAAAATCGGCCACCCGCGCCGCATGACCAATTTCGGACTTACCAATCTCCCGCGCATGCGGCAGAACCGCCCGGTGGTGCACGCCGCCGGCGGCGCCGCGGGCGCCACACACCAACACACCAGAGAGGGAACGAAACGCATGGACCCGAAAGCCATGTTGCTCAGCCTGCTCCGCCTCGACCCCGCGTCGAGCGACGAGCAGATCCAGGCGGCCTACGACGCCGAGCTTGCGGCTCGCGCCGACGCCGACGCCGAGGCGGCTATGAACTCCGCCGGCATCCCCGCCGACCAGGCGGCCCGCACCCAGCTCAAGGCGATCTGGCGCGCTGACGCCGCCGCCGGACTTAACGCCGTAAAGGCTGCCGGGGCCGCGCTCAACGCCCGCCCCGCCGACGGCGCCGCGCGCCCGCCGCAGCGCGCGCTCCATACGGAGCCGCGCCGCACGCCCCTGTCCGCCGTCGCGGGCGGGACGTTCGCCGCCAAGGTGTCCGCGATCAACAGCGTGCTCGCCGCCAACCCCGGCATGAGCCGCACCGCCGCGTACGATACCGCACGCCGGCAGAACCCCGAGGCGTTCGCCTAATCCGCGGGCGCAGAACGAAACCAGGAAGGAAACAGACACATGAACCCCGTGTTCCCCATCGAGGCCGCCAGCGGCCTGGCCGGCTCCGCCGGCAAGTTCGTCAAGATCGTCAACGGCGCCCCCGTCCTCTGCGACGCCGCCACCGACAAGCCCGCCGGCGTGCTGGACTATTACCTGTCGGACACCAAGGGCGGCCTCGCCGTGGCCGGCGCGCGGACGCGCGTCCTGGTCACGGGCGCGGTCGCGCAGTTCGGCTTCGGCAAGGTCAACGCCGACGCCACCGCCAGCTCCTGGACCGGCGAGGCCGGCGAGGTGCTCGCCTGCCAGTTCCTGCAGGCCGGCTCGGACGGCGAGATGGTCAACGCCATCGTCATCGCGTAACGCACACACAGATAAGGAAACTCCAAAATGCCCTCACCTATGGTTCTCGACGACACCCTCACCACCTACGCGCAGCTTATCGCCCCCGACTGGATGGCCATCCTGAAGGAGGCTCACAGCGTGGCGCCCGTGGTCGAGGTCGGCACGCTCGCCGGAAAGTACATGCGGTTCGACAGCCGCCAGGCGTTTGTTATCCCCGACACGCGGCGCGGGGTCGGCGGGGAAACGCAGGTCGCCCAGTGGGCCGGCGAGCTGGTCCCGTTCATCCTCGACCCCAACGCGCTCAAGATCCCCATCGACCTGGAGATCGAGGTGCCTCTGGCCGGCAGGACCAGCGACAAGATCCGCGAGGTCAAGACGCGCACGCTGCTGTGCCAGAGCGCCAACGCGTTCAGCGCCGCCACGTTCCGCCGCGTCAAGGCCGCGGTCGCGGCTACGGCCGGCAAGGGTAAGTGGAGCTCCGCGACGGTCGACCCCCTCGACGAGATCGAGGAGGGCATCGAGGCCGTCGAGAAGCGCACCGGCCTCACGCCCAACACCGTCACGGTCAGCAAGACCATGTGGCGGCGCATCAAGAAGCACCCCAAGGTCATCGCCCGTTTCCCCGGCAAGAGCAACGCGATCACGCCGCAGCTCGTGGCCGAGGAGATCGGCGACTCGGACGTGCGCCTCGAGGTCGTATCCGGCCGCGGGTTCGAGCAGTCCGGCCTAGGCGGCGCGGCGGGCGCGGAAACCGTCCCGTTCCTCGGCGACACCTGCCTCGTGCACTACCGCGACACCATGCCGTCGCAGTACTCGCCGGGGTTCTGCGCCACGCTGGCGTACGACAGCGCCATGCTCGAGGGCGTGTACTCCTACACGTCCCCCGACGGCGCGGTCGAGTTCCTGCGCGTCAAGTGGGCCTTCGATATCGTGACGCAGAGCGCGCTGCTCGCGTACCGCATCGACCTCAACTAGCCACGCGCGTCCGGACGCCACGCGCGTCCGGACGCCCAACCCCCCCAAAAAACAGAGAAGGAAACGAACATGCGCTTCATGAGACACAGTGTCCAGATCGTCGTCGCGGCGGCCCTCGCCCTCGCGCTCAACGCCCCCGTGCCGGCTGCGGCGCAATCCGCGCCCGCGCGCTACGAGGTGCCCCTCGCGTACGGCGCGGGGTCCGCCGTGTGGGACGTCCCCGCGCTGCAGAACGGCCGCCTGCTCGCGCTCCAGGCGTCCGGCGTGACCAACGGCGCCACGGTCGCCGTGCGCCACCTCGTGCCGCACGCCGGAGGGTACCACACCAACACCGTCGAGTCGGCGCTCGCCCCGGGCGCGCTCTACGCCTACCCCGAGCAGTACGTCGCGCCCGTCACGGCCTACTACGTCACCAACGGCGTCGTCCTGTCCGCGACGAGCAGCCCGCCCAAGCCCGTCGTGCTCGTCCCGGGCGACAGGCTCACGTTCGCGCTCAGCGCGACCAACGCCTCGGCGCGGATCACGATCACCGCCGCCGTACGCTGAGGAGGCCCCGCCGATGCCGACCGTCTGGACACGCCTCACGCCCGCCGACCTGCTCACGCGCTTCTCAGCGCGCGAGCTGGAGGCCGTGCGCCGCGCCTGCGCCGCCTTCGACGACGCCGCCGCGCAGGATATTCTCGACCAGACGGCCGACACCGCGCGGGGCTACGTCGCCGCCCACCCCGCCAACCGCCTCTCCTCCGCCCCGCATACCGTGCCCCCCGCGCTGCGCGCGACCTGCCTGGACATCGCCGTGGTCGACCTGTCCCAGTCCGTCGCGGGCGCGCTGGCCGACCCCTCCGGCCTGCGGGCCAAGGCGCACGAGCGTGCGATCCGCCGCCTCGAGGCCGTCGCGGACGGCCGTTTCGCCGTCGAGCAGCCCGGCCCCGGCGAGTCCGAGGCCTCGCCCTCGGCCTCCCCCACGCCCCCCTCGTTTTACGAGAAACCCACGCTCCTGTCCCGGCGCGCCCAGCGAGGGAGCTATTAGCCATGCTGCTGACTGACATACAGAGGCAGGCCTACGACATCCTCTCCTCCGCGCGCTCCCTGCGGCGCGACGGCCTTTCTGTCCATATCGTCGACGACGCCGACGCCGCCGCCATCTACGGTTCCGCCATCGCCGCCGCGGGCCTCGCTGTCGGCGTGCTCCCGCCCGAGGCCTCTTTCCGGCCGGACTCCGACGGCCCCCTCTCCGACGACGGCGGCCTCACCCTGCGCGTCAACGTCACCGAGCCCGCCGGCGGCGCCGCCCGCGCGCAGGGCCTGCCCCCCGTCCCGGACGTGGCCTGCGTGGTCGCCGTGCTGCTGCACTCCCAGTGCTGGCCGCTGCGCCGCGACGCCCACCCGCTCGGCCTCGTCTCCGTCCGGCTCCTCCCGAACGACGAGGATCTGTTTGCGTACCAGGTCACCCTCTCCGCCACCGCCGCGCTCGATCCGGCGGACGTCGCGGCCGCCGAGCAAAGCGGCGACGCGGCACCCGCCATAACCTAAAGAAAGAAAGGCCCAGCCATGTCCTCCATCGCCCGCTCCACGCTCGTCCGCGGCCCCGCCGCCTGCAAGGTCGGCAGCGTCGCCCTCCACTCCCAGGCCGGCGTCTCGCTCGATTTCATCATCGACGCCGTCCCCGTCCAGTCCGACCAGTACGCCGAGATCGACCGCCTCGTCGCGGCCAAATACGCCGAGACCTCCCTCACGCCCGTCGGCGCGCTCTCGGCCGGACTGCTCTCCCTGCTCCACCCCCATCAGACCCCCGCCCTCGGCGGCAGCCTGCTCGGAGCGGCCGACGCCGCGTTCATCGTGCACACCAAGGCCGGCCAGAAGATCACGCTCGCCAACCACGGCCTCTGGTCCCCCCCCAACGTCCGCCTGAGCGCCACCCGCACCGCGTTCTCCTCAGCCGCCGTGTTCCGCCACGGCCTCAAGGATTCCACAGCCCCCGACGCCGCGGGCGCGTATTACGCCATCGCCTCCGAGGCGTGGTCGGCCGCCGCCTACCCGCTCTCCGCCGCCGCGATCGCGGCCGGCGCGGTCAGCGCCTCCGTCGGCGCCACTCCCGTCACCTCCCAGGAGGGGTTCGAGCTGAGCGCCACCTACAACTGGCAGCCCGTCCCAGACGACAACTGCGGCGTGGTCGACTGGACCCTCGACACCGTCGCCGCCGCGATCTCCTTCACGCCCAGCGCGGGCACAGAGGCCGGCCTCCTCGCCCTCATGCCGTTCGGCCAGGACGTCGGCACCTCCGTCCGCAGCGGCGCGGATTTCACCGTCACCTCCGCCAACGGCCTCACCATGGCCATCCACGACGCGTTCCTCCTGCGCGGCCCGCTGCGGTTCGGGCGCACCACGCTCCGCCAGGGCCAGCTCGCGTTCGCTGGCCTGGCCAAAATCACCGCCGACGTGCCCGGCGCCGTCTACACACTCTCCCTCGCCTAAGGAGTCACAATCGATGCCCATCACGATCACACCGACAGGAGGGGGCGCCGCCGTCACGCTCTGCCACGGCACCGGCCGCGCGCTCGGCCAGGCCATGGGGCCGTCCGGCCTCTCCTACCTCCTCACGCCGGGCCTGCGCGAGCGCCGCTACGTCGAGGGCACCGGCGTGCGTCGCGAGTGGACTGGCAACGACGACGTGTCCGGATCATTCAGCGTCGCCTACCGGTTCGCCACGCCCGCCCTCGCCGCCGCCTGCGTCTCCTCGATCATTTCCTCCACGCCGCGCGTCGGCACCCTCACCGACGGCACCATCACGCTCTACGACTGCGCCCTCACGCAGGTCGCCCCGGCCGCGCGCGGCCGGAGCGTCCGCGTCGCCTACGCGTTTGCGGGCGCGCTCACCCAACAGCCACAGGAGCCCTGAACATGCGCCGCAACACCCTCGCAGCCCTCATGCTCGCCGCATGCGTAGTCCGCGCGCAGAGCCTCTGGATCACCGCCGACTCCGACAGCCCCGCGCCCGCCGCCCGCGCCGTTTACCGCGGCGAGGTCATCCCCATCGAGGCCTCCCTCCGCGTCTCCGGCGGCTGGGCCGCGCTCGCCGGAGCCGACGCGCGCTTCTTCTGGCAAACCAACGGCATGGGCTCCTCCTGGTGGTCGGCCCCCGCCTCCGTCGTTGCCGGCCTCCCCGACCGCGCCCGCTACGTGTGGCACCCCACCAACGACTGCGGCGCCGCCACCTACAGCTTCTTCTTCCGCCTCGCGCCCACCAACGGCGCCGTGGTCTGGCGGGCCAACGGCATCCTCCAGATGCGCGGATCCCCCGGCTTCAGCCCCGCCGCCATGCCGCCCCCCTCCGCATACCCCACCCTCGCCGCCGATTTACTTCCGCTGTTGCTGCCGTCCGTGCCCACCTATGCGGCGTGGACTAACGAGGCCGCGCTCCGCGCCGCCGGCGACCTCGCCGGCAGCAACCACGTCTACGCCGTCCGCACCAACCTGCAGGCGCAGATCGACAATATCAACCTCACGGGATCGTCCACCGGAGCGGTCTCCGCTGCGTCCTCGGCCGACACCGCCCTGCGCCTGGCCTCCGCCGACACCAACTGGTGGGTCTCCGTCTCCTGCGGCACGGCCACGCTTTGGCGGGCCTACGCCACGAACCGCTGGATCGTCACGGCCGCCGGCACGCCCATTCAGAACGGAGCGTGGGACGTGGCATCCCCGCCCGCGCTGTTCACCAACGCCGGGCGCTGGACGGTGTCCGGATATTCCGGCGGCTACGTCACAAACTCCTCGGTGGCCGTCAGCGTCAACATCACCGTCCCCTGGAACAACTACTACGCCACGCAGCAGCCGGCGGGCCTGACTTTCTACAACCTCACCTCCGGCGTCGGCACGACCGGGACCGTCACGCTGCACCGCGTGACGGCCGTCACGAACCGCGTCGGCGACTACGTTACCGCCGCCGACCTCGCCTCCGCGCTCGCCGCCTATAACCCGTCGGCCGCGACCAACGCGCTCGCCCTCGCGTCGAACGCGATGGCCGTCGCCCAGGCCGCCGCCACGCAGGCCTCGCTGATCGCCGCGACCAACGCCATCGTCCAGCGTTACTTCGTCAGCTCCAACGCCTGGATCACCGCCGACTTCTCCAACGAGACCGTCAGCGTTTCGCTCGTGACGGCCGGACGCACCAACACGGTCGAGGTCGGGGGAGGGGAGTCCATCGACCCCGCCGCCACGAACCTCCTCTGGCAGGCGCTCGCCCAGGGCCTCGCCTCCAAGGCCGACAAGTCCTGGGGCCAGTACAGCCCCGCCGGACAGCCCAACCCCGACCCGGAATACATGCTCTGGCTGTCGTCCCCGGCCACCTTTTTCGCCTCCGGCGCGGAGTGGTCGTCCAGCGGGTCCTACGCCGTCCTGACCACCCCCGGCATGGTCGCCTACGAGTCGGGGTCGAACGGCGTCTTCCGGATCGCAGCCGACGCCACCAACTGGTTCGGCATCGTCAGCGGCGGCTCCGTCCTTGTGGGCGCCAGGCCCGGCGCGATCACGGTCCACGGCGGCGGCACCGAGGGCGGATACGCGGAGATCACGTTTGACTACGACGGCGGGGAGTTCCCCACGCTCTGGTTTGCCCCGTCGCTCCGTGTCGATTTCGCCGTCGTCGGCTCCGCCGTCTGGACCGACAACATGGACGGCTCCGCCACCGTTTCCGCGCCCGCGACTACGGCGGCCGGGTTCTGGCGCGCCACCACGTCCGCCTCCTACGACCGGGCGTTCGAATGCACGATGCCCGCGCGTTTTTCAGGCGGCCTGATCGCCGCCACCAACTCCGCACCCGTCGTCTACGACTCCGTCATACAGATCCAGTCCGGCGGGAAAACCTACCGCGTCCCCGCCCAGGAGGTCCAGTGATGTTCCCCTTCGCCATACAGGCCTGCGCGGTTGCTATCCTCGTCCTCCTCTGGCTGGCCGTGGCCGTCGGGGCGCCGCTTCTGCGCGCCGCCCTCGCCGAGCTGCGCGCCCTGCGCCGCCGCGACATCGCCGCCGCCGCAGTCCTCGCCGCGCTCGCCCTCGCCTGCACGCTCTACGGCGGGGCCAAGCCGCCCCCGCCGCCGCCCCCTCCCGCCGCGCCGCGCGGCTTCATCCCGCTTTACGTCGAGCCCTATACCGGCCGCCTCATCCCGCTCGGCGCCGACATCCGGGAGGTGTTGCCGTGAAGCTCGAACTTCTTACGATCATCGTTAGCGGGCCGCTCATTGGCTTCAGCATCGTTTCCATGGCCGCCTCCGCCGCCTCGCGGCAGGGACTCGCCCGCCAGCTCCCGCCCGAGGCGGCCGAGCGCGCCGCCGCCCGCGCCCGCCACAACGCCAGCCTACGCGAGCTGTTCCGCAGCGTGGGCGTCCCCGACGGCTCCGACCCCGGCAGCGTCGCCGCCCGCGCCGCCGTCATCGACTCCGTCGTCTCCGCGATCACCAACCGCGTCCGGATCTCGGAGAACGTCACCGCCGACGCCGTGGCCGCCGCCGTCCGCTCAATCTCAACCAACGCCACAGAAAGGGTCACTCAATGAAGAAGCGCCTCCGCCTCGCCGCCCTCTCGCTCGCTCTCCTCGCCGGCTGCTCCATGCCCCTCGGCTGC
>JAKJGY010000005.1 GCA_022704145.1 Verrucomicrobiota bacterium
CCCGCCGTTGCGATCCGGAACGTCCCTTCGTACCGGTGCAGCGTGCGAGCGTTCGGGCCGTAGGGGTTGACCGAGGAGAAGACCTGCTCCGCGAAGCCGCCGCCCTGGGGTGTGGCCGCTTGCCACAGCGCCTCGAAACGCTCGACCGAGTCGACCTCCTCGCCGCCATAAGCGCGCGTGAGCTGGCGCAGGCCCGTGCTGTGGGACAGGCCCGGAGCGGGGAACTGCGCGGCGTCCGCACAGGGGTAGAGGTAGAGGCGCTCGCCGGGGCGCGCCTCGAAGTGGAAGCTGACTCGGCTGCCGCTGCGTTGGAGCAGGCCGCAGGGACGTACGGCGCCCTGGGGGTCGGCCAGAACGAAGCCCGGGGTCCGGTTGTCGAGAAAGACCGTCGTGATGGCGGTGGCGGACGCGTCCTGCTCGGCCGTCTCCACGCGGAGTTCCCTGCGGAGCGCGCCGAGTCGTTCCGGCCAAACCTCGTCTGCCGCCGCGACGTGCGGGGCGCGGCCCCACACAAGCGCGACGAGCAACGCGAGAAGGGGGTGCGAGCGGCTCAAAGGTTTCCGTCCTCCTGGAAGGTGTCGCTGACTCAACGGTACGAATGCAATTGTGCCTGAAACGGCCGCGTCAGCCAAGCCTGTATCTTGACGTTCGACGGCGCGGGGCGCGCGGGGCCAAGCCGGCTTAGCAAGAGCGGCTGTCATGTTGACATGCCAAATTACGATGTGATACTTTGGGACAGTTAGTTGTCAGTTCAGTTATGTGTGGAGGGTTGGTGATGCGTAAGCAGTGTTCGATGTCGCGTGTGTGGGCGATGGCCGGACTGGCTCTGGCGGGTTTGGGAGTGGCGCAGAGGGCGGCGGCGGCGACCCCGGATATCACCGGACTGACGCCGACGCTGCATGTGTCGTTCGATGCGAATACGGTGGCGAACGACAACGGCACAGGGACGATCACGCCGACGAACGAGGGGACGCCCACCTATGTGGCGTCGCCGAACGGTAAGGCGATCAACACGGCCATCTTCACGCCGTACGCGAACCTGGGCGACGTCTTTTTCGCGAATACCGATTTCACCCTATCCGCTTACGCGACATTGGGGGCGAACCCAAACGGCATCATGGTGCATGCCCGTGACAATGTCGGCGGTTCGACGGGCGGCCTTGTGTTACGTCGCGGCACGACCAATGAGGTTGTTCTGACGCTCGGCGTTTCGGCGGCCTCAAAGATCCTGTCCGTCAGCAATATTCCCGGTGGCGACGTCGTCTACCACCACTATGCGGTTGTGGCCAACTCCGGCGGCATCACGCTCTACGTGGACGGTGCGCCGCGTGCCTCCACAACCTCCAATACCATCGCCGTCGCGAAGACCGCGCTCCAGTTCGGCAGCCGGCATGGCGGCGTGCTGGCCGGAGAGGCGAAGTTCGGCGGTAAGATCGACGACTTCCGGGTCTATTCCGAGGCGCTCTCGCCCGCCAAGGTCACCGACCTTTGGACCTCCCTCGTGACCTCCGGTGCGGACGCGGGTGTGATCAGCATCCGGACTGGCGTGCGCGACAGCTCGGCGGCGGGCGGCAACGTCTGGATGTTCCCCTCCAGCCAGTTGGGCCCTGTGCCCACTTTAGCGGGCACCTGGAACAAGACGCCGGACTGGAACAACAACAACGCCGGTTTCTTCGGCGTGATCACCAATCTGATGAACAGCGCCGAGTCGCTGACGTTCGCCAAGCTGTACTACACGTTCCGGAACACCTATATCAGCGCGGCTGCCACGACCACGCCCAACGGCGCGCTCACCAAGAGTTACTTTGATGACGGCACAGCGGCCAGCTACTCGCTCAACGAGGGCGGCGTGACGACTGTCACATTGCCTGACCCGGGGGTCACACGCGGCTGGGAGGTGATGCTGACGGGTGTGCCGTACACGTTTGCGGATCTCTACGTGGTGATCGCCAGCGACCAGACCCAGGCCAACTTCAAGGCCTGCCCGATCCTCGTCAAGGTCGGCGACGGCGCCTGGACCTCCTATTACGGTCTGCCCGGTCTTGAGCGGACGCTGGTCGGCGGCCAGAACTGGGCCGGCTCGATCTTCTCGTCTGGCGAGGTCAAGGAGGGCAACCACTATGTCAAGATCCCTCTCAACAACCTGACGCCGGGAACCTCCATCGCGATCGCGCATGGCGCCCGTAACACCGGCATCTATCAGCGCATCGGTCTTGCGGGGCTCCAGCTCGTAAGGCGCAGCAGCGCGTTTAATACGACGGACCCGTATTACGTGCGCACCGTGACCGGGTCGGCCTCGTGGGGGGCGGCCGCTTGGGATAATGCGGGCACGACGCTCAATAGCTGGCTCGACAGTACGGACGTTTGGAAGACGGCTGCGATCCTTTCGGCTTCGGGAGGGACGACGCTGACGCTCCCTGAGGCGGGCGCGACTGCAGAGGCCGTCTCTGTCCGCGGTTCAGGCTCGTTCACCTTGTCGGGCACAGGCGCGCTGACGCTCAACGGCGCCTCCCAGATCGACGCCTACGGCATGGCGGCGGCGGATGTGGTGACAATCTCCGCGCCGGTCGTGGCCTCTAACATGATCCTCTCCGCTAACAACGCAGGCGCTGCGGGAGTCGGGTGCACACGTCTCTCGTCGGCCGGGAATAGCGTGACTTCGCTGACTGTCACAAAAGGCACGCTGGCGGCGGACTCCGTGCTGCCCGCAAGCGCCGCGCTGGCGCTGAACGGGGGCGCGCTGATGTTCACCGCTTCAGGCACGGTCGTCAACCCCGTGCAGGTCACAGGTGATTCTATCATCCGCGTGTGGTCAGGCCAGACGGGTGAGGTCAGCGGCCCGCTGTCCGGTACGGCCTCCCTCACCAAGTCGGACACGGGCAACCTGACGCTCAGCGGCGGCGGGAGCCTCGGCAACCTGCTATGGAACAACACCGGCACGATCCGCCTCGCTGGCACCGCGCCGTTCGCCCTGTCCAATGTGTCCGGCGGCAACGCCAGCGCGGTGACGCTTGAGCTGATCGCGCCCACGACGCTTTCCGGATCGCTCTGGCTCGGCGGCACCACGCTCTCGCTCGCTCCGGGAGCCGCCGTGACCGCCAACGCCGTGCGTTGGTGCGAGGGCGGCACCTTTAATACGACTGTGAACCAGACCGGCGGCCGGCTGACCGTTCTCGGTAATAACAACACGGTCAGCACGTCGGCCTCGGCGCTCTTCGCGCATTGGTCCTCCACCTGCAATTACGCCTTGAGCGGTGGCGACTTCCTCGCGACCAACGCCGTCGCGATGCTCGCCTGGGACGGCACCACCACGTGGACGGTTAGCGGCTCCGGCCGCGCGTACGTGAAAGGCGTCAATATGCGCGGCAGCACCAAGGTAGGCATGGCTACGACGCTGAATCTGGACGGAGGCACCTTGGAGGTGGGCAGCAACGGCATCTTCACCTCCGGCACAGGCAGCTCCCGCGCCATCAACCTGTACACCGGCACCCTGCGTGCCTTGGACAGCTTCACGGTCGCGGCGAACACGGTCTCGACCGCGGTCAGCCTGAAGAACAGCGCCGCCGGCGTGACGCTGGACCTGAACGGTAAGACGGTCACCTGGAGCGCGCCGCTCGCGGATGTCGGTAAGCTGGTGGTGAGCGACGCGACAGTTACGCCCGGAAAATTGCGCCTGCTGGGCGCAAGCACCCACAGCGGCGGCGTCACCCACCAGGCCGGGACGCTGGAGGTCGGCCAGGCCACCGCGCTTGGCACGGGACCGCTCGACTGGTCGGGCGGCACGCTGGACCTGGCCGCCACGGACGCCGCTTGCGGCGCGCTCAGCGTGACGAACACGGTCACGCTCAAAGTCCGGGTCGGCATGGAGGCGGATCTCAGCGGCAGCGGCTCGCTGACCGCCTCCTCCGTCGCCCTGAACAACGACGTGGCCGATACGGTCGCCGTCGTCCTGGACCTCAACGGCATCGACACCCCGCTCAACGCCTATCCGGTGTTGCTCTGCGCGAGCCTGCCGCCCGCAGTCACGGACAGGATGACGGTCAGCTTCGTCAACGGCGGCGCCGGCCTGCTCGAGACGGCCGCCGTGGCGTTGGAGCAGCGCGCGGATGGCGTATATGCGGTCTTCAGCGGCACGGTGGCGCCGAAGAACCTGTTCTGGCGTGAGGGTGTTGCGCTCGGGAACTGGTCGGTCTACGAGACGGACGCGCCCTGGGGAGTGGGGGCGATCGACGGTGACGAGAGTTTCTATACCGGTATCGACACGGTGAATTTCACCGACACCGACCAGCCCTCGGTGACCGTCACGGTCTTCGGCGTCCAGCGCCCGGTCGCGATGAACCTCAATAACGCGTCCACCGCCTTCACGTTTAACGAAGACGTCGGCGGCGGCTCCCTTGAGGTGCCGAGCCTCGGCTTCACCAAGAGCGGTGCGGGTACGGCCACGTTCAACATGCCGGTCGCGATCAGCAACGCGACCCTCGCTGTCGACGCCGGTACCCTCCGGGTCAACGCGGCGCTGGGTTCGGTGCCGACGGCCACGATCTCGTCGCCGGTCACGGTCGCGGCAGAGGCGGCGCTCACGTTCGGCGGGAGCGGCGTCCAGACGATCGACGGCACCCTCACGGGCGCTGGCGCCGTGCGGGCGGACGGCGGCCGTGTGCGTATCGCGGGTGTCTCGGGTTCATGGGCTTCGCTTGCGGGCGAGCTGGTCGCGGGGGCCGGCGGCACACTGGAAATCACGAACGCGCTGGTCGGCGTGAACGCCCCGACCCGCCTGGTTGTGGAGGCGGGAGGGACGATGGAGTTCACCACGCTCGACGCGAGCGGCTATACGGTGACCAACACGAACCCGATCGAAGTCGCCGGCACGCTCAAGCTGCTGCAGCGCGACTCGACCGCGCGCGGCGTCAAGCTCTACGACGGTGCCGCCATCCTGCTCAACGGAACGAATATGCACAGCGGTCACGCGATGGACCTGTTCGACCGGCCGAGGATCGCCCTCGTCTCGGGGACGGCCTCCATCGCCGCGCTGGATCCGCAGATTGCCGCCGAGGCTAGGATCACCGTGCGTACCGAGCACTCGCCCAAGACCTTCGATGTGCAGCACGCCGATGCGGTGCTGACCGTTGCGGTGCCGCTGATCAACGGCGCGCCCGGTATTGTGCTCGACAAGGTCGGCCCCGGCCTCCTGCGGTTTACGGCGGCGAGCACCACGACCTCCAAGCTGCTGGTCTCAGCGGGCGCGGTCGAGATCGGCGGCGCGGGCTCACTGGGGGCCGGAGCGTCCGTGCAACCGCTGGAGATCCTCGCTGGCGCGACCTTCCGCTACGCGTCCTCGGCGGATCAGACGCTCTCCGGCGCGATCACCTGTGCCGGCACGTTTGTTAAGGCGGGTTCGGGCAAGCTGTCGGTGACCGGCTCCTTTGCGGTGGTGACCGGCGGCGTTCTCGCTGTGCCGGCCGCCGCGACAGCGGGGGAGGCGGTGCGTGCCGACGCGCTGACGCTGGACGGCGAGCTGCAGGTCACCAACGTCGAGTCGCTGCAGGAGGGGAGGGGCTACACGCTCCTGACGTCGCTCAACGCGATGCAGGCGGATATCGCCTCACGCGTGACCGGCCTGCCGGAGTCCTGGAGGATCGAGCTGATCGACGACGGCAAGACCCTGGTCGCGTATAAGCCCCAGGGCACGCTGATCCGGCTCCAGTAGCCAGCGACCTGTCACAGGCCCGCGCAGCCCCTCGTTCCGGGGTTGGCGCGGGCCTTTTCATTCCGCGGGCGGGGGGACGTTCTGGAGGCGTTCGGGGTGTTCGCGGACGCCTTCGGCCTCGCGGATGGGCCAGGAGGCGCGGCTGGCGTGGGCGTAGGGCCCGATCTTGTCCTGCGGGATGGGCTGGAAGCCCAGCGCGAGGGCGGCTGAGCCGGGCAGGAGCGTGAAGTCGCCGTTGCGCGCGTCCGCGAAGAGCGGGTCGGCGATCACGGAAGCGGTGTCCGCGCCGGCCTTCTGCCACGCCTCCCACTCGCTGGCGGGCTCGGCCTCCTCGAGGCGCAGGTCGCTCACCTCGGCCCAGCCCTGGCGGGAGTTGAACTGGAAGTGCAGCGTGAGGGCGCTGACGCGGGCGTCGTAGCCGTCCTCGCCGGGGTTCGGCAGGCGGAAGCCGGTCTCGCAGGTGACGCCTTCGGTGGCGGTGCTGATGTCCGACATGTCGGAGCGCTTGAGGAAGCCGCGCTGGCCGAAGGCTTTCCAGAAGCCGTTGCCTTCGGCGACGAGGCGGGCGACCAGCTCGCCGGTGGCGTCCTGATGGCGCAGCCGGAAGGTGAGGCGGTAGCTCTTTCCGGGCGTCAGAAAGAAGGGCTCCGAGCGGACGCAGGCGTGCCTGATGTAGCGCTGGCTCCCGTTATAGGCGCCGGGCAGCCGCAGGGCGGGGCTGCGGCCTTCGCGTGAGGTGAGCGCGGCCGTGAGGTCGGGCAGGGCCTTCTGGTACCAGCGCCAGTCGGCGGCGGCGGTGCGGGTGGGGTCGCGGGCCACCTCCTCGTCCGGGAGGCGGCGGGAGAAGTCGGCGTTGGGGATGGCGGACGTGAGGTCGGCGCCGGCGGCCTTGAAGGCCTGGCGGCCGGTCGTGACCGGCGCCGCGCCGCCGTTCCAGACCACGTTTGAGTTGATGACGTTTGCCGTGAGGCTGACGCCGTTCTCACGGATGTAGCGGGAGGCGGGCTGACCCGGGTAGTAGAAGATGTTTCGGGCGATCACATTGCCGCGCATGACCGTGCCGTCCGGCAGGAAGGGGCTGGCGGGGGAAACGTGCATGCCGCGCATCTTGGCCCACGCGGGGTTGGCCATCAGGCGTTCGTACTCCTTGAGCATCTTCGGCTGGCGGTCGCGCAGGAAGACTCCCCCGGGCGCGTTGTTCCAGGTCTGGAGGGAGAGCTGGTGGGTCTGGCCTTGCGGGCCGGCGTTGTTCGCGAAGATGTTGTTGAAGATGTGGTTCTCGCGTGCGTTGTGCAGGTGCATGGCCCCGACCTGGCAGCGCTCGACGATGTTGCCGTAGACGTCGTTGCCGCAGCCGCTCTCGTCGAGATAGAGGCCCCAGGCGAAGACGAAGAACTGGCCGTGGTTGTTGAACCCGATGCTGTCGGTGCAGTGGTTGTAGCGGATCGTATGCCAGCCGCCGCACCAGCCGCCGGTGTAGGTGCAGCCGGTGTCCTCCATCTCCAGGTTGCAATGGCGGATACGGTTGTACTCCAGCGTGTGAAGCACGCCCCCGTGGAAGATGCCGCAGCGCGGGGTGTCGTGGATCAGGTTATGCGAGACGGTGACGCCCGCGCCGCCGACCATGACGCCGATGCCGTGGCGGTTGAACTGTCCGATATGATGGATGTAGCAGTTGTCGACCGTATGTCGGCAGAGTTCCATCGTCAGCGGGTCGCCGCCGCTGACCGTGACGCCGTGGCCGCCGATAGCGGAGATGTCGCAGCCGCGGATCACGCCGTTGCGGCCGCGCTCGAGCGCGACCGCCGCACCGTTGAAATACCCGAGGTTGTGGAGGGTGCAGGCTTCGACGGAGACCTCGTCGCAGTCGGTGAAGCGCAGGCCGTACTGTTCGGCGCAGGTCAGCTCGAGCCCGCGGATCTGGACCTGGCTGCAGCGCGAGAAGCTTAGGATCGCGTTGACGGTCGGCACGGTGACGACGTCGCGGGCCAGGTCGGCGCCGGCGGGCGGGATGAGGTAGAGCTTCTGCTCCAGCACATCCTGATACCACTCGCCGGGCGCGTCCAGCTCCTCGCGCAGGCCCATGAGGCAGTAGCGGTCTTCCGGACGAGCGGCGTACTGCATCTGGCTGGCGAGCGTCAGCGTGCGGTTCGTGGGCGTGAAGCTGGCGATCCGCTCGATCCGGTTCCACCAGTTGTAGCGCGGGAAGATACAGATCTCGCCCTCGTCCGGACGGGACCAGCCCCGGGCGTCCTGGGCGCGCAGGACGACGGTGTCGGTGCGCTCGCCGTCGATGTCCTGGTACATCGGCAGGCGCTTGCCCGCCACGTAGGCCCAGCCGCCGGAGTAGGGCAGCTCCGGGTTCGCGTTCGGGTGGCGCGCCCGTTCGAGGCGGCGGCCGTTCAGGAAGAGCTGCTTGAAGGCCGTGCTGAGGCCGAGGGGCTTCAGGTCGGCGACCCAGACATCCTGGCGGCCGTTGAACGTGCAGGGGCGCCAGCCGCCGACCGCGGCGCCGCCGACCAGGACGGGGCGCGCGCCGGGCTGGGCCGGGTCGCGCCAGGCGAGGAGGCGGAGGGGGGCCTGGGCGGTGCCGGAGTCCTCGGCCCTGAAGGCGACCTCACGGCGGACGGTATGGGCGCCCGGGTGCAGGTAGAGGGTGGCGGCTGCCTCGGCGGGCTGGGCGTGTCGGCGCTGGCGGGCCAGCAGGAGGGCCTGCTGGAGGGTTTGCACCGGCGCCTCAAGGGTGCCCGGCTGCGTGTCCGAGCCTGAGGGCGACACGTGCAGGTCGGCGGCCTGGGACACGCAACGGGACGTCAGCAGGAGCAGTGCGCCGACTGTGCGTCGCATCTGGGCACCTCCCTTCCGGGCGCGCGGCCTCAGCACCGGTAAAACTGTTCCCAGCCCTTGCGCGGCGGCGGGCCTGCCAGCAGGGCGTTGGCGGCCGCGTGGTTGGTGATCTGCCGCGAGGCGGGGTCGAAGACCAGCTTGGGCGCGTTGAGGCGCTGGGCGATGATGCCGAAGGCCATCATCTGGCAGAGCGTGCCTGCGACCTCGAACCGCGAGCGGCAGACCTCCTGGCCCTTGCAGGCGAGCAGGAAGTTCTTGAAGTGGTTCGACGGGCTTTTGGGGACGGGCGGGAGGCTCTTGGCCATGTCCTTGGCCTTCTGCTCGGGGATGATCGCGAGCTGGCTGCCGTGCGAGCCGCCTTTGAAGATCAGGTCGTCGCTGTAGATCTCCTTGCCGGGGCCGAGCTTGGCCGGGGCGGCGGCCGGGGCCCCGCCGGGAGGCGGCACGCCGTCGGTGACGACCGACTTGCCGAAGCCCGGAGGCAGCTCGGGGATATTCGTCGTGCCGTCGTACCAGAGCACCTCGCAGGCGGGGAGGCCCTCGCCGCGGGCGGGGAACTTGAAGGAGAGTGTGGAGGCCATCGGGAAGACATAGGGGTTATGGCCTTCGAGCTTGACCGCGCCGACCTCGGTCGGGAGTCCGAGGCGGAGGAACTCGTGGGCGGTGTCGAGGATATGCGCGCCCCAGTCGCCGAGGGCGCCGTTACCGAAGTCGTACCAGCAGCGCCAGTCGCCGTTGATGTAGTCCTTGTTGTAGTCGTGGAACGGGACCTGCGCGAGCCAGGTGTCCCAGTCGAGCGTTTCGGGCAGGGGCTCAGCCGGAGGCAGACCGGTGACGTTTCCGTTCCACTTGTGCCAGCGGCGGCCGCTGTTCATGTGCGCGACGACCTTGCGGACGTTCTTGATGACGCCAGCCTCTGTCCAGGCCTTGAACTGGAAGTAGTTGCCGTCGGAGTGGCCCTGGTTGCCCATCTGCGTGGCCACCTTGAATTTCTTTTCGGCCTGCATCATCAGCTCGAGCTGCTGGAAGGTGTGGGCCATCGGCTTTTCGACGTACACGTGCTTGCCGAGCGCCATGGCCATCATGCAGATCGGGAAGTGCGAGTGGTCGGGCGTGCCCACCGAGACCGCGTCGATGCTGCCGCCGAGCTTGTCGAGCATCTGGCGGAAATCCTTGAAGCGCGGCACATCCGGGAACTTCTTCAGGAGCTTCTCGGTGTGCTTGGCGCCCATATCCGTATCGCAGAGCGCGACGATGTTGCAGAGGCCGGTGGCGGCGAGGCTGTTGACGACCTCCGCGCCGCGGTTGCCGATGCCGCAGCAGGCGAGGTTGACCCGCTCGGAGGGCGCGGCCTTGCCCTGGGCGGAGGCGCGGATGAAGGGGAAGGCGGTCAGGGCGGATACGGAGGCCGCATGCGTCAGGAAGGCGCGGCGGCTCGTGGCTGTGTTCAGTCTCATGGGTGTCCTCCAGTTCGCGTTATACAGAAAGGAATCGCGGTCAGCCGGAAACGGGGGTGGCGGGGGCGGCCCTCAGGGTATGCCAGAGCATCAGCTCGTCGGCGAAGATGAACTGCGCCTCGAAGGTGCGCCCGGCGAGCAGCAGCGGCAGCCACAGGCGGTCGTCGGCCCACATCCGGCCATACGGGATATCCGACTCGTCGCACCAGAACGGGGCGGCCTCGTCGGTCTCGGTCAGGTCGCCGGAAAACGCGCCGGCCGTGAAGACGTGGCAGCGGAGCGCATAGCCGTCCGTGAACATGAAGTCCAGGCGTCCGGCCGGACGGAGCGCGGAGGGCGTCAGGCCGACCTCCTCCTGCGTTTCGCGGACTGCGGCCTGGGCGGGCGTCTCGCCGGGCTCGAGGCGTCCGCCCGGCGCGTTGAACTTGCCGTGGCCGAGGCCGCGCTTCTTCAGGATCAGCAGGAGCTGGCCGTCGCGCCTGACAAAGGTAAGCACAGCCTCCTCGGCGGGGCTCCAGGAGTCCCAGTCGACGGCGAAGCCGGTGCCCTCAGGGGTCAGGACGGTCAGGGTCATGGTCAGTCAATGTGCTGGGCGATGAAGTTCTCGCGGATGTAGGCGATGGCGTCCTGCAGGGAGGGCAGGATCTTGGTGCAGTACTTGACCATCCAGGGGGAGCAGTCCTTGTAGGAGAAGGGCGAGAACGCGACCACGAACTTGCCGAGGTCGTGGGCTGCGAAGAAGACCTCCATCGAGGTGCCGATCGAGGTCTTGCCGTAGTTGACCAGGAGGATATCGGCGTCGCGCACGTCCTGAAGGTCGAACTCGACGATCTCGTTGGCGCTGTCGACCTCGCGGTCCTTGAAGTTCCGCCGCATCGGGTCGAGCATCACGAAGTGGTCTTTGAGGTGCTGCTTGGCGAACTCGCGCCAGGTGATGGCCTGATCGAGCTGCTCGTCCATGATCGGGCCGCTGAGGTAGATCTTTTTCTTGAGGCTCATGGGTAGGGTGGGGGGATGGGGGGTGGAGGGTGGGGGGCGAAGGCCCGTCGGTCAGGGTACGGGGAACAGGGCGGTGAGGGCGGCGACCTCCGAGCGCACGCGCGCCTGGAGCGACGTGTCGGCCACGCCCTCGAGGATATCCGCGATCCAGCCGCCGATCATGCGCATCTGCTCGCCGCGCATGCCGCGCGTGGTCACCGAGGCGGTGCCGATACGGATGCCGGAGGTCACGAACGGGCTGTTGGTGTCGAACGGGATCGAGTTCTTGTTACAGATGATACCCGCCGCGTCGAGGGCTGCCGCCGCGTCCTTGCCGGTCAGGCCGCGCTTGGCCACGTTGACCAGCAGGAGGTGGTTGTCCGTACCGCCCGACACGAGATGGAAGCCGCGTGCGGCGAGGGTTGACGCGAGGGTCTGGCTGTTCTCGACCACCTGGCGCGCGTAGTCCTTGAAGGAGGGCTGAAGGGCCTCGCCGAAGCAGACGGCCTTGGCCGCGATGATATTTTCCAGCGGGCCGCCCTGGAGGCCGGGGAAGACGGTCTTGTCGATCGCCTTGGCGAAGGCTTCGCGGCAGAGCACCAGTCCGCCGCGCGGGCCGCGCAGGGTCTTGTGCGTGGTGGTGGTGACGAACTCGGCATACGGCACCGGGCTCGGGTGGGCGCCGCCCGCGACCAGGCCTGCGATATGGGCCATGTCGACCATCAGCAGGGCGCCGCAGCCGTCCGCGATGGCGCGGAAGCGGGGGAAGTCGAGCACGCGCGGGTAGGCGCTGGCGCCGGCGACGATGAGCTTGGGCTTGTGCTCGCGCGCCAGGGCCTCGATCGCGTCATAGTCGAGCTGCTCGGTCTCGCGTGAGACGCAGTACGGCACGATCTTAAAGAGCTGTCCGGAGAAATTCACCGGGCTGCCATGCGTCAGGTGCCCGCCCTGGTCGAGGCTCATGGAGAGGATGGTGTCGCCCGGCTTGAGCAGCGCGAAGTAGACGGCCATGTTGGCCGAGCTGCCGCAGTGCGGCTGCACGTTGGCGTGTTCGGCGCCGAACAGGCGCTTGGCGCGCTCGATGGCCAGGTTCTCGGCCGTGTCGACCGGGACGCAGCCGCTGTACCAGCGCTTGCCCGGATAGCCTTCGGCGTACTTGTTGGTCAGCACGCTGCCGGAGGCCTCGCGCACGGCGCGTGTGACGGTGTTCTCGGAGGCGATCAGGTTGATCGTGGCGTTCTCCTGCGCGAGCTGGCCGCGGACGGCGGCGTGGACTTCGGGGTCGGCGGCCGCCAGGTGGGCGATTTCGGAGAGGCGGCTGGCGCGCTCGAGCTTATGCACGCGGCGGGCGTGGCGCGTCTCGCCGGTGAACGGGGTGTCGAGGAAGGCATGGGCGATCTGGACGGCCTCGGCGGGCGCGAGGCTTTCGCCTGCGAGCACAAGGACATTGGCGTCGTTGTGCGTCCGGGTCTTGGTGGCGACGGCCGCTGACGGGCAGAGCGCGGCGCGCACGCCCGTGAAGCGGTTGGCGGAGATGCTCATGCCGACGCCGGTGGTGCAGACGAGGATGGCGGCGTCGGCGCGCCCCTCGACGAGCGCCTCGGCCGCCTCGACGGCATAGTCGGCGTAGTCGACCGAATCGGGCGTCCGGGTTCCGAGGTCGGTCACCGCCGTGTCCGGCCGGGTTGAGAGAGCGGCGAGCAGCGCCTCTTTGACGCGCAGTCCGCCGTGGTCACATCCGATAACAAGTTTCATGCAACAGGCTCCGTAGGGGTCAGAATTAAGGAATGGGTGGTTACTATAGCATGCCGGGGGGGAGGGGGCAAGGCTGACGCACGGGTTAACGGAACGGCGCGCGGCGCGGAGTGATCGCTTGAGAGGCGGTCTGCGATCAGATACACTGGTGCAGATGGAAACGAATCCTTGGCTGATTGGGCTGAAGGCGGCGCGGGCCAACCTGATTCCGGGCCTGATCCTTCAGGGCGCGGCCTGTGCGTTGCTGGCGGGCTATGTGGGGTCGCCTGCCGTGCGGTCGGCGCTGGACGTGGTGGCGGGGTGGCAGAACCGGATAGGCCCTGCGTTTTCTTTCGCCAGTTACTTCATCTTTTGCGGGGTGATCCCGTATCTGTTCTGTCTGGCGGTACCCGCGCTGAGGCCGCGCGCGCCGGGCCGGGCCCTGCTGTTCGTGGTCGGCTTCTGGGCGCCGATGGGGCTGATCCTACCTCACTTCTATGCGCTGCAGAGCCGCCTCTACGGCGATGGTGCGGATGCGTGGACGCTCGGGTGCAAGCTGGTGACCGACCAGTGCGTCTACACGGCGTTCTTCGCCGCGCCGGTCGCGGCGGTGGCGCACCTCTGGAAGGCCCATGACTACCGTTGGGCCGAGATCGTCCCGCTGCTGGGTCGGGGATGGTACCGGCGGCTGGTGCTCCCCAACCTGATCATGAACTGGATGCTGTGGTATCCTGCGATGGCGGTGGTGTACAGCCTGCCGTTGGCGCTGCAGATCCACGTGTCCGGCCTGATCGGCTGTTTTTGGGCGTTGATGTGCCTGCAGATCGGTGTCCAGACTCGGCGTGCGCGGCAGGAGGAGGCAAACGCGCAATCTTAATCTTCGGGTGCATTTTTCTGGCGCGCATTCGGGCGGCCGGAGAGGCGCTTTGGCCGGGTGCGCAAATTCCATATTGACAAAATCCGAAATTTTGTCATTATCGCACCCATGTTCGGCTTCAATAGGCTTGGCGCGCGGCGTCGGCCTGCGGTTTCAGGGTAAGGACGAGGAGAGTTCGATGAGTAACACGACGAAGGTTCTGGTGACGGGTCTGGGCGTGATTTCGCCGGTGGGCAACACGGTCGAGGAGATGTGGACTAGCATCCGCAACGGGGTCAGCGGGATCGGCCGCACCACCAAGTTCGATCCGTCGCGCGTGGACGCCAAAGTCGCGGCCGAGGTCAAGAACTTCGACGTTTCTAAGTATGTCGACCCGAAAGAGGCGCGCCGCATGGCGCTGTTCACGCAGTACGCGCTGGCGGCTGCGAAGCAGGCCTGGCAGGATTCCGGTCTGGCGGGCGGCGGCGCGGATCCCGAGCGTGTGGCGGTGATGGTCGGTAACGGCATCGGCGGCAAGGAGGTGGACGAGGAGGGGTATCACACGCTGTTCGAGCGCGGCCCCGGGCGTCTTTCTCCGATGATGATCCCTAAGCTGATCGCGAACGAGGCGGCGGGCAACATCTCGATCGCGCTCGGCGCGAAGGGCGCGGTCCACACGATCGTGACGGCGTGCGCCTCGGGCACGGACGCGCTGGGCGTGGCGCTGGACATGATCCGCTGCGGGCGCGCGGATGTGGTGATCGCGGGCGGCACCGAGGCGACGGTGACGGAGTACTGCGTGGGCGGGTTCTGTTCGATGAAGGCGCTCAGCACCAAGTACAACGACACGCCTGAGAAGGCCTGCCGCCCGTTTGACGCGGGGCGTGACGGGTTCATCATGGGCGAGGGCGCGGCAATGCTGATCCTGGAGTCTGAGGCGCATGCCCGGGCGCGCAACGCCCGCGTGTATTGCGAGTTCGCGGGCTACGGGGCCTCCGGCGACGCGTATCACCTCACGGCTCCTGATCCGGGGGCTTCGGGCGCGATCCGTGCGATCACGCTCGCGCTGAAGGATGCGGGGCTGGCGCCGGAGGATGTCGATTACGTCAACGCGCACGGCACCTCGACGCCGCTCAATGATCCGATGGAGACCAAGGCGGTCAAGGCGGTCTTCGGGGCGCATGCGTATCAGCTCAGGATGTCCTCGACCAAGAGCATGACGGGCCACCTGCTGGGCGCGGCCGGCGCGCTGGAGGCGGTGATCTGCGCCCTGGCGATCAAGGACGGCTTTTTCCCGCCGACCATCAACCACGAGACGCCCGATCCGGAGTGCGACCTCAACATCGTGCCCAACCAGGGCGTGGTGGGCACGGTGCGCGCGGCGATCTCGACGTCGCTCGGGTTCGGCGGCCATAACGGCGTCGTCGCCTTCAAGGCGGTCTAAGCAATCCTGCCGCACGCGGTGCGCCGCGTGCGGAACTTATTCGACGGAGATGAGACATGAGTGACGAGGTCGTGTTGCCCAAGAAGATGGTCGAGGACGGTCACGGTTATGACGGGCCGACGGAAGACCTGCTGCCGCACCGCAAGCCGTTCCTGTTTGTGGACAAGCTGCTGTACTCGGATCAGAAGCGCTATGAGGGCGAGGTGACGTTCGCGCCTGACATGTGGTTCTTCCAGGGCCATTTTCCGGATTATCCCGTTGTTCCGGGCGTGATCCTGGTCGAGAGCATGGCGCAGTGCGGCGGTGCGGGGCTGGTGGCCTCGGGCATCGTGCGCAACGGCCTGTTTTTCCTGATCGGGGTGGACAACGCGAAGTTCCGCCGCCAGGTGCGGCCGGGCGACAGGCTGCGTATGGAGATCGAGAACGTGCGGGTCGGCTCGCGCATGGTGATGCAGCACGGTAAGGCCTACGTCGGCGACGAGCTGGCGGTCGAGGCGGACTTCAAGTGCGTGTTGGGTTCGAAATAGAAGATGAGACCGCCGCGTGTGATTGGCGGGGTTTGCCTCTCGGTGAACCCCAAGGGGTGTATGGACGGGGTGCGGCGCTGGCGCGACGAAGAGCGCGCGCGGCCCGCCATTGAGGGAGGCCCCCGCTCCGTCCTGGTGCTGGGGTGCTCGGGCGGATACGGGCTGGCCGCGCGTGTGGTCGCCGCCTTCGGGGCGGGCGCTCAGACGTTCGGCGTCTCTTTCGAGAGGCCGCCGACGGTGCGGCGTCGGGCCACGCCGGGCTGGTATAACAACCTGGCGTTCGACACTGCGGCGGCTGAGGCCGACCTCTTTTCCGAGACGCTGGTGGCGGACGCCTTCCTGGACGAGACGCGCGCGGCGGTCGTGGCGCGCGCCCGTGAGCGCGGCCTGCCGCCGTTCGACCTGGTGGTTTACAGTCTGGCCGCGCCGCAGCGCACGGATCCGGCCAGCGGCGTGACCTACCGTTCGGTGATCAAGCCCATCGGCGCCCCCCTGAGCGGGCAGACGCTGGATGTGGCCAGCGCTGCGCTGACCGATGTGACGATCGACCCGGCGACGCCGGAGGAGATTGAGGCGACGGTCAAGGTGATGGGCGGGGAGGACTGGCTGCTGTGGATGCGGGCGCTGCAGGAGGCCGGGCTGCTGGCCCAGGGGGCGCGCACGGTGGCGTTCTCGTATGTCGGTCCGGACTCCACCTACGCGATCTACCGTTCCGGCACGCTCGGCAAGGCGAAAGAGCATCTGGAGGCTACGGCTGCGGAGATCGGACGCCTGCTCGCGCCCCTGGGCGGCGAGGCGCGGGTGGCGGTGTGCAAGGCGCTCATCACGCGCGCCAGCTCGGTGATCCCGATCATGTCGGTCTATGTCGGCGTGATGGTCCGGGTGATGAAGGCGCGGGGTTTGCACGAAGGCTGCCTGGAGCAGATGAGCCGGCTGTTCCGCGAGCGGCTGTACTGCGGGGGCGAGACGCCGGTTGACGCTTGCGGCCGCATCAGGATCGACGACTGGGAACTGCGGCCTGACGTCCAGGCTGAGATCGCGGAGGCGCTTGCGCAGGTGACTCCTGAGACGTTACCTGCGCTGGCCGACACCGAGGGCTGCCGCCGCGACCTGATGGCGCTCTACGGGTTCTGAGCGGCACGTAATCGGTTGGTGGCCGGGGGGCGCGAGGACTTCGCGTTTCTGGCGAATAAGCGGCACAAGGCAGGAGCGGGGGCGCCCTCGCCCCCGATAAGTCGCTCAGACAGTGAGCGGCTGTCGCTTCACCGTCGGTCGCACGCCTGTCTTGCACTCCGGTTCACAACGGGGGCGAGGGCGCCCCCGCTCCCAGAAGCTCCGCGTCCGACACGCGATTCACCTCGCCCCCCCCGGCCCCCGATCGATTACGAGCGGGTCACCTCGACGCCTCTGACTCGGTTTGCTATGATCCGGCCATGAATGGTTTGGGTTGGTGTGGCCAAATAGGGTTGGCTGCGGTGTGGCTTGTCTGTGTCGGCGTGCCGGTCTGCCGGGCCGATGTGGTGCTGAACGAGATCCAGTCCGCGAACGACAGCACGCTGCTTGACGCGGACGGTGCCGCGGCCGACTGGATCGAGCTGCTGAACCGTGGCTCGACCGGTGTGGACCTTGGCGGCTGGGGGCTTTCAGACCGCACCAACGCGCCGATGAAGTGGGTCTTTCCCCAGCGGCCGCTCGGGCCGGGGCAGCGCCTCGTGGTGTTCGCGTCCGGCAAAGACCGGACGAACGCGCTGGACGTGGTGCCGCTCGGCTCGCCGCAGGAGGTGCCCGGACTCGTGGTGTGGCTGCGTGCGGAGGGGTCGGATTTCACCAACGGCGCGAAGGTCGCCGCCTGGCCGGACCTGAGCGGGCTCGGCAACCACGCCACGCAGACAGTGGTGTCGGCGCAGCCGGCCTTCGTCACCAACGCGGTCAACGGCCGTCCGGCGCTGCGTTTCACGAAGGCCAGCTCCCAACAGCTTCTCTTGCCGGTGGGAACCTTCAACGGGATGGCCAGCCTGCGCGATCTGACCGTCATGCTGGTATGCCGTTGGAGCGGCGGCGCCACACCGTCGGGGATGTTCGGCGCCTGGGGCAGTTCCGCCAATACTCATTTTGAGATCAACGGCGGCGGCGAGCTGAGGATACGTGTGGCAGCCGCTGACAGCGTACGCACGAGCGGCACGATGACCAACAGCGTCTGGTGTCAGATTGGCGGAACCATGCGGGGCGCAGGGGATGCGCCCTTACTTTCATCTTACCGTGACGGGATTCTCCGCGGCACTTTGTCAAGGGATCCGGGTTCGGCTCTGCTGTCGGGTTATACGACCATGGGTATCGGTAACTCCGACAGCACCACGCGGTTCTTTAACGGCGACATCGCCGAGGTGCTGATCTTCAACCGTGCGCTGCCGGTGGCAGAACGCGAGGCGGTCGAGCGATATCTGGCGGAGCGCTACGGGCTGCCGTTCCAGGGCGGCGCGGCCCTGCCCGAGCTGCACACGAGCTTCAGCCTCGACGCCGACGGCGAGACGGTGGTGCTGACGCGGCCTGACGCGTCGACGGCCGACCGGGTGGAGGTGCCCGCGGTGCCGGCCGACGCCGCCTTCGGCCGCATGCCGGACGGCACGGGGGCGTTCGCCTATCTCGCCGCGCCCACGCCGGGTGCGGCCAATGTCGGGCTCGGGTATACGGCCCCTCAGGCGAAGCCGGACTTCTCGCGTAAGCGCGGGATCTGCGACGCGCCCTTTACGTTGGCGATCACGCCGGACGACCCGCTGGCGCAGGTCTACTACACGCTCGACGCCTCTGAACCCTCACCGACAAACGGCGCGCTCTTTGCGGCCCCGTTTGCGGTCACGAACACGACGGTGGTGCGCGCGGTCGCCTACCGGGAGGGCGCCCTGCCGCGGCGCGCCATCGCCACCCACACCTACCTGTTTTTGGAGGATGTGCTGGCGCAGACCAATCGGCCCGCTGGCTATCCGGCGGACTGGAATGGGTATGCGTATACCAGCTATGCGGTCAGCGCGAACGTGGCCGAGCAGCCGGGTTACGCCGACGCGATGCGCGCGGCGCTGCGGGCCGCGCCGGTCCTTTCGCTGTCCCTGTCGAAGGAGGATCTGTTCGGCGCCAACGGCGTGTATGCGAATCCGCTGGTCGACGGGTTCGAGCGGGCGGTGTCGGCCGAGTGGCTCACCAACGGTGTGAGCTACACCCAGGTTGAGGCGGGGCTGCGCGTACAGGGCGGGGCGAGCCGTGTGTTCAGCAACACGCCGAAGAAGTCGCTGCGGCTGCTGTTCAAGGAGGTGTACGGGGACGGCCGGCTGAAGAAGCCGGTGCTGGCGGAGGGCGGCGGCACGCCGCTCG
Source organism: Verrucomicrobiota bacterium (assembly GCA_022704145.1). GTDB lineage: Bacteria > Verrucomicrobiota > Kiritimatiellia > RFP12 > UBA1067 > JAKJGY01. Next base: position 18,917 of record JAKJGY010000005.1, read on the forward strand.
CGGACTTCAACTCGCTGATCCTGCGCGCGGAGTACAACAACGCCTGGACGCATAATGACGGCACGCAGCGGCCGCGAGGCACGAACGCGCGAGACCAGTGGGTGCGCGACACGCAGACCGCGATGAGCGGTACGGGCTCGCACGGGAATCACGTGCACCTCTTCCTGAACGGGCTCTACTGGGGGCTCTACAATGTGGCCGAACGGCCCGACGCGGCCTTTGCCGCGAACTACTTCGGCGGGGAGAGCGAGGAGTATGACGCGATGACGCCGGACGGGGTGCGCGACGGCGACAATGTGGCTTGGAACGCCATGCACAACATCGCCAAGGCGGGGCTGGCCGACACGGGACGGTACGAGGCGATCCGGCAGTATCTCGATGTGGATCATCTGATCGACTACATGATGATCAACTTCTACGGCGGCAACAACGACTGGCCGCACCACAACTGGAATGCCGTCAGGCGGCGCGAGACGGGCGCCGGCTATCGCTTCTACTGCTGGGACTCGGAGCGCACGCTCGAGGGGACGAACGAGAACCGTGTGGCGGCGACGTTCACCAGCGGGCCTGCCTACCTGCACACGGCGCTCTGCACCAACGTCGAGTACCGGCTGCGTTTTGCGGATCGTGTCCACCGCGGCCTCTTTAACGGCGGCGCGCTGACGCCCGCCGCTGCCGCCGAGCGATACGCGGCTCGGGCGGGCGCGGTCGAGAGGGCGGTGTTCGGCGAGGCGGCGCGTTGGGGCGCCTACCGCAAGGAGGTCGTTCCGGGCGGTGCGATCCCGCGTTACGGGACGAACGAATGGGGGATCGAGCGGAGCCGCCTGCTGACCGGTTATTTCCCTGTGCGTACGGCGATCATGCTGAACCAGTTCCGCGCGGCGGGGCTGTATCCGGCGGTGGCCGCGCCCGAGTTCAGCCAGCACGGCGGCGCGCTGGAGTACGGCGAGACGCTGGCGGTCACGAATGCGGCGGGCACGGTGTACCTGACCTTCGACGGCTGTGACCCGCGTGTGGCGTATTCGGGCGAGGCGGCGTCCAACGCGGTTGTCTACGCCGGGCCGTTCGCGCTGACGAACACGTGCGTCGTCAAGGCGCGGGCGCTGAACAACGGCGTCTGGAGCGCGCTGACCGAGGCGACGTTCGGTGTGGTGGTGTCCGAGCCGCACTTTCTGCTGTCCGGCGACGGAGACTGGGGCGTGGCGTCGAACTGGTTCGGGGCGGTGGTGCCGACGGGGGCCGGTCAGCGCGTGCGGATTCCTGTGCCTACGGCCAACCGGAATGTCAATTTGCGCGCGCCGGTAACGGTGGGACGTATCGCCTTCGACCATGCCGGCAACCCCTTCCGCAACCGTGTGCGCGACCGCGACAGCGGAAACGCGCTGACCTTTGACGGTGGCGCGACAAACGCCTGTATCGCCGTGACGGGAGACGGCGTCGGTTACGCCGAATTTGAGGTCGGCGCCGGCGTCTGTCTGCTGAGCGACGTCGTGTTGCAGGTCGGCCATCTCGGCGGCAACGACGAGTACGGGGCCTTACGGCTGCGCGAGCGGTGGTCGGGTGCGGGGGGGCTGCGCAAGACCGGGCCGGGTGTGGCGTCGCTGACGGGCGAGAATAAGGTGTTCACGGGAGCGGTGGCGGTGGAGGAGGGGGTTCTCAAGGTCACGGGCTCGGCCGCGCCGGCGCAGGCGGCGGGCGTGACGGTCGGTGCGGGAGGGCAGTTGCGGCTCTATTCGGACAACGCGTCAGGGGCGTCGAACGTGGTCTATGCGTTTGGCGGGACTGTGACGCTGAGCGGTTACGGGCGCGGGGCGGAGATACCGGACAGTTCCGGGCAGGGTAAGCTGGGCGCGCTGCGGTATGATCCGGGGACGCAGAGCAACACGTGCGTGCTGGCGGCGCCGGTGGTGCTGTCGGGCGAGGCGGACATCCATGTCGACGGGTCGCAGAACCGGCTGGCGCTGTCGGGCGGTCTGGGCGGCGGGGCGCGGCTGGTCAAGACGGGCGGGGGCGTGCTGGAGCTGCCTGCGGGTGTCGCGCTGACGGCGGCGGTGGAGGTCGCGAACGGCGCGGTGGCGTTCGGCGGGGCGGCGGCCTTGGGGGCTTTGTCCGGTACGGGTGCGGTGCGGGTGGACGGCCAGGTCGTGACGGCAGTATCGTTCGGCGGCGCGGTGCTGGAGGCGCGGCTGCGGCAGCCGGGCGAGGCGGCGGCAGGCGTGAACGGGTATCTGAAGGCCGGGGGGCTCTCGGCGCCGCCGGGGGTGTTGCGGCTCTATCTGGAGGGCGGGGGGGCGCTTTATCGCGGTGCGCTGTACGCGCCGTACGGGGCTGACCTGTCGGCTGCGGTCCGTGGCGCGCCGCGCGAGGTTTATGTCGCCGATGCGGCGGGGGGGCATCTCTTCGGCGGGGCGCGTTGGCGCCTGAGCGCCGACGCGCAGGTTGTGGCGGTTCCGGTGCGGCTGGGCGCGGGTGAGGAGGGCCGCATGGTCGAGGTGCGGCTGGACGCGGCGCCGGCCTCGTATGAGGCGTGGCGCCGGGCGGCCTTCACCAATGCGGCGGAGTATGCGGACGAGGCGGTTTCGGGCCCGTTGGCGGCGCCGCGCGCCGACGGCGTGCGGAATCTCACGCGCTACGCGTTCGGGCTGGCGCTTTCGGCTCCGGCGGCGCTGGCGCGCCCGACGTTTGCGGGTGGCGCTGAAGGCTGGGAGTACCGTTTTCCGTTCGAGCCGTGGCGCGATGACCTGGCCTATGTGGTGGACGCTTCTGACGAGGTCGCTGACTGGAGCGGGGCCGAGGTGCTGTTCGACTCGCGCGCCGCGTATCCCGAGGGGGCCGCTGAGGGCTGGCTCTCGCTGCGCGACACGGCCGTGCGCACGCGGCGTTTCTACCGGCTGCGCCTGATCCTGTCGGGCGCGGAATGAGCCCCTTTCGCCGGGTGGGCGGGTCAGGGCGCGGGGTCGCGTTCGGCGACCAGCGTGCGGACCGCAGGGTGGCTGAGCAGGCGGTTGTATTCCAGCAGGGCGGGATAGAGTGCGGCCGGGGCCTCGCCGCTGCGGCGTTCGATGCGGCGCAGCAGCGTGACCTCGGTGCGGCCGTCCTCCGGGCGGCGGGCGGTCGTGACCTCGAGCGCGAGTGTGCCGAAGCCCTCCGGGAGCGTCCAGCGCTTGGTCTCGGGCAGCAGCGGCAGGCGGTTGAAGCCGGGCGGCAGCAGGACGCGGAGGGTCAGCTCGGAGGTGTCGTTGATCCCGAGGAAGAGCGGGTTGACCCGCGTATCGGACCGGAACGGGAAGAGGACGCCGGCGATCTCGGGGAGCAGGAGGGTGAGGGTGCTGTTGCCGGGCGTGGCGTAGGAGGCGGCCGTGGCCGAGAACGTCCGGAAACAAGGGAAGGCGGCGGTCTCGGTGATGAGGTCGGAGGCCGGTTTCGCGGACTTGGCCAGCGCGCCGACCAGCTCGAGGTGATGGCGGCGGCGGTCTTCGGGGAGCATCTCGGCGTACTGTTTGCGGAAGGGTCCGGCGGCTGTGCCGAAGAACCAGTTGGTGACGGTGATCTGCGCGGTGCCGGAGGCGTCAAGGTCGATCAGCCACTCGTTACGTGAGGTGTTGCGGCACGGCGGCGGCACATCGAGGGTGGTGATACGGCCGTCAAGGGTCAGGGCGGGCGCGGCGTCGAGGCCTGAGGTGCCGAGTTCACTATACTGGTCGCCCTCGTTGAGCAGGTAGGTGAGGCCTTTGTGACGTACGGCGACGAGCGGGAGCGCGAAGAGGCGGCGCTGCGGCACGGCACGGTTTGGCTCGGAGAAGGCCGGGTAGCGGGTGGTGTCCTGGGCGGCGAAGAGGATTTCGGCGTCGAAGCCGGCGGCGTCAAGCATGGTGGCGAGCAGGAGGGCGCGGTCGGCGCCGTGGCCGTAGCGGTCGGCGAGCGTGCGGTCAGGCGAGCTGAGGGTGTCCGGCGGGAGGTCGAGGAAGGAGGTCCCGGCCGGCCGGACCGTACGCAGGACCTCGTCGCGGATGGCGAGGAGGCGCGCGCGGGGGTCGCGGAGCGGGCGTACGAGGTCGCGGGCAAGGCGGCGGGCGTCGTTATCCTCGGAGGAGGCGGAGCGTACGGCACGCCGCAACTGGCGGGCGTAGGTCGGCCAGTCGCCGCAGGAGACGAAGAGGGTCGGGCGGAAGAGGTGCCAGGGAGGGAGCTGCTCTTCGGAGCGTGTGACGGGCTGGGCGGGGGCGAGCCAGGTGACGGTCACGGTGTCGGCGTTGGTCACGGCCGAGCAGGCGACGGTGCCGGGGTTATAGAGGCGTGTGAGCGGCCTGAGTGCGCGCGGGTGGGTGAGGCGGAAGGTCTCGCGCTGGACCGGTTCGGTGCCGCCGAAGGTATGGGTGTGGCTATAGAACAGGCCGTTGGTCTGGGTGAAGCGTGTGGCGACGTGGATCACGCTGCCGGTCTCGACGCCGGGCAGGTTGATGACGAGCGTCTTACTTGCCGGATAGCGCGGGGCGGCGGCGGCCCAGGGCGCATCCATGACGTTCATCTCTTTTGGGGTAACGGTGTGGACCGTGCCGTTGGCGTTGGAGACGATGGCGGAGAGCAGCTCGATCTGCTGCCAGGCCGGATTGAACTCCAGCTTGAGTTCGGCGCTCTTCTTCTTGCCCGAGTAGGTGATGATCCGCTTGGACCACGTGTGGGTGGTCACCCATTCCTTAGGCGAGAGAAGCTGGGTATCGGTCAGATCCGTGAGGATCTCGTAATCGGGCGCGAGCGAGGCGGCGGCGGTGAAGAGGGGGCGGCGGCGGCTGGCGGCCTCGGTCTCCTCGAGGATGCGCTTCAGTTCGAGATAGTCGGCGGGCGAGAACTCGGGGGTCTTAAGCAGGTAACGCAGCCGCCCTGTGAGCGTGCGGTGGGTGACCGTCTGGGACAGTTCGAAGCAGACGCCGGCACGGTCGATGCGGACGTCGGCGGGCAGTTCTTGAACGGGGCCAAGGCCGGCTGCGATATCCAGCGCGACAGACTCCTCGGTACCGCAGGTGATGCCGGTCTCAAGGGGGTAACGGCGCTCGGAAAGGCCGGTCTGGCCGATGACGAAGTTCGCATAGCCCACGGCGGTCCCGAGCCAGGGCAGGGAGACCAGATCGAGGCCCTGCCCGCGCACGGGATATTCGGGGACGCGGCTGGTGAGGGTGACTGAGAGGGGGGTCTCGGTGTCTTGCAGGTCGGCCGGGAGGAGTTCGCATTCGACGACCTCCGCGCCGGGCAGTCGGGCCTTAAGCAGGGCCTCGAAGAACATGCGCCGCTGTTCGGGCTTCTGCCGCAGGAAGTGACCGCGGTAGGCGTTGTCGTTGATGCCGCCGAACTCGATGCGGGTCTTGAGGAACAGCGCGCCGGTCTCGTCCAGGGTGCCGCGCGTGTCGATGCGCGTCAGATTGTTCTCAGCCGGGTAGACGTCGGAGACGAGCAGCGTCTCGCCTTCGGGCCGGGCCACGAGGTAGCTGCGGTTGCAGAGGTAGGCGGGGAAGAGGTCGCGGGTGTTCTCGTCGGTGGGATCCATCAGGATATAGCCGCCGCCCGGCTTATCGATGGCGGTGATCGCGTGGTTGAAGTAGGGCAGGGGCACATCCGGATCCATCTTCGCGCCGGCATGGATGAGGACCGGGTAGCCGGGGATGCCTGCGAGGTTGAGCATGGCCGCGAGGAGCGCGGCCTTGTCGCGGCAGACGCCGTACCGGTTGTTGAAGGTCAGGCTGACCTCATGGGGCTCGTAACCGGGGGCGGTGTCCTCGGTGGTGATGCCCATGTAGCGGATCTCCTGAGAGACGAACTTGAAAAGCCTGCGGACGGTCTCTTCACGGGAGCCACACCCTGCGGTCAGCTCCGTGACCTTGGCCCGCATCTCGGGCGTGGTCTTGGCGAGCGCCGGCTCGCAGAGCTTCCAGTACCAGCGCGAGACGGTACGCCAATCTTCAATGGTGCTGAGGAGCAGGCGCTGGACTTGGGTATGCATGGGGGGCATGTCCGGCTCCGGAAACATCTGCGGCACGTGCCGCACGCGCCAGGTGTGCAGGGTACGGTCGCCCGGCAGCTTCGACGAGCTGTAGACGATGGTGTTGGAGATAGAGGAGCGGAGCAGGCTGTGGCGGACGGGACGTGCGGCTGGGGCTGAAATCTCGTAGTCAAGCTTGACGATGGGCTGGTCATACTCGAAGACCGCGAAATCGGCCCAGGTGTCGGGCATGCGGGCTTTGGTGGTGGTTCGGCAGGTGACCACGTGGCAGATATCGCCGATCTCCACGCCGGGCAGGTTGAAACCCAGCACTTTGTTGTTGGGGTCGTATATGTTGGCGCCCATCTGGCCAGGTTCGGTCATTACGCGTGATCCCCGCTCGGTGTCGAGCGCGATGACGCGGCCGTCAGGTTTGATGATCTCGGCACGGTATACGAAGGCGGTCCCATAACAGAGGTTAAACTGAAGCGAAACCGAAGAGGCCTCGCGGCGGCCTTTTTCCGTCAGCACCTTACTGTACTCATCGTCCCAGAGGATGGAGGTCCCGTCAGCCTCATAGGTTTCGAACACGTGATCGTCGACCAGCACCCGGTCGGCGTCGGGGTAACGCGAGGTGTCGACCTGCTGTGCGGCTGCGCGCACGGCATCCTGGTCAAGCAAAAAGTTGGCGGGCGGCTGGGGCAACTGTGCGGCGACACGAAGCAGAGGGAGCGCGCATAGGAGGAGGGGAAGGAGCGTTTGCTTCATCGGTCAGTTTCCTTAAATTGTGTCACGACTTGCTATTTAAGCAGAAAACGGGGGCTTATGCCAGAGCCGGTTCCAGTTGCGTGGGTGTGGCGCCGCTCACGGTCGGGTGAGGGCGAGAGGGGCGCCTACTCGAGCGGGACACGGAAGACGACCGTCGTGCCGCTGCCGGGCGCGCTCTCGATCCGCACGGTGCCGCCGGCCTCGCGCATGCGGCGCGCCATATTGCCGAGCCCGTCATGACCCACGGCGGCGGGGCGGGCGGTGTCGAAGCCCAGACCGTCATCCTCCACGCGGACTTCCAGCGCCTTGCCGTCGACACGCATATCGATCTTCACCTGTCTGGCCTCGGCGTGCTTCAGCACGTTCCCGACCGCCTCGCGCACGGCGAGCAGCAGGTGGTGGCGAGTCTTCGAGGCGATCGGCCGCGCCACGAGGTCAGCCGGCCTCGTGAAGTGGAAGCGCAGCCCCGAGTGCCCAAGGAAATACTCGGTGTACTGTTCGAAGTAGCTGATGAACGGCTCCCAGCCGTCATTGGCGGGGTTCACGGCCCAGACGATCTCATCGACATTCCGGGCCAGCTCGTTGGCCACATCATAGATCTGGTCGAGACGCTTATGCGCGGTTCCCTTATCGACATCGGCGTGGGCGAGTTCGCTGAGCGTCGCCACGACGGACAGCCCGTTGCCGAGGTCGTCATGGATATCGCGAGAGATTCGGGCCCGCTCATGGGCCAACGCCTCCTCGCGCCGCAACATCGCCATCTGAAGCTGATAACGGTGCCACAGCATCCAGCGTGCGATCAGGAATACGGTTACCGCCAGACCCGCAGCCAGCGCGAGGTAGAACCAGACCGTCTGCCAGAAGAACGCGCGTACCTCGAACGAAAACTCCGCGCCCTCAAGATTCCAGATGCCCCCGGCCTCGGCGCTGACCCGTAAGGTGTAACGTCCGGGCGGAAGCCATTCGAAAACCGCCGTCCGTTCGGCCTGCACGGGCGACCAGCCCTTCCGGGCACCGTCCAGACGATGCCGATAGCGGACCGCCTCTGGCGCGCCCGGCGCGAGAGCCGCGAACTGGAACGCGATGTTTCGCGCGCCCGGCGCGAACGACATGTCGTTGCCCCCGGCCTGTCCGCGGTTGTCGAACAGGGTCACCCCATTCACCGACACGCGCTCGATCATGACTGTCGGCCGCCGACCCGTGACCGTCACTTGGGCCGGATCGAGCACGGCCAGCCCGTTTTCGAAGGGAAACCACAGCGGGCCGTTCCGCTGGCCACCCACGCCGCCGACACCGCCCATGCTGCGTTCGCCCGCCAGACCGTCAGCCAGGCCCAGATGCCACATGCGCAGCGGTCGCTCCCTGTCGCCGCCGGGCGCGAGCTGCCGCATGAGGTCGTCGAGTAGAACGCCCTGTAGCCCCCGTGTCGTTCCGAGCCACAACCGCCCGAGCGTATCCTCCTCGATCTGCAGCACCGCGTCATCGAATAGCCCCGTGCCTGGCCCCGGCACGACCGCACCCTCGGGCCGCGCTGCGTACAGGCCTGCCGTGGTGCCGATCCAGACCTGTCCGAGTGAGTCGCGATAAACGGCGCGCGGATCTCCCTGCAGGCCCTCGCCTTTGCCGTACACCCGTCTGGCTCCGTCGCTGCGCACCTCGACCACACCCATCCGCTCGGAGCCGATCCAAAGGGTGCCCGCCTCGTCACGGTAGAGCGCCCGCACCGGCTCCTTCAGGCTGAGCCCGGGCAATTCTGCCGGCTCAAGCTCGCCCGAAGGCCCCACCCGCATCAGCCCCTGAGGCGTGCCGACCAGCACGCCCAGCACGGGGTCGTCGAGCAGCGCGTACACGGTATGGGCCATCGGCACGCTGTAGTCGCGCTGCGTCACCTGCGTCGGCGCGCCGGCCTGCTCGACAAACAGCCCGCCTCCGAGGGTTCCCAGCCAGACCTTGCCGGAATGGTCCTGCAGCAGCGCGCTGACCGGCACGTCCGTGTCGAGGTAGACCGTCTGCAGCAGGCGGCCTTCGCCAGCCGTGAGCCGCACGGCGCGTCCCTTATAGCCCACCCATGTGCCACGGTCGGCCGTGCGCCAGAGCGCGTAGGCGGTGCCGGAGGTCGCGGCCCCTTCCGCGCGCAACGTGCCCACCGCCTTACGCCTGATCCGCAGCAGCCCGCCGTCACAGGCGGCCCACACGGTGCCGTCACGATCCTCCGCCAGCCGGTTGACCGAGAGGCTTCCGGGCGCATCCTGTTCGGCGATACGCTGCCAGGCGCCGCCCTGCCAGCGGAACAGCCCCGTCGGATTGCCGATCCATAACGAACCGTCCGACACCTCGAGCATCTCCGTCGCCAGTCCCGCGTTTTCGGGAAACCCGATGGGTGTCCAGAGCGAGCCCTCGCGGTAGGCCACCCCATTGGACCCGTACACCCACAGCCTGCCCGAACGCCCCGCGTGCACGCCACCCGCGGCCTCGACCAGGAAGTCGGGCAGCCGCATGCTCTGATCATCGAAGCGCCCGGCTGAGTATTCGAGCAGTCCGTTCCAGGCCGTCAGCCAGACGCTGCCGTCCGCGTCCGCTGCCGCTCCGGTCACCGCGCCTAGGGTGGCACGGTCGTCCGAGGGCACCGGGCATAGTTTGGTCTCGAACCGCGTGCTCGCGTCATCGGGGCCCGCCACCGCCTCCAGCAGGCCGCGCTCGGCGAACGCCCGCACCACGCCGTCGGGCGTCTCCAAAAGGCCGAGCACGCGCCCCGCCGTGTCAGCCGCCCCCCAGACCTGCCAGGCGCCGTCCAGATAGCGGGCCACGCCTGAGGGCCCGTAGACCCAGACACCCTTGGCTTTTCCGCACAACACGCCCGCCCAGAGGCCGGTGCTGGCCAACACCGCCTCGGCGCCGCCGACCTCGGCGAACTCCGCCCCGTTGAAGCGGATGAGCTGCGACCGCGTCACGAGCCACAGGTAGCCGTCAGCCGCCTGCGCCACACCCACGACCGGACTGCCGGGCAAGCGGTCTTCGACCGTCCACAGCTTGAGCGCATACGCGTCCGCGCCGCGCGTGCCGGGCGCGGGGCCGGCCGCCGCCAGGACCGCCGATGCGACGGCCGCCAGCCCGCTCAAAATGATGTCCCGCGCTTTCATCGCGTATTGGCCCTCAGCCGATTCCGGCGCGCTCGCCATCGCCGACGAACCCGGAAAACCGCTCAAACTCGCCATCCACCACGCGCCGGTACTCCTCGATAGAATGGCAGATCTTGATGCCGGCCCACGCGCGGCCGCCCTGTTCGAGCGCCGTATGCAGATAGCTCCACAGCTCCTTCATACGCCCCAGCACGGCGGCGGGGCCGGGCAGCTCGCCCTCGCACTCGGTGAGGTAGTCGTCAAGAAAACCCTTCAGCCGCAGCGCTTCGCGCGCCGCCGTGCCGCCCCTCAGCCGCTCGATCAGAAACGGGTCGGCCGCCAGGCCCCGTCCGACCATCCAGCGCGTGACCCCGGGAAAACGGGCCTTGAGACGCGACAGGTCGCCAGGCGTCCGGAGATCGCCGTTGTATACCACCGGGTGCCTGCACGCGGCCAGCGCCGCACCGAAGGCGTCAAGATTCACGGAACCCTCGTACATCTGCTGAGCTGTCCGGGCGTGAATCGTCACCTCGCGCAAGGGGAAGCCGTTCATCATCTCCATCCGCTCCAGCAGCAGCCCTGGACGGTCGAGGCCCAGCCGGACCTTGACCGAGAAACCGCCGGGAAGCTCCTCGCAGCCCGCCTCCAGCATCCGCGCGAAAGCCGCCGCCTCCCGCATCAGTCCCGCGCCACGCCCTTTTTTGGTGACGAACGGCCAGGGGCATCCGGCGTTCAGGTCGGCGCAGCCGTACCCCAACGCCTTGAACGCCCGCAGCAGCGTGCGCAGCTCCCCGGGCTCCTTGCCGATCACCTGCGGCACCAGCGGCACGGACTGGCCAAGCGCCGGGTCGATATCGCGCAATAGCGTGAGCCGCACCTTGGCACCCGCGAACGTCGGCAGGAACGGCGACACCGCACGGTCCGGCGGGGTGAACCAACGCGCGTGCACATTGCGGAAAGTCCGTACCGTCACCCCCCGTAAAGGTGCTAGGCAAAGGTCATCGTGTGGAATCGCAGCAGACATGGTTGTCCACCTTATCAAAACCGGTCAGCCGCCACAAGGAACGGCGCGCAACGTCATTCCGCAGAGGCGCTACGGCTGCTCAGCAGCCCGACGATACGGGTTGGCGGTCGTCCTGAAAGAACAAAATTCTTTCACGAAAGAACACGTTGATTGTTTCAGCTCAACCCTGCCATGATGAAACCCAAGGCAAGACGTAAGACCGTATGTCAGCCGGGTGACCGGCCTTGTGCGACAATCTGAGCGGGCTTGCCGCTTGTCGCCCCGTGGCAGCGCAACTCGTCCGAGGAGGGCATGATGAAAACGGGAACCAGTGAAGATCGGAAGGTGGCCGGCGGAGTCACGTGGATCCGGCCCCTCGCCGCGGCCGCACTGCTCGCGGCGGCGGCGGGCGTCTGCGCGCAAACCCCGGACACCTTCACGTGGGCGGGGGGCAGCAACACCTGGGAGGCGGCGGGCGTCTGGTCGCCCGCTGCGACCGCGCGCACCGCACCGGGCCTTGCCGGGGATGTCGTGGTGACCACGAACGCCTCGACCATTGTCCTGACGGGTTCGGTGACGCTCTCCTCGCTTTCGGTGAGCGGGGGCTCCCTCAGCCTGCCGACGACCGGCGTACTCACACAGAGGTTCGAGTCGGCCTCGGCCGCCGTGACCAGCAGAATCTATTCGGCTGGCCAGCACGTCGCGATCGGCGACGCGCCGGCCGATCCGGACCTGACGCTGTACGTGGTCGACCGCCTGCTGTTCTCAGGGAACCACAGCGGCCATCTCTACACGTATGTCAGGGGGCGCGTGTGCGGCGGTACGGCGGAGGCCCCGATCAGCTTGCTCAGCGAGGTCAACAACAACGAGTGGAACACGTATCGCATCCACCTGATGAATACCAATAACGCCTTCCGCGGCGACGTCTCCATCGGTGCGGCGGGTATGGGGTCAAAGGGCAACCTGTTCCTCTTTCTTGGCTACAGTACGGTCAGGGGGGCGGACAGCATGCTGGGGCATCCCGACAACAAGGTCATCCTGCGCAACCAGCGCCCGAACCTCTGCGTGAGTCAGGGGTATTCGGACGGGCTGAAGCGGCGTATCCTTGGAACGGGTAACGTGCGCGGCCTCAGAGTCGACACCGCGTGGCCCACGATCACGACCGCGGATACGCTCACGCTTGGCGACGGCTCATCTCTGGAGCCCTCGACCGAACCGCTCAACCCGATCGGCAAGATCGCGCTCATCGGCTCCACCCTCACCACACACGCCAATTCGCAAATCCGCTTCAGCGTTTCCTCGACAACCAATGACAGTGTGACGGTCAGCGCAACCGCGCCGTTCACCTATGCCGGTAAGATCGTGATCGAGCCGCTGTCTCCGGATATCCCTGTGGGAACATCCTGGCCTCTTCTGACGGTCGCGAAGACCGCCACGGCATTCACATTCGCGCCGTCCGCCGTACCCGAGGGCTACAGCTTCAATACGACGGGAAACGCGACCGCAGGGTGGGTTGTGACGGCGACACGGCTGGCGGACACAAGTGCCGCGCCGGCCGTGCAGAATCTGACGGTCGAGCGGATCGCCGAGACCAACGCCACATTCCGCGCCGATGTGCTGGGGCTTGCCCCCGACGGCGAGGCGACCCTGCGGGTCTATTTCGGAACCGTGGACCGCGAGGCGGATTTCGGCGCCTGGGAGCATCGCGCGGCCTATCCCACGACCGTCACGGCACCCGGTCCTTACGGCCTCACCCTTCACACGCTGCAGCTCGGCACGACCTACTTTGTCCGGCACTCCGTCTCGAACAGCGCCGGAGAGTTCATGTCGCTGGACGTGACCTCCTTCACGACCCGTCCGTGGCAGACGCCCGACACGTTCACCTGGGCTGCCACGAATGCGGACTGGTTCGCGGAGGACGTATGGTCCGTGGATACGCCCTATGCGCGGACCATTCCGCAGTACCTCGGCGACCACGTCGTCGTGGACGCAGTATCGACCTATAGCGCGCAGGCCGGGGTGGACAAGGCGCTGAACCTGAACCGTGACGCGGTGATCAGCTCGCTGACGGTGAGGAACGGCTACGGCCGTACGGTGTCGGTGGACGCCACGAACGGGGCCGCCACACTCGTCTTCGATTCGGGGCCTGGCGGCACCAACCTCTGGCAGAGCCCGGGGCAGTTGGGCGTGTTCCGCTTCGGGGGCTCGCAGTCCAACTCCGCGCTTACCGTGCAGTTCACACGGCCCACCGTGTTCCGGCGGACCAGCGCCTGGACGCTGGGCTTCTGGAACTACGCGCGCTGGGTCGGGGGCAGCGAGGAGTCGCCCTCGGATCTCTTCATCAGCGCCGTCGGCGACCAGTACTGCCAGATGGATATGACGCTCATGAACACCAACAGCTCGTTCCGCGGCGACCTCTATGTCGGGGAGCCCTCTCCTTACGGTTCGAGTACGCGCCTGCGTCTCGGCAGCGGTGCCACGCTGGGTCAGGATACGATGCTCGGCTCCCCGTCTAACCGTGTCTTTCTGCGCAACAATGCGACGTTGTTCTATAACTCGGGGGCGGCGGTGCCGGCGGTCCTGGCGCGCCACGTGACGGGACAGGGAACGGTCACGGCGTCGCAGGGGCTGCATCTGCATGCGGTCGCGGTCTTGGAGCCGCAGGCGATCAGCGGGGAGGGCTTCGGTACCCTCACGGTCAGCGCGTCGGCGCTCACGGCTGAGGCGCCCGCCCGTTTCGCGCTCGACCTTTCGACAACCAACGGCGTCTCAGACCGTATACATTTCGTCGTGGCCGCACCGCTGACCCTGAACGGCCATCTTGAGCTGACGCTGCTGGAGGACGGGGCGCTGGCGCCGGGTGCCCGCTGGAACGTGCTGACGGTCGCGCCCAGCGCGACCGCCTTCGCCCATGCGCTGTCCAAGTCCCCGGGGTATCGTCTTGAGACTTCGGGTGACGCCAGCGTGGGCTGGACCGTCTCCGCGCAGCGGATCTCCGGCGGGACCTTACTGCAAATCCAATAATGCCCCTACAGACCTCCTCTATGAAACGCACTCCGTTCTTCGCGGCCTACCTGTCCGCGCTTCCGTTACTGGCCTCAGCACTCGAGATCGACCTGACCGACAAGGGGATCGCGCTAAAGGCGCGCGGGCCGATCGGCACGGTGCGGCTCGCCTTTCCGGGGATCTTCTTGGAGGGCGGCAAACCGAACGGCCCCGTCGGAGTGGAAGTGACCAACCAGGTCGCCTATCTCACCTATGCCGGAGGCTTCAGCCTGACGCTGGCGGTCGAACCGGGAGAGGGCAGGCTCAGCCTGACGGGGGTTAACTTGCCTGCCGGCTCCTATAAGATCTCGCACCGCTTTGATGCCGCGCCGGATGCCTTCGGCGGTAAGGTCGCGTGGTCTGTCAACGGGAGTGCGCCTGCGCTCTTCCCCAAGGCAAAGGGTGCGGACGCGTTCCTGTTTCGCGGCGACGCGCTGCGGCTCGCCCTGACCGCGGAAGGGAGCGAGGGGATCGGTGTCGAACTGCCGTTCGGATATCAGGAGGTGAAGGACATGCGGGTGTGGAACACGGCGGCCTTCCAGTGGATCTCCTATTCCCACCTGCCGGTCGAGAAGGGCGCCTGCCGCTACACTTATCGCGTCAGGGCGGCCGACGGTTCGCCTGTCGCGCTCGGGCCGATGCGGGTCGTCAGCTCGCGCGACGCCTACGTGCCCTATCCGGAGGCGCGCGAGGAGCTGTGGCCGGGGCAGGGCCCGATCCGCTCCTTCGGCTGGCAGGACGGGATCCGCAAAAACTATTTCAACCGGCGTGAGCGGGACGAGAACGCCATCGTGTTTGTGGGCGACTCCCTGACGGAGAACTGGCGGACCCTGAAGGAGGACTTCCCGCTGCTCAAGGTCGCCAACCGCGGCGTGGGCGGCGACACCTCGCGCGGCGTCCTGTTCCGCTTCCAGCATGACGTGCTCTGCCTCAACCCGCAGGGGCTCGTCCTGTGCGCAGGCGCGAACGACCTGACCGCACACGGTCTGCCCGAGCACACCCTCGCCAATGTGGGCGAGCTGCTCAAGGCGGCCCGCCAGTACAACGCCCGGATGCCGGTCATCCTCGTCTCGATCCCCCCCAGCAGCAACCCGCAGGCGCCGCTCAAGCCCGGCGCCCGTGAGGCGGTTAACGCAGGGCTGGCCAAGCTCGCCGCGTCACTGCCGCAGGTTCGTTTCTTCGATCTGGGTGCAGCCTGCCTGGACGCGCAGGGGCAGCAGGATCTCGCGCTCTTCGCGCAGGACAGGCTGCACCTCGGCCCCAAGGGCTACATCGTCTGGAAGGAGGGGTTGCAGAAACTGCTGGCCGACCTCCTGAAGCCTGAGACGCAGGCTGCGTTGACCCCGGTCGACCGTTCTGCGATGCGCCTCGTCTGGCAGGATGAGTTCGACGGCGTTGCGCTTGACCGCACCAAGTGGGACACGCCGAGCCAGGAGCGGCAGGGGGCCTCGCGCTGGCGCGGCCGTAACGTGTCGCTCTCGAACGGTGTCCTGACGGTCAGGATCGTCAAGACCGACGATCCGGTCTACCGGTATGAGAGCGCCTGCATCCGCACCAGTACCGGCTATCATCCGACCAACCACCTGTTCAGTTACACCTACGGTTATCTGGAGGCGAGTCTGCGCCTGCCGAAACATGTGCGCAGCGACTACTGGGTGGGCTTCTGGCTGCTGGCGGGCGATGTCGTCGCGGGACGCACGACCGACACCCGGCTCGGAACCGAGATCGACATCATCGAGACGTTCAATCAGTGGGATCTCGGACGGCTGGCGCACAACCTGCACTGGGGGGGCTACGGAAAGGGCCATAACGCAGGCGGGCGTTCGAGCGGCCCGCATCCCGCGCTGTTCGACGGCGAGTTTCACACCTTCGGGCTCTACTGGGATGAGGCCAAGTATATCTACACCGTGGACGGCCGCACCGTTGCGGAGACCGACGCCGTCGGACTGGGCGCGGCCAAAGCCAAGGACGGCACACCGCTCGTGCAGTCGCAAGGCACCTGTAGGCAGCCGGCCTATATCAAGATCAGTGTCGAGGCCGCGCCCTGGTGCGGGCCCACAAGTCTTTGGGAGAGTCGGCTGCCTGCCGAGGACGTCCTTCAGGTGGACTACGTCCGTCTGTACCAGCGGAAGGCGCCCTGAGCGAGAGCGAGGTGCCGCAGAGGCCCGGCCCGTCCGGCCCGGTCTCTGTGTTTGCGCATACGCGAAGAACCCTGTAGACTGGACGCCAACCGATGGGAATAACGCTGACCGATATCGCCCGCCATGCGGGTTGCTCCCCCGCGACCGTCTCGCGTGCCCTGAACGGTACCGCCGGGGTGAAGCCCAAGCTGCGCGGACGCATCCTCGCTGCCGTCAAGGAGCTTGGGTCGGGTGGGGGGGTGGGGCAGGGCGGCCGTGGCCGCCCGCGCGGCTCGCTCGGGAAGTCTGACACCGTCGACGTGATCGTTTTCCGGCGCGAGCCGGTCGAGCCGGTCTTTGTCTCGAACGCCGGTCTTACGGTCGCGCCGATGACGGACGCGGACCCGAACAGTTTCTTTGCGCCCCGTTTCCGCCTTACGACCGACTTCTACCGGCATATCATTGAGGGCATCATCTCTGTGCTCTCGGTCGGAGCCCTGAAGACTGTGCAGCACGTGCGCTGTGATCTGCTCGAGGCCGCCTTTCTGCACGAGCTGCGTACCGCGCGCCGAAGGGGGGTGCTCCTGCTGGGCGAGCCTGATCCCTGTGTGCGGGCCTTTATCGAGCGGTGCGGCCGCCCCGTCGTGCTCGTCGACATCCTCGGCGTGCCGGACTGTCCGGTGGTGACGACCGATAACGCGGGCGGCATGGCCCGCGCCCTCGCGCATCTGCGCGCGCTCGGTCACCGCGACATCGCGTTTGCGGGCCATCCCGACAATCCGAGCTTCCGCGAGCGGCGTCACGCGTATTTTGGCGGCTTGGCCGATGCGGGCCTCGCCATCCGTCCCGAGTGGCTCTACCTCGGTCTGGGCCATGTCTGCGATGTGACCGCGGGCGTGATACCGATCTTAAAGCGCCAGGCAAGGCCGTCGGCCTTCCTCTGCGCCTCCGACCACTATGCGATGGGTGTGCTGCAGGCCGCGCAGGCGCTCGGGCTGGCCGTACCGCGCGATCTCAGTGTCGTGGGCTTCGACGACATCGACGCCGCGCCGTTGCTGACGCCACCGTTGACGACCGTGCGTGTGCCTAAGATCCAGATCGGCGCGTGCGCGGCGGACCTGCTCCTCCGCGGCACGAACGGAAACGGGCTGGACGAGGCCTGGCACCACTGCGAGGTCCGCTGCATGCCCGAGCTGGCGGTCCGCGCCTCAACCGCGTCATACGCCAACCGCTCGTCACATCAGGCGAGACGCGCAGGCAGGGCGAGGGTGTGCGCGCAACGTACGACAGGCGGTGCCGGCTGTTCAGAGGAGTTCTAGCTGCTTCAAGACCTCTTTCGGAATCTCGAAACCGGCCTTGCGCAGCAGATCGGAGCGCTGCAGCGCCTCCGCCTTTTTGCGCAGTCCGATCTCGGCACGAAGGAGCGTCAGGTGGTAGACATGGGCGTCGGGGTAGCGTTGGACGATCGGCCTGACCAGCGAATCGGCCTCCGGGAAGCGCCCCACATCGCAGAGGATATTGGCCAAGGTGTCCTGGGCTGGCGCCAGGTTCGGATCCAGCACCAGCGCCTGGCGCGCGAGTGTCTCGGCTTCGGCGTGACGTTTCTGGAGGCGCAGGCATTCGGCCAGATCGTTACAGGCGGATGAGGTCGGCTTACGCTCGATACTGCGCCGCAGGAAGTCCTCGGCCGCAGACAGCTTGCCGCGTGAGAGCAACAGGGCGCCCAGCAGGTAGTTCGCAAGCGGGTGGTCAGGATCCATGCTGAGCTGTTTCCGTGCGTCGCTCTCGATGAACACGCTGTTCCCGATGGCCAGGTCCAGCTCGAGCAGTTCGTCCCAGACGTCGGACAGAGCCGCGTTCAAGGAGAGCGCCTCTAAGAGGGACTGGCGCGCCTCACGGAAGAACTCGGGGCCCTTCCGGCGCAGCACCATCCCCTTGACCGCATGGATCAGATAATGGTCGGGGGACTTTAGCGCGGCCTGCATATTGGGAAGCAGTTGTCGTTCGACCAGTTGGAGATCGCCCTGCTTCAGTAACACTTCGGCCTGTAGGGCCCAGTACCTGGGATCCCCGGGAGTTTCTTTCGCGGCCTCGGCCAGCAGCGTGCGAACGCGATCGTCCTCGCCGTTCATCAGGGCAAGCGAGATCGCCTGATACCTCAAATCCTTCGGCTCGACGCCGGCCGCCTGAGCCTGGCTGAGCCAGGACTGTGCCTCTTTCTTCTGGCCTTGCGCCAGTGCGACTGTGCAGAGGCCGACGAGCGCCTGACCGTTCTTGGCCTCTTTGCCCACCACCGCGCGGTAGGAGGCCTCGGCCGACTGGAGGTCGCCCGACTGCAGAAAAACGGACGCCTGGTCCATGAGTGCGGCTGTGCCCGTATGTTCGGCCAGCGTCTTCGCGCGACGGAGTTTTTCCGAGGCGACCTCCTTCAGGCCGCGCTGCGACCAGAGCGCGGTCTGCTGGGCATAAAATGCCTGTTGCCGTACCGTCCCGTGATTCTGCAAGACCCATACCATCGCGCGCAAGTCGTTGACCCGATTGCGTGCCAGCGCCCGCTTGACTTGCTTGTTCAGCGCCTCGGCGGTCTCGGGCCGTATATTGCGGAGCAGGGCGAGCGCGTAGGCGTTGATGAGCGCGCTGACGTTGTCGGGATCCAGCGCCGCCGCCCGCTCATACGCCTCATAGGACAGCGCGACCTGTCCGTGATCCTCAAGCAAGACGCCCCATTCATTCGCGGCAAAACCGGCCTTGATCCGCATTACCGCACGCAGCCACGCGACGGGCCCCCTCTCGTTCCGTCTTCCGGCGAGGTCTGGCTTCACCCGGGCGACGAAGGCCCGATGACGGGCGTCCATCGCGTCCAACTGCGGCAGGGCGTCGGCCTTTGAATGCCCTGAGAATGCCAACCCTTCCGGGACGGCCACAAATCCGCCTGCTGTCCAAAGCTCGGGAAGGCCGAGCACCATCACTTGTCGGACGACCTGTGGGGCTGCCGCGAACCACTCGGTGACAAACCGCTCCGCACTGATTGAGAGTGCGTTGTCGAGCCGTTGCCGGTTCAACCCTTCGAAGAGCGGGCTTCCGGCGATGAAACGCTTGAGGTCGCGCTTCTCGAGCGGGGTCAGGGTTGAGCGCACGGTGATGATCGTGAGCGGTCTGGCCGACAGGTGGGCCTGGAGTTTAAGGTGGTGGGTGAGCAGCCCGTCGGACACCAGGCACGTCCGTTTCCCCAAGGCGTCGAGGATCTCCTTCGCCAGGCAGTCGGCGAAAGCCCCGCGGGAGGGGTTGACCCAGCGCCAGCTACGGAACGGGGCCACGAGCATCAGCAGGAGCAGGACAGGGAGCAGGCAACCCGCCAGGCCCCGCTGGACTTGCCGGTAACGCTCCAACTTATAGTCCAGCTTAAGCGACAGGTCCACCTCGGCCCGCTGGTCGTCCGGTGAGAGCAGCACCAGGCATGAGGCAAGGGCGCAAGCCACTGCGCAAGCCTGCACGGCCGCCGTGAAGACCGGCAGGTGGCCGGTCGCCTCGAAGAACAGGAAAGGTGAGAACGGCAGGTTCAGCAGGGTCTGAAGGCTTGCTGCCACGATCATCAGGATCGCGAGTAAGGTGTTTGGCCTGCGCTCGCCGAACAGCAGCGTACGACCGAAAAGGAGAAGGGCTGCGGGCACGCCGACCTGCACCAGAACCAGAAGCCAGCCTGTGGCGGGGAAGAAAGTCCGCCACTCGCCGAGGCGCTGCTGCGCGACGCCCCTGATCATGGCACGCAAGGCGGCGGCGGTCGGCAGCGAAGGGTCGGAAGCCAGTGTCCGGTAGGCGAACCCGAAGAGCGCCAGGCCCGCCATGGCCGCTAGCGCTGACATCAGGATCAGGGTGCCGCGCGCCTTGGATTCGACAAAAGATAGAAACAGCAGCACCGCGAGGATCGGGACGAGGAACAGAAAGGCGGAGGAGTCCAGCGTTCCGACCACGCAGAGAAATACGGTGAGCGAAAGGCGTGTCAGCTTCCAGCGTGATCCGACAAACGGGTAAACGAGGAAAATAAGCAGCGCGATGAGCAGGTGGAACATGCCGGGCGAGAGGCGTGTTGAAGCCGACCAGGAGGCGGCGAGGAAGAGCAGGAGGAACACGGCGGTGAAGCCGCCGAGAATCGAGATCCTCAGCATACGTCGGTTATAGGACTGGACCTCCAGCGGCAAGGCCAGCGCCGTCTCGGTGTCCTCCTCGGTCTCATCTGTCAATCCGCTTCGCCCCTGTCCGTCCCCGTCCTCACAGGCCGAGAAGAGGATGAGGCGCCCCACCAGGAGAAACAGCAAGGTGGCGCAGCCTGCGCCGCAAAGGGCCGAAAAGAGGTTGAGCCGGGAAATGAGCGAGGCGTCCGAACCGCCGCTAAACCAGCGCGCGAAAAGAATAAAGAGGGGGTGTGCCCCTGTCCCTTGCGACTCCAGGCCCGCGACCTCGCAGATCCATGCCGCCGATGCGCCCGGATAGGCGTCGCGGGCCCGCGTGATCACAAAAGACAGTAGTGCGGCACAGAAGGCGACCGGGGTGTAGCGCCACAGCCGCCCCGCTAAGGCGAGGATGGAGGGGTGGATTCGCATGGGCGAAACCTCGTTTGGGTAAATGTGTCTGGATATATGAAAAAGGTCGTCGGCAAAAACCGACGACCTTCGTCTTAACGCTCACAGATCAGCAGGCACTCAGGCGCGCTTGACGGTTTTGCGGCGCAGGCCGAGAACCGCGCAACCCACGGCCAACAGGGCGAAGCCGGTCGGCTCAGGAACCGCGACGTACTCATAGGTCACCGTCAGGAAACCCTGCGACATGCCGGACTCGAACGTCCCACGTACGGCGCCGTTGGCTGTGTGCGAACTGCCCTGGGCGCTGTAGTACGTGATCGCATAGGTGCCCGAACCCTCATACAGGCCGAAATCGCCCGCGGCGGCCTCGCCAATATTGGGCCCGGTCTGATTACGGCTGCCATACACGGGGCCGGTAATCGCGTCCGTATTCCCGTTGGCGGGCAAGTTATAGAGCTTGCTCTGGCCGGCGAAGAGCGTGGTGTCCATGCCTTCCGGCACACGCGAACCTGTAATCCAGGCTTGTATGCCCTGAGACAACGAACCACTCACAGCCGCGCTCGGCACCGTGATGTTCTCGACTGAATAATAGCCTCCCCAGGAATCGAGGCTGATGGAGACCGTCACCTTAGTCAGGGTGCCCAGACTCGTGTCGAACTTGCTCACGTTGAAGGTCGAGAACGTGTCCGAACCCGTCCCCGGCGTGATTTGCCCCGTCGAGAAGTTCTGCACGATCGTCGCCGCACTGGCCATACTCGTAAGCAGAATACTTGCCACCATCGTGGTCCACATTCTGTTCATTTCTCTACCACCTTTCATGTAGGGTCAAATGCCCTAGTGATCCCTGTTGGCTTGCTTTTATGTCTATCATGCGGGTAGAAGTCAAGTGAGAAGGCATCTAAGTATTGGGTGTAAATGGGTGATATGCCATTTTGATTACCTGTGAAGTTGCGTCTGGGCGCTCGTCCTCGTATATTTAAAGCGCCTCATTCGGAGTCGAGAGGAAGAGAGCGATGCCGATTCCGAGTGTGACCCTGAGGGAAGACACTGAGGCGATCGGTTGCGCGGACGCGGAGGAGGTGCGGTATGGCTGTGTCGGGCATGGATCGAGTCGGGCGGCGGGCGGGGATGGCCTTGCTGCTCTTTCTGGGGCTGAGCTTCGTGACGGCGGCGGTGGGCGGGGCGGCCTCGGCGCAGGCGCCCGCGTTCTACGCGCAGTTGGCGCGGCCGGAGTGGTCGCCGCCGGGTTGGCTGTTCGGCCCGGTCTGGAGCGCGCTCTACACGCTGATGGGCGTGGCGGCCTGGCTGGTGTGGCGCGAGCGGGGCTGGCGGGGGGCGCGTGCGGCGCACCTGCTCAACGGCGCGCAGCTCGTGGCCAACGCGCTGTGGACCTGGCTCTTCTTCGCCTGGCGGCAGGGCGCGCTGGCGTTCGTGGAGATCGTGGTGCTCTGGCTGCTGATCGCGGCCACGATCGTCTCCTTCAGGCGTGTCCGGCCGCTCGCGGCGGTTTTGCTGTTGCCCTATCTCGCGTGGGTCTCCTTCGCGGCCTGTCTGGCGTTCGCGGTCTGGCGCCTCAACCCCGAGCTGCTCGGATAGCGGTCGGGGCGCCGGGAGCGGATCGGCTGACGGCTGTTTTGGGGGTGGTGAGGGGGTTGCTGATTTCGCTGCGTCGGATCTGAGGCTGCCGAGCGGCGAGGTTGCGCGGTATTTCGGAAGTGTGGTATGATGCGCCACACAAGGGAGAGAGCGCATGATTGCTGCACGAATCGCGGGTGTGTGTGTGTTGGCGGCGGCCGTCTGGCTGGCGCCCGGAGGGTCCTTGGCGAAAGACAAGAGGCCGAAGATTTCCGAGCAGCTCAAGGCGGCCAACGAGCTGATGACCCAGGCTGAAGAGGCCTATATGGGGGGGAAGAACAAGCAGGCGCTCGAGCTGTACCGCCAGGCGCTCGAGGAGATCGGCCGTGTCGAGCGCGAGAACCAGACGCTGGTGCCCGCCAATGACCTCGCGCCGTTGCGTTACCGCCGTGCGGTGTGCGAGACGGAGATCGACCGGGTGATGCTGGAGGATGTGAGCGCGGCGGCGCGGACGATGGCGGTGACCGACACGAGCGCGCTGGAGGCCAAGCGCGAGGCGCGCCGTCTCGCCGCAGAGACCAACAGCGTTCCGGAGGTGACGGTGAAGCTTGGCGCGAAGCGCGGCGACCCTGCGGCCGAAGAGGCGGGCGCGACTGTTGCAGGGGATGAGACGGCGGCGGACGGGGGCGCTGAAAAGCCTTTGGATGTTGCGGGGGAGCTGGAGTGGGCCAAGGACATGATTTCGGTGGATCGGTTTGAGGATGCGGAGCGGTCGCTGGTGCGCGTGCTGAAGCCGTTTCCCGCCAACCGCGACGCGCGTTTCCTGATGGGGGTCTTGCGCGTGCAGCAGGGGCGCCACGCTGACGCTGCGGTGGTGCTGTCCGATCTGGCCGAGGATGCTCCCGGCGACGAGGCGGTGCTGCTGCTGGCGTCCGGGGTGCATGTGGCGGCAGGCGCGTACGGCCAGGCGATGGAGTCGCTGGATCTGGCCATGAAGGCCAACCCGAAGCGTCCGGACGGGTATTTGAATATGGCATGGCTGCTGTTGGAGATGAACCCTGCCGAGCAGGGTGAGGCGGAGATGTATTACCGGCAGGCGGTGAAGCTGGGGGCGTCGCGCGACCGGGACATCGAGCGGCGCCTCGGTATCCGTCCGGAATGAGGACGGCCGGCCTGTGGCCTGTGGGCGGTGCGTGATGGGGGCTACGAACGGAGAGCCGGAGCGGGCGCGGCGGCGGCCGACGCGCTTGCCACGGGTGGCGGGAGGGGCCGCACTCGCCGCGGCGGCGGTGGCCTGCGCGCTTTGGGCCTGTCGCGTACCGTTGGTGTCCGCCTATGTGCGGCGCGCCCTCGCGCGCGCCGGCTGCCCGGAGGCCGCGTTTAAGATCACGGCGCTCGGAACGGGGTGTCTGACGGTTGAGGGTGTCCGTCTCGGAGGGGACACGCCGCTCCTTTCCGTGGACAGCGTCGAGGCCCGGTACGTCCTGTCGGAGCTGGTGCGCGGACGGCTCGACCGGTTGCGCGTGCGGGGGGTGCGGACCGGCGTGCGGGTGGGCTCCGGCGGTACCGTCCGATGGCCCCTGCTCGAGTGTCTGGCGGCGGCGCCGGACGAGGCAGGCGCCTCTTCTTCGCGGCCGCGTGCGGGGGTGTGGGTCGGCGAGGTCTCGGTGTACGACGTGCGGGTGCCGGTGCAGGTCGAGGGCGTCGCCGAGCCGTTCGAGCTGCGGGGCGAGTGTAGCGTCTTGTCCGAGCCCGTTCCGCATGGGGCAGCCGCGCGATACCGGTTGGCGGCGCGGCTTGATGACGGCGCGCGGGCGCGGCTGCGCCTGGACGGTGCGGTCACGCCTGGGACGGGCGAGGTCGCGCTGCAGGCGGAGGTGCGGCTGGGCGATGTGGACGGCCTTTTTGAGCGGGCCCGGCTCTATCTGCCCGATCAGGTGGCGGCGCTGGGTGTGACGCCGTCGCGCTGCGGCCTGACCGTGCGCGGCACGGTGGCGCTATCGGCCTGGACGAATGTCGGGCCCTTCGAGGTCTCGGCGGAGCTGGCCAGGGGCAGCGGGTTTGAGCTGGCGCGGCCGGAGGGCCTGGTCAGGTTCCAGACGTTACGTGGGGAGCTTTCGGGGACGCCGCAGGACATGCAGGGGCGCTTAAGCGCGGGCGTGGCGGGTTTCCGGTTGGGCGGACAGCTTCAGGCATCGCAGGAGGAGGGGCGCCTGCTGGGCGTGCGCGGCTCGGCAAGGCTACGTCGTGAGGGCACGAACCAGGTGGTGCGGCTGACGGTGGACACGGACTTGCCGGGACGCGCGGCCGTACAGGTGCTTTCGGAGGCCGTGCCGCTGCTGCCGCGCCTGCTGACCGACGGTGGCACGCTGCATGTTGAGGCCGACCTGGTGCGGCCGGATGCGGGGGGCTGGTCGGGAGGGGTTCTTTATCTGGCTGAGGCGCGCCGTAACGCGGTGACGCTCCCGGCGGGTCGCCTGGGGGCGGCTCGGATCGTGGTTGAGGGTTCGCTGGCGGTGTGCGGGTCAGCTCCCGGTGATCTGCGCGGCGAGGTGCGCGTGGAGGAGGGCTATTTTTCGCGGGCCGGGGCGCGGGCCGGGGCTGAGGCGCGGCTGGCGCTTGCCGCCAGTCCGCCGTATCGGCGCGCCGAAGGTCGTTTTGAGGGGCGGATTAGAGGTTGGGAGTCGCTGGCCGGCGGAGTCGTGGCGGGGCCTGCGGACGGGGTGCGGCTGGAGGGCCGGGCCGTGTTGGACGGTATCGGCGAAATGCCCGAGTGGCGGGTGTCCCTGGCTGCCCCGAAGTTTGAGCTGGCCTCGGCTTTCGGAGGTGACGCGCCGACCTGCCGGGTGAGCGTGGCGGCGGACGGGTATGCGCGCTACAACGAGCGCAGTCTGGCGTGGGCGTGCGGCGTCCGGCTGAGTGAGGGGAAGGTTGTGACGGGCGGCGCGGAGGCGGGATTCGGGGAGAGCCATGTGGCGGTCGAGATGGCCGAGGTGTCGTCGGAGCGGCTGGCTTCGGCGCCGGTGAAGATCGCCGCGGCCGTCAGCAACCTGTGGGCGAAAGCCGGGGAGGGGTTCGCGCTGAGCGGTGGCGTGGCCCGTGCGGCGGTGGCCTGGTCGTCAGGGGACGGGCTGGCTATCGAGGGCGCGCCGGAACTCGGCTGGGAGTTGCTACAGGCCGCAGGTGTGCGGCTGGTGTCGGAGGGCCTCACGTTAGAGACGGCTGATGGGATTGTGCGTGCGCGTGCCGGAGTGCGTGTGGCGGGCAGCCGGTTCGGCGTGGAGGCCCGTGCGCGTGTTCCGCTGGACCGTGCGGGGCGTGCCGAACTCGATCTCTCGCTGCCGGAGACCGAGCTGACGGCCGAGGATGCCCTGGCGGCCCTTTTGCGCCAAACGATGCCCGGGGTTGAGGTGGCGGGCCGTCTCGCGGCTGAGGCGCGGTTGCGTTTCCAAGGCTCGCGCCCGCAGGTCGAGGGCCAGGTGAGGGTCGTTGAGGGCCGGGTGAGGCAGGGTGCCGTTGAGGTGCGAGGGGTGCGTGCCGTGGTGCCGTTTGAGGCTGGCGCCGCTGTTCGCACAAGCGGGCGTCCCTATGTCGCCTTTGCTGCGGCACAGGCGGGGAACCTCCGTTTCGATGATGGGCGGGTCGAGTTCCAGGTGACCCCCCAGGAGCTGTTTGTCGATCGGGCTGAGGTGGGGTGGTGCCGGGGTCGGTTGAACGCCTATTCGATCCATCTCGACAAGCGTGCGCCACGTGCGGATGTGGTGGTGTATGCCGACCGGATCGACCTGGGTGAGGCGCTGATGATGGTGATGCCGTTCAAAGGCAAGGTCGAGGGTGTGCTGGTGGGTCGCTTTCCGCTCGGTATCGAAGGCAGGCAGGTCCGGTTGTCCAACGGGTTCCTGTACTCGCTGCCCGGCCAGGGGGGGCGTCTGCGGCTGGACGACAGCGAGGCGATGCGTGCGCTGTTGGAGCGCTCGGGTGTGAAAGGTGATGTGCAGCGGCCGTTATCCAATGCCTTGAGCGACCTTGACTTCAGTACGATCAGGATGGAGTTGGAGCCTGACACAGACGGCGATGCTGTGTTCCGCATCAAGCTGGCAGGCAAGTCGAACGATCGGGCCTGGCCCGCACCGGTTGACTTGAATCTGAATGTGCGTGGGCCTTTGGAGAGGCTGTTGAATCTGGGACTGGACGTGTCCCGCAAGTAAGGGTGCGGCCGCCCGTTGCGGGCGGACCGCTAAATGAGGGAGAGTGACAATGAGACACATGCGCAGGGAGGCGTTGGCGCTTCTCGTGCTATCTGGGTCGTTGGCAGGTGGGTGCATCAAGCTGAAGACCGAACACGAGATCAAGCCTATCCACATCACGATGGACGTGAACCTGAAGGTCCAGAAGGAACTGGACGATTTCCTTAACTTGGATTAACACGTGCGAGCGGAAGGAGAGCAGAAGATGAAACGGATGATGAGTGTGTTGATGGCGGCGGTGGTCGGTTTGGCGTGTGTTGTGCGGGCCGACGCTCTGGATGAGGCCAAGGCGCGGCGCAAGGCGCGGCGTGAGCAGGTCGAGCGGATCATCAAAGCCGGTGAGGCCTCAGAGGGCGCAGACGGTTTTCTGTCGGCCAAGGCCGGACTGGCCTCGGACAAGGCCGCCGTGGTCCAGGCTGAGAACGCCGACCGGCGGATCGGCTATGCGTCCATCGCGGCGGGGAACGGCAAGACCGTGGAGGAGGTCGGCCGGCTGGCCGCTGCGGCGTTGAGCAAATCGCGTGGCGCGAAAAAAGACGAATAGGCCTGTCGCAAAGACGGAAAGGGCATGTCAGGGTGTCCTGAAGAGGGCCGATATCCGTGTGTGACGGGGTGGCCTTTGAAGTGCCCTTTCAGTCGGCGTGAATGCCTTACGAACGAACAACGCAGATAAGGATCAAGTTGTTTTGGAAAGGTGGAATACGGGAATGTTGGAAGAGCACTTCGGTTGCTTCGGTCTCAAACCCCCATCGTTCCATCATTCCAGTTTGAAATGTGGGCTCAGCCCGCATTAGGGGGGGGCGGGATGGTCTTTTCACGACGAGGTTTCTTGAAGACGGGTGCCGGTGTTGCGGTCGCCTCCGCCCTGCGCCTTGAGGCTGCGGGTACGCGTGAAGACGGGCGGAGCGCCGTGGGTACGCCGCTGCTCCACGTGACCGATCTCTTTCACCCGCATGGCGACCCCGACGATCATTTCGATCTCGCGGTCGCGTTCGCGCTGGCGCTACGCGGCGCGGTCGATTTACGCGGCGTTGTGGTCGACTACCCGCCTGACTTCCGGGCGGGCGATCCGGCAGTCGTTGCGGTGGCCCAACTGAACCGGCTGACCGGACGCTCCGTACCGGTCTCGATCGGCACGTCGCTCCGCCTTCAACACCGCCGTGACGCGCTCGCCGGTGCGCCGCCGCAGGAGACGGCGGCGGTACGTTTCATCCATGAGCAGCTTCGTGCGTCGGAGCGCCCTGTCAGCCTGGTCTGCGTGGGGAATGCGGCCGACGTCGCTGCGGCGGCGCTGCGCGAGCCAGCACTGTTCAAAGAGAAGTGCGCGGGGGTGTCGCTGAACAGCGGATCGGCGCATGACAACCCGGCCAAACCCGAGCAGCTTGAGTTCAATGTGCGGCTTGATCCGGCCGCCTATGCGGCCCTGTTCGACCTGCCTTGTCCGCTCAACTGGTTCCCCTGTTGGCACGTGACCGAACAGCGGCAGTGTGGCGCGGACGGCAGCTTCTTCTGGCTGCCGCACCGCGACGCGCTTTCCGACATATCGTCGGGGCTGGCGAACTATTTCGCGTACCTATTTGAAAAATCGGCCGACCCGAAATGGCTGCGCGCCATGAAGGCGCAGCCGCCTGCGGACTTATGGGAGAAGATTCTTGGAGAGAAGCGCGGCATGTGGTCCACAGCCAGCCAGTTCGCGGCGGCGGGGTTGACGGTTACGACGGACGGCGAGATCGTGCCTGCCCAGGAGGCGGGTGCGAGGGCCGTGTTCCGGATGCAGCACGTCGAGGTGACATGCGCGGACGATGGTCGCACCGCGTGGAAGCGCGTGGAGACGTCAACCGGTCGCCGGATGTTCGCCGTCAGCGATGTGGCGCGCTATCCCGCTGCCATGACACGCGCCGTGGACACGCTGTTTAAGTTGTTCTCTTAGTGTATGCGAACCGCAGTGCGGTGTGATAGCAAAGGAAAAAAGGGAGGTATGATGAATGGCAGGTTATTGATGATCGGGGTGTTGGCCGTCACTTTGGCGCAGGGTGAGCCGGTGAAGCTGATTTTCGATACGGACATGGGGAACGACACGGACGACCTGATGGCGTTGTGCATGATCCACAATCTGCAGTCACGCGGCGCGGTCGAGCTGCTTGCGGTGACGATCACCAAGGATCACCCGCAGGCTGCGGCCTTTACGGATGCGGTCAACACCTTTTACGGGCGCCCCGATATGCCCATCGGCGTCGTGAAGGGCGGCGCGACGCCGGAGCCGGGCAAGTTCAACCTGCTGGCCGACGCCAAGAACGACGACGGTTCGCCGCGTTACCCGCACGACCTGAAGGGCGGCGACAGCGCGCCCGAGGCAACGGGGCTGATCCGGAAACTGCTCGCCGCGCAGCCGGACAACAGCGTATCGCTGGTACAGGTCGGGTTCTTCACCAACTTCCAGCGTTTATTGGACTCGCAGCCGGACGCGCATTCGCCGCTCAACGGGAAGGATCTGGTCGCCCAAAAGGTGAAGGTGCTCTCGATCATGGCCGGCGCGTTTCAGACCGTGAATCACAACACGCGGCATCTTGAGTATAACGTGGTCAAGGATGTCCCTGCGGCGCAGAAACTGGCCAAAGAGTGGCCAACTCCCGTCGTGTGGAGCGGTTACGAGATCGGCGTGGCGGCGGCTTATCCGTATGATTCGGTCGTGCGGGACTACGGGTACGTCAAGCACCACCCGCTGCCCGAGGCATACGCGCTCTATTCACCTCCGGGGCACCACCGGCCTACGTGGGATCCGACCGCGCTGCTCTATGCGGTCTACCCCGATCGCGGATATTTCGACCTGTCTCCCGGGGGCCACGTGACCGTGGAGGACAACGGCGCGACCTGGTTCCGGCCGTCTAAGGATGGCAAGGGCCCGCACCGTTTCCTGGTGATGAGCCCTGAGCAGACCAGCCGCGTGCGCGAGGCGATCGTGCAGCTCTGCGTGACACCGCCGGCAAAGTAGGGGAGGCTGAAGAGGCTCAATGAAGGAGTATGGGTTCAGGTTGACCGTATCGCTGTTTGTTGCGGCTGCCTGGGCCGTCGCGTGCGTGTCCGGTGCATCTGGCCCTGCCGGCTGGATTGCAGCGGGTCAGCCGCACGAGACGCCCTACTACGTCTGCGAAAGCGGCGGGCAGGGGCCGACCGTCCTGATCGTCGGGGGCGTGCACGGAGACGAGCCCGCTGGTGCGGCGGCCGCCGAGCAGCTCAGGCATTGGCCGGTGGCGCGCGGCCGGCTGGTCGTGGTGCCGCGTGTCAACCCTGTTGCTCTGGCGCGCGGCACGCGCCTGACGCCAGGCGCTGCGCGCGGCGAGGGCAACCTGAACCGCAATTATCCGCGTGAGGCTGACGAGGCGGCCCGCGGAGCGCTGGCCAGCAACCTGTGGGCCTTCGTGGCGGGGCTGCAGCCGGACTGGGTGGTTGACCTGCACGAAGGGGTCGATTTCAACCGGTATTCGGATCGCAGCGTCGGCAGCAGCGTGATCGCCTGCGCGTCGGCCGAGGCCCGGGCCGCCGCCGAGGTCATGCAGCAGGCCGTGAACGCCTCGATCACGAACGCCTCGCGGCTCTTCACGCTGCTCGGGCCGCCCATCGCCGGGAGTCTGGCGCGCGCCGCCGGCGACAGGCTCGGCGCACAGGCGTTGATCGCCGAGACGACGATCAAAGAACAGCCGCTCTCTATCCGCACGCGGCAGCACCGCATCATGACGCACGCGCTGCTCAGCCACCTCGGCATGCTCGATACGGGCGTCTCACCTGAGCGGATGACGCCGCCGGGCGAAGGGGCCGACCGCGCCTTGCGTGTGGCCATTTACGACGACGGCGGCACCGGCGGCGCCGGCGGTCAGCGGATCGAGGAGCAGGCGCGCCTGGCGCTAGGTGCCGCAGTGAGCTGGGTTTGCGGCGACGACATCCGGGGCGGCGCGCTCGACGGCTTCGATGTGGTGGTCTTTCCCGGCGGGAGCGGCAGCCGCGAGGCCGCGTCACTGGGCGAGGCCGGCCGCTCGCAGGTCAGGGGCTTTGTGAAGAACGGCGGCGGGTACGTTGGCATCTGCGCAGGGGCCTATCTCGCGCTCGGCAACTTCTCCTGGGGGCTCGGTATCCTCGACGCGAAAACCGTGTCGCCACGATGGCGCCGGGGCGTCGCGGACGTGAAACTGGAGCTGACCGAGTCGGGGCGGCGGATCTTGGGCGAGCGCCTCGGGACTTTCGACTGTCGCTACGCCAACGGTCCTTGTATCGCGCCAGGAGAGCGGCTTGAACTCCCCGACTTCGAGACGCTGGCGTGGTTTCGTAGCGAGGTGGCCGAGCACGGCTCGACGCCGGGTGTGATGCTCAACTCGCCGGCCATCGTGGCTGGGCGCTACGGTCAAGGCCGAGTGGTCTGCAGCAGCCCGCACCCGGAACAGACGAAGGGGCTCGAACCCTTCATGCCGCGCGCGCTCGCATGGGCTGGCGGACGCCTGGAAAACACCGACCCGTGAAGTCAGACGCGCAACGTGTGAAGCCTTGTTGACAAATGGCACCAAACAAGACACTATAGCGGCATGAAAGCGGCATCAAAGAAACGACGTGGGGACGCGCAAGCGCTTCTCGGCCGGATCGCCCTTGGCGAGGATTCCACCCGCCAGTTCAAGGCCGACGTCAAGAACCCCGAGTCGCTTGCTGCGGAGATGGTCGCGTTCGCCAATGCGGACGGTGGCCGCATGTTCATCGGCGTGGCCGACGACGGTTCTGCGGTCGGCCTGGCCGCCGCCGACGTCAGGCGAATCAACCAACTGATCGGGAATGTCGCCAGCCAGCTCGTGCGCAGCCCGGTCGATGTGCGCACCGAAAACGTCGCGCTCGGCAACGGCCGGGTCGTCGTCGTGCTCGATGTCCCCAAAGGCATCGACAAACCCTATTTCGACAAGAACGGCGTCATCTGGCTCAAGAACGGTGCAGGCAAGCGGCGCATCAACTCGAAAGAAGAGCTGCGGCGTTTCTTCCAGTTCTCGCCGCAGTTCCATGCCGACGAGAGCCCGACCCGTTCGGGCGTTGACGCCTTGGACAAACTGAGGTTTCGCGACTTTCTCAAGCGGGAATACGGTCGTGATTATCCTGATTCGCCCGAAGAACTCGCCGTCCTACTTAAGAATCTGAACCTTGCCGATGGCGAAGGCCGACTCAATCTGGCCGGCGTGTTGCTGTTCGCCGAACACCCGGACTGGATTGTGCCGCAGTTCGTCGTCAAGGCCGTGCGCTTTCCGGGCGTCACCATGACCGCCACTGAATATATCGACAGCGAGGACTTCGCTGGCCCGCTGGATCAGGTGTTCGCCGGGGCGCTGGCCTTCATCATGCGCAACCTGCACAAAGTCCAGGAGGCGGGCGCGAGCGTGAACTCCCCCGGCGTCCCCGAGGTGCCCAAGGAGGTTTTCGAGGAGTTGCTGGTCAACGCGCTGGTTCACCGTGACTATCGGGTCAGCGCCGCCATTCGGCTGCTGGTTTTTGATGACCGTATCGAGATCGTCAGTCCGGGCCACCTGCCGAACAACCTCACCGTGGCGAAGATTCAGGCCGGCAACTCCAATATCCGCAATCCCATCCTGATGTCTTTCGTGGCTAAGCGAATCCTGCCGTACCACGGCCTCGGCTCCGGCATCAGGCGGGCGCTCGACAAGTGGCCGAGCATCGACTTCCGCGATGACCGCGACGGTTGCCTGTTCGTCGCCACCGTCTGGCGGAGTGGAACGGATGGGGGCCATCATGAGGCCGCTGATCGGCGGGGGCCAGCGTACGAAGCCGTCGGTACGGTCAGCGAGCGTGGCGCTAAAGGTGGCCTTTATAGTGCCATTTCTGGCATGGATGGCATCATAGGGTGCGAAGGTGGCACCAAGAACGCGCGCGGCGTTCTGTCGGTGTGCAGGGAAAAGTGTTCGGTGACCGCCGACGAGTTGGCGGTGCGGCTGGGGGTCTCTATCCGGACGGTCAAGCGGGCGTTGGCCTCGCTGCAGGAGCAGGGGCGGTTGCGTCGCGTAGGTGGCCGAAAGTTCGGTTATTGGGATGTTCGGGCTGAGACCGCGCGCGATACTTGATCGTGTGGGGCGGGTTGCTGGGTCACAAAGAAACAGAGGGAGAGCACTTGGATGAATAACCGGGTCGCATGGATACTCGCAATCGCTGGACTGACGGGTTGCGTGACGCTTGCTCAAGTTGAGCGCCGCCTATCCGTTGCGGATTACCGCGACCGGATGAAGGGCGGCTGGGTCGGGCAGATCATCGGCGTGGCGTGGGGTGCGCCGACGGAGTTCAAGTTCAACGACGCGATTATTCCAGAAGACAAGGTTCCGGGCTGGACGCCGGAGCTGATCAATAGCGCTTTCGGCCAGGACGACCTGTATGTGGAGATGACCTTCCTGCGTTCGCTGGAGGAGTACGGTCTCGACGTCTCGATCCGGCA
The DNA here is from genome assembly GCA_022704145.1 of Verrucomicrobiota bacterium. Lineage (GTDB taxonomy): Bacteria > Verrucomicrobiota > Kiritimatiellia > RFP12 > UBA1067 > JAKJGY01. The sequence continues at coordinate 51,817 of JAKJGY010000005.1, forward strand.
GGCGGGTATCGATTTCGCGAACAGCGAGTATCGTCTCTGGTGCGCGAACGAGGCCGGACGCAACAACCTGCGCCGCGGTATCGCGCCGCCCGACAGCTCGCACCCGAAGTTCAACTCCCGCGCGAACGACATCGACTATCAGATCGAGGCTGATTTCGCTGGGCTGATCGCGCCGGGGCTGCCGAACGCGGTGATCGCGCTGGGCGAGAAGTTCGGTCGGCTGATGAACTACGGCGACGGCGTGTACGGCGGGCAGTTCATGGGAGGGATGATAGCGGAAGCCTTTTTCGAACAGGATCTCGGCAAGATCGTTGAGGCGGGCTTGGCCTGCATCCCGGCGGAGAGCCAGTATGCGGAGATGGTACGCGACCTGGTGCGGTGGCATCGCGAGAATCCCGGCGACTGGCAGAAGGCGTGGGCGCTCTGCCTGCAGAAGTACCGCAAAGATCCGGCGTATCAGAAGGACAACAACGGCGGCATCGACGTGAAGATCAACGGCGCGATGATCCTGCTGGGCCTGCTGTACGGCCAGGGGGATATGGAGAAGACGGTCGTGATCTCGATGCGAGGCGGATACGACTCCGACTGCAACCCGTCGAGTGCGGCGGGCGTGCTGGGTACGCGGGCGGGCTTCTCCAAGCTGCCCGCGCACTACACGCGGGAGCTGAAGCGGGAGCCCGCGTTCTCTTACACGGCGTACAACGTGCCCGCGCTGCTGGATGTCTGCGAGCGGCTGGCGCGGCAGGTGGTCGTGCGGTACGGCGGCCGGATCGAGAGAGGCCCGGACGGTCAAGACGTGTTCGTGATTCCGCGTGCGGCAGCCAAACCCGGCGCGTACACGCCGACATGGCAGGCGGGGCCGGTGGCGGGGTCGCGTTTCACGGACGAGGAGTACGCGAAGATCCGCTTCAAGCCCCATCCGGCGGACGTGGGCGGCGGCGACCCGACGGCGCGCGTGCAGGGTGCGCTGGACGTGCTTTTCCCGGGGTGGAGGACTTCGCCCAACGGCAGGGACATGGAGCCCGGCTACCGCGCCGAGTACCTCGGACGCCAGCACGTTGTGATGACGCACCCGCTCGACAGGGAGACGGGCGTGACGTTGTCGAGGCGCGTCGATGTGCCGGCGGGTGGCGCGGCGCTTACGGTTGCGGTGGCGAATCACAAAGGCGGCGATTTCCTGCTGCTCGCGAAGGTGGACGGCAGCGAGGTGCTGCGGCAGAAGATCGAGGGGAAACCCAACTGGCAGACATTTGTGATCGATCTGGCTCCCTATGCGGGCAAGGCCGTAACGGTCGACCTCGTGAACCGGCCGGACGGCTGGTCTTGGGAGGCGGCGTACTGGGGCGGGATGGAGGTCAAATGAATAGGAAGATCGTTGTGATCGGGAGTACGAACACCGACATGGTCGTCAAGTCGGCGCGGATACCGGCGCCGGGCGAGACGATCCTGGGCGGAAGGTTCCTGATGAATCCGGGCGGCAAGGGCGCGAATCAGGCGGTGGCGGCCGCGCGGTTGGGGGGCAAGGTCACGTTTGTCGCGAAAGTCGGCGATGACCTGTTCGGCCGTGAGGCGAGGGCGCTCTTCAAGAAGGAGGGCATCTGTACGGACTACGTGCAGACGGACGCGGCCGAGCCGTCGGGGGTGGCGCTGATCATGGTGGACGCCAAGGGCGAGAACTGCATCGCGGTGGCGTCGGGGGCGAACGGCGCGCTGATGCCGGAGGACATCGAGGCCGTGACGGGCTTGATCGCGCAGGCCGATTGTGTCCTGCTGCAGCTTGAGACGCCGCTTGAGACCGTGCGTCGCGCGGCCGAGCTGGCGGTGGGGCTGGGGGTGCCCGTCATCCTCAATCCCGCTCCGGCGTGCGAGCTGCCCGCCGATCTTTACGACTGTCTGGAGGTCATCACGCCGAACGAGAGCGAGGCGGAGCTGCTGACGGGCGTCAAGGTCTCGGACGAGGCGAGCGCCTTGAGGGCCGCGCAGGCGCTGTGCGAAAGGGGCGTGCTGCAGGTGGTGATTACGATGGGCGCCCAGGGCGCGTATGTCTATGACGGCTCGGACGGCGTGCTGGTGCCCGCGCCCAAGGTTGAGGCGGTGGACACGACGGCGGCAGGGGATGTGTTTAACGGGGCGCTGGCGGTGGCGCTGGAGGACGAGGTGCCGCTGGAGGAGGCGGTGCGGTTCGCGGTGAAGGCGGCGGCGATTTCGGTGACGCGCCTAGGCGCGCAGGCGTCGGCGCCGTATCGGAAGGAAGTGTCTGGGCGGGCCTAGGTGTCCGCCCACGTGTGTGCAAAAGGGAGGTCGGTATGTTTTTCGTTAAGAATTACGCGGTGGCGGTGGTGCTTTGCGTGGTGACGATGCTGTGCTGGGGGTCATGGGGCAACAGCCAGAAGCTGGCGTCGAATGACAGGTGGAGGTATCAGCTCTTTTACTGGGACTACGGGATCGGGATCCTGCTCAGCGCGCTCCTTTTCGCTTTCACGCTCGGCAGTTTCGGGGTGGAGGGGCGCGGGTTCCTGGCGGACATCCGGCAGGCGGGGGCGGGCCATCTCGGGCTGGCGTTCCTGGGCGGGGTGCTATTCAACCTGGCGAACATCCTGCTGGTCATCGCCATCGACTTGGCGGGCCTGGCGGTGGCGTTCCCGGTCGGGATCGGTCTGGCGCTCGTGCTCGGCGTGGTGCAGACCTACTGGTTCAACCCCAAGGGTGATCCGGTCTTGCTGTTTGCGGGGGTGGCCCTTGTGGCGTTGGCCATTGTACTCAATGCGCTGGCGTATAAGAGGCTGGTCGCGTCGAAGGCGGGCGGGGCGCAAAAGGGCGGGTCAGGACTGGGCATCGCGATCTCTGTGATTGCTGGCGCTCTGATGGGGGCGGGCTTTTTCGGGCTGGTGTCCAAGGGTTTGGTCAAGGATTTCGCGGTGCCGGAGACGGGGCTGATGACGCCCTACACGGCGCTGGTGGTGTTTGCGTTCGGGCTGTTCGTCTCGAACTTCCTCTGGAACACGATCGTCTCGCTCAGGCCGGTTCGCGGCGCGCCGGTGCCGCTGTCGGACTATTTCAGGTATGGTACGCCGCGGCTGCACGCGGTCGGTATCTTGGGCGGCACGATCTGGAACATCGGCATGGCGTGCAGCCTGATCGCGTCGGGCACGGCTGGGACGGCGGTCTCCTACGGTCTCGGGCAGGGCGCGACGCTGGTGGCGGCGCTGTGGGGCATCCTGATCTGGAAGGAGTTCAAGGGTGCGCCGAAGGCGGTCAGTCTGCTCAATGTCGCGATGTTCGCGCTATTTGTGGCCGGGCTCGGGCTGATCATCAAGGCGGGGGCGTAGGGGGCTGTGCGGGATCAGCGCATCATCACATAGAACAGCACGCAGATGAACTGGCAGACTGTGCCGCCCAGGACGAAGAGGTGCCAGACGGCGTGGTGGAAGGGCATCAGGCGCCACAGGTAGAAGACGGTGCCGAGCGTATAGAGGCTTCCGCCGACGAGCAGCCAGACGAGTCCGGCGGTGGGCAGGACGCGGAGCAGGGGGCGGATGGCGAGCACGACCAGCCAGCCCATCGCGACGTAGCCGAGGGTGGAGGCGAGGCGGAAGCGGCCGGTGGTGAAGGTCTTGAGGATGACTCCGGCTGCGGTCAGGCCCCAGATGAGGCCGAAGAGGGTCCAGGCGAGGGCGGGCGAGTCCTGACGGAGGGTGACGAGGGTGAAGGGGGTGTAGGAGCCGGCGATCAGGAAGTAGATGGCCATATGGTCGCAGACTTCCAGAGTCTTTTTAGCGCGCGGGTGGGTGACGGCGTGGTAGACGGAGGAGACGGTGTAGAGCAGGATGATGGTCGCGCCATAGATGGAGCCGCTGACGACTTTCCAGGGGACTTGCGAGCCGCTCTGGGCGCCGAAGACCACGAGGAGGGCGAGCATGGCGGCGCCGAGGTGGCTGCCTACGGCGTGGATCGCGCTGTGCGAGATCTCCTCGGCCACGGAGTAGTCGTCGGACTCACGGCGCATGGGTCACCCCGCCTTCGACGCCAGGTAGGCGTTGATCGCGGCTGCGGCGCGGCGGCCTTCGCCCATGGCGAGGATCACGGTGGCGGCGCCGAGGACGATGTCGCCGCCCGCGTAGAGGCCGTCGATCGAGGACTTCCCGTTCTCGTCCACGAGGATATTGCCCCACTTGTTGACGGCGAGGCCCGGGGTGGTCTGGCTGATCAGCGGGTTGGAGCCGTTGCCGATGGCGACGATCACGGTGTCGACGTCCATCAGGAACTCGCTCCCGGGGATCGGCACGGGGCTGCGGCGGCCCGAGGCGTCCGGCTCTCCGAGCTGGTAGCGCAGGCATTCGAGCTGGCGGACGCAGTCGTTCTCGTCGCCCAGGATGCGCACGGCGTTCTGGAGCATGTGGAACGTGACGCCCTCCTCGCGGGCGTGGGCGACCTCCTCGACGCGGGCGGGCATCTCCTTCTCGGTGCGGCGGTAGACGAGGTGGACTTCGGCGGCGCCGAGGCGCAGGGCCATACGGGCGGCGTCCATGGCGACGTTACCGCCGCCGAGCACGGCGACCTTCTGCGAGCGGTAGAGGGGGGTGTGGGCGTGGGCGGTGTCGTAGGCCTTCATGAGGTTGGCGCGGGTGAGGTACTCGTTGGCCGAGAAGACGCCGACGAGGTTCTCGCCCGGGATATTCATGAACTTGGGCAGTCCTGCGCCGGTGCCGACGAACACGGCGTCGAAGCCGTCGGCCGTGAGCATGTCCTGGATCTTGCGCGTGCGGCCGACGACGTAGTTCAGCTCCAGGCGGACGCCCATGGCCACGAGCGTGTCGATCTCCTGCTGGACGATAGCCTTGGGCAGGCGGAACTCGGGGATGCCGTAGACCAGCACGCCGCCGGGCTTATGGAAGGCCTCGAACAGCGTGACCTCGTGGCCCTCGCGCCGCACGTCGGCAGCGACGGTGACGCTGGCGGGGCCGCTGCCGATGACGGCGACCTTGCGTCCTGTCGGGGGCTTGACGGCGGGCACGCCCTGTTTGCCGCTCTCGCGGCGGAGGTCGGCGACGAAGCGTTCGACGCGGCCGATCGAGACGGCCCGGTCGGTGTCCTTGAGGGCTTTGCCGAGTGTGCAGGGCTCCTGGCACTGGGTCTCCTGCGGGCAGACGCGGCCGCAGACGGCGGGCAGGAGGCTGTTTTCCCCGATGATGGCCGCGGCCTCGTCGAAGCGCCCTTCGGCGGCCGCCTTGAGGAAGTCGGGGATACGGATGCGGACGGGGCATCCCTGGATGCAAGGCGCGTTCTTGCACTGCAGGCAGCGCATGGACTCGAGGCGCGCCTGCTCGGCGGTGTAGCCGAGGGCCACTTCGGTCATCGTGCTGCGGCGTGCGAGCGGGTCCTGGGCGGGCATCTCCTGGGCGGGTATCGCCAGGCGGTCGCGGGGGGTGAGGGCTTTGCCGTCGAGTTCGGCCAGTTTCGCGAGGGCGGCCTGCTGGAGGGATTCGGGTGTGGCGTGCATAATATCGAATGAGCTTGGCTGTGACGTTTGGGAGAGGGGGCG
>JAKJGY010000096.1 GCA_022704145.1 Verrucomicrobiota bacterium
TGGCGCGGGCGCGGGTTCTGGCTGGGCGGTGGTGCGGCTGGCTGCGGCGGGCGGCGCCTCGTGGTGGGCGGGGGCGGCGGCGTAGGCGGCCTTACGGCTCAGCTCCGCGCGGTGTTTCTCGAGGTCCTCCTCCAGGGCCACGAGCGGCAGGTGGAGCAGGCGTGCGGCCTCGTCGAGGAGGTGGGCGCGCTGGACCGCGTTGGCGCATGCGGCGAGCGTCTCGATCACGCTGCGCGCGACGCGGCTGACCGCGTCGATCGTGTCGGGCTGGGACTCGCCCTGGCGCAAGGTGTCGATCTGGAAGGCGATAAGCGAGAGGGCGTTGTCGAGCAGCTCGCGGAAGGTGTCCGGGCCGCGGTCGCGCAGGATCGAGTCGGGGTCCTCGCCGACGGGCAGGACGGCCACGCGCACCGGGATCTCCTCCTCGAGGAAGAGCGCGCCGGTGCGCAGGGCGGCCTTGCGGCCGGCGGCGTCGCCGTCGAAGACCAGCACGACGCTGTCGGCGTGTTTCTTGAGCAGGGCGACATGCTCCTTGGTGAAGGCGGTGCCCTGGGCGGCGACGGCGGTCTCGAAGCCGCAGGCGTGGCAGCGGATGACGTCGATCTGGCCTTCGCAGACGATGGCCTCGCGGCGCGGGTGCTTGACGATCTTGGAGGCGGCCTTGTCGAGCGCGTAGAGCACGCGGCTTTTGACGAAGATCTCGGTCTCGGGGCTGTTGACGTACTTGCCGGTGTTCTTGCGCTCTTTCAGGAGGCGGCCGCTGAAGGCCACGACGCGGCCCTGCCGGTCGCAGATCGGGAACATCAGGCGGCCGCGGAAGCGGTCGTAGAAGGCGTCGGGCCTGTCCGGCTCGTTCGGAAGGGAGAGGAGGCCGGCCTCGACGAGCTGCTCGGGGGTGTAGTCGTGGCGTTTGGCCCACTGCAGGAGGTTGTCGGGCGGCTGCTCCGGGGCGTAGCCGATGCCGAAGCGCTCGACCACGTCGTCGGGGAGCTTGCGGCTGGCGAGGTAGTTCCGGGCGATCTCGGCCTCGGCGGCGGTTTTGAGGAAGCGCTGGTAGGAGGAGGCCAGGTCGGCATGGATCGCGAAGAGCAGGTTGCGGCTCTGCGCGTTATAGTCGACGTCCTGGCTGAGGACCACGCCGGTGCGGTCGGCGAGCATGCGGACGGCCTCGGGGAAGGTCATGCCGTCCTGCTTCATCAGGAACTTGAAGACGTCGCCATGTTCGCCGCAGCCGAAGCAGTGGTAGTTCTGGCGGGTCGGGTTGACGTGGAACGAGGGGGTCTTCTCGCGGTGGAAGGGGCAGCAGCCCTTGAAGGTGCCGCCGGACTTCTTGAGCGTGATGCGGGCGCCGATAAGCTCGACGATATCCACGCGTGCGCGGATTTCCTCGAGGGTATGGTCGTTGACTTTACCGGACATGGCGGGGGGTCAGCGGGGGCATTCGACGGGGCGTGCGGTATCGCCGGACATCTCGTAGGGGAGTTGCCACACGCGGTCGCCGGAGCGGTTGGTGAAGTACAGGCGGGAGGGTGAGAGCGCGTCGGGGTTGCCGTCGGCCCAGAAGGCGTAGAAGTCGGGGTGGGCGTCGACGACGCGGCGGACGTAGTTGTGGTTCATGGCGCTGCCGCGTGTGACGTCGCGCGTCTTGGTCCAGGTGCGGCCTGCGTCGCGGCTGGTCCAGAGGGCGATCTCGGCGCCGCTGCCGAGGGGCTGGGGGCCGGTTTCGGTGGGGCCGAGCAGGTGCCAGGCGTCGGGCTCGAGGGTGAGGGCGCCGGTGCTGTAGTTGTGGTTGGCGCGGGTGATCTCGGTGAAGCGCCAGGCGGAGCCGTCCCAGGCGGCGACGGTCCACCAGCGCGGGTCGGCGCCGGGGCCGGGCTGGTGGCCGGCGCTGGTGAGATAGAGGATGACGGGCCGTCCGGCGGAGTCGAGGCCGAGGTCGTGGATGTAGACGTTGCGCCGCTCGGCGGTGTAGTCGCGCACGAGGGCCGGGTTGGCGGGCTGCTTGAGGGGCACGGCGACGGCCTGGCCGGCGGCGTTGCGCCAGGTGCGGCCGAGGTCGTCGGTCTGGAGGAAGTAGAGGTCGGTGCGCTGGTCGACGTTGCCGCCGGGGTGGCGGTTGAAGGCGGTGATGACGGTGCGGCCGGCCTGGTGGCTGGTCTGGTAGTGGCCGCCGAAGCCGGCGAACAGGCGCGGGGCGGTCCACTCTCGGCCGTCGGGGCTGGTGCTCCAGTACAGCTCGCGGCCGCGCGTGTACTGGGTGAACAGGAAGAGGAAGCCCTGGCCCTCGATCCAGCGTGGCTGGGGGTAGGTGAACTCGGACTGGAGGACGCGCTCGAAACGCGCGATGCTGTAGGGCTCGGCGCTGCGGTAGATGAACCCGGGGCGGACTTTGCCGCGGCCGCTGACGAAGACCCAGAGGTGGCCTTGGGGGTCGATGCAGAGGCTGGGGTTGTCGTGGGGGTCGTCGACGCCGCCCTTGTCGTGGACGATGGTCGGTCGCGGGACGGTGCCGGTGGCATGGTCGTAGCAGCCGGCCATGGCGTAGAGGTAGCGCTGGCCGGCGCGCGAGCCGCCGTAGACGAAGAAGGTCTTGTTCACGGCTTTGGCGTAGAGGGCCAGCGGCACGTGGTTGGCGGTATAGGTGCCGAGGCCGCCGGAGTACTTGTCGCCGAAGGCGGATTTCTGGCCGAGGGTGAACCAGATGCCGCGGTAGCCGTCGTCGCGCGGCGAGGGTTCGGGCGCGGCCGGGGCGCGGAGCGCGCCGAGGAGTGCCGCCAGCAGGCAGAGGCGGGGGATACGAAGTCTCATGGACGGAAAGTCTAACATAGGGCGGAGCGGCGCGACAAGACGGGCGGCGCGGGAATCTCGCGCGGCGGTTTGCCCCCGTGCGGCGTTTCTGCTATAGTCGTTTCTTCAAGGGCTTAAACGAATGAAATGCGAGTTATGCCAGAAGGCGGAGGCGGAGACCGCCATCCATCGGAAGGTCGGCGCCGAGGAGCAGGAGCTTTACGTCTGCAAGGCGTGCGCTTCGGCGGGGGCTGGGCCTGAGGCCGGCGCGACGCCGGAGGTGGAGCAACAGGCGGCGGAGGGGTGCCAGGCGGTCGGGGGCGTGGCCGCGTTTCCGCTGATGGGGATGATTTTGGATGCGGCGTTCGAGATCGTCGGGCGTGCGGCGGTTGCGGCGGGCGAGGCTTCCTGTCCGGTATGCGGGATCACGCGGGCGGAGTACCGCAAGGCCTCGCGGCTGGGGTGTCCGGCCTGTTACGAGGCCTTCTCAGAGGAGCTGGAGGCGGCGATTCTTGACCTTCACCGCTCGCTTCAGCATAACGGCAAGACGCCGGAGCGGTGTCAGCGGTCGCGGCAGCTCGCGCAGCTTGAGCGGGCTTTGGCGGAGGCGGTCCAGGCCCAGCGCTACGAGGAGGCGATCGCCTTGCGTGACCAGCTCCGGCGGCTGGGCGGGGGGGGCGCATGCTGAATCTCGAGTCGAGTTACTCGTTGCGGCGGGCGCGGCTGGTCTCGGCCGACGATATCGCGATGACGTGCCGGGTGCGGCTGGCGCGCAATCTGGAGCGGGAGCGCTTTCCGGACTGGGCGACCGGGAAGGACCGGGAGCGCGTGCTGGAGACGGTCTGCGGGGCGGTGATGCGCGAGGCGGGCGAGTTTCGGGTCAGCGCGGTCGCGGCGCTCGACGAGCAGGCGCGTGACGTGCTGTGCGAGATGCATCTGGCGAGTCAGGACCTGATGGCGCGCGAGGTGGGCGGCGGTGTGGCGTACGCGCCGGACGGCTCGGTCTGCGTGATGGTCAACGAGGAGGACCACCTGCGGATACAGGGTTTCGCCAAGGGGCTGGAGCTGGAGGCGGCGTGGCGGGCGGCCGACGCGCTCGACACGGCGCTGGAGCGGCATCTGCCCTATGCGTGGACGCCGCGGTACGGGTATCTGACGGCCTGCCCGAGCAATGTGGGCACCGGGCTCCGGGCGGGCGCGATGTTGCATCTGCTGGGGTTGCGCCTGCTGGGCGAGATCGAGGCGGTGGTGCGCGGCCTGGAGCGGATGCGGCTGCTGGTGCGCGGTGTGGCGGGCGAGGGCTCGGAGGCTGCGGGTCAGATCTACCAGGTGTCGAACATGGACACGCTGGGCAGGGACGAGGCCGAGACGGTGGGGCGTGTGAAGCGCATCTGCACGGAGGTCGTGAGGCAGGAGTATCAGGCGCGTGTGCGGCTGGTGCGCGAGAGCCCGCTGGTGCTGGCGGACTGCCTGGCGCGTTCGCTGAGCGTGCTGCAGAGCGCGCGGCTGATGTCGACCGCCGAGGCGCTGGAGTTCCTCTCGGCGTTGCGCCTGGGTGCGGCGCTGGGGCTGGTGACGCGGCTGAAGGTCGCGGACGTGGACCGGCTGATCCTGCTGATGCAGCCCGGGCACCTGCAGAAGAGCCTGGGGCTGGCGCTGACGCCTGAGGAGCGGGATGAGATGCGGGCGGTGTTCTTGCGCCGCCGGGTGGCCTCGCTGCGCCTGAAGGGTTAGGCGGAGGGGGCGAAACAGGATGGTTTGGGGGGATGGGACGAGCGCATGAACGGATTTAACAATTTCACGCCGCGCGCGCAGCGGGCGATCCAACTTGCGGCCCGTGAGGCCGACCGGTTCAACCACTCCTACATCGGCACCGAGCATGTGCTGCTCGGCCTGATCGCCTTGGGCGAGGGCGTCGCGGTGGAGGTGCTGGAGGAGATCGGCGTGTCGCTGGAGGACGTGCGGCTGGCGGTCGAGCGTATGGTTGGCGTCGGGGGCGAGACCAAGACCAAAGGCGAGCTGCCGTATACGCCCCGGACGAAGAAGGTGCTGCAGCTTGCGGTTTCCGAGGCGCATGCGATGCAGCAGCCGCAGGCCGGGACGGAGCATCTTCTGCTGGCGTTGCTGCGCGAGGGCGAGGGTGTGGCGGCGCAGGTGCTGGGGTCGCTCAACGTGCGTATCGACGATGTCCTGGCGGGTCTTCGCGAAGGGCCGGAGGGGGGTGTGGAGGGCGGTTCCGGGGAAGAGGCCGCGGGCGGCGCCCATCACGAGGGGCAGCCTCCCGCCGACGGGGCGGAGGCGTCGGGCGAGGGGCGCAAGGGCGGCAAGGAGCAGCGTCCGAAGACGCCCGCGCTGAATGCGTTTGGGCGCGATCTGACTGAGCTGGCGCGGAAGGGCGAGCTGGATCCGGTGGTCGGACGCAAGAGCGAGCTGGAGCGGGTGGTGCAGATCCTCTGCCGGCGCTCGAAGAACAACGCGGCCCTGCTGGGGGAGGCTGGCGTCGGCAAGACCGCCGTGGTCGAAGGGCTGGCGCAGGCGATCGTGTCGGGCGACGTGCCCGAGCGCATGCGCGACAAGCGCGTGGTCGCGCTGGACATGGCCCTGATGGTTGCGGGCACCAAGTACCGCGGGCAGTTCGAGGAGCGCATCAAGGCGGTGGTGGACGAGGTCCGCCGCGAGAAGAACGTGGTGCTGTTCCTCGACGAGCTGCACACGATCGTGGGGGCGGGCGGGGCCGAGGGCGCGATGGACGCGGCCAACATCATCAAGCCCGCCTTGGCGCGCGGTGAGCTGCAGTGCATCGGCGCGACGACCCTGACCGAGTACCGCAAGTACATCGAGAAGGACGCGGCGCTGGAGCGGCGTTTCCAGACCGTGCGCGTGGAGGAGCCGTCGGTCGAGGAGACGGTCGCGATCCTGCGGGGCGTGGCGCCGCGCTATGAGGTGCACCACCATGTGCTGTACGAGCCGGCCGCGCTTGAGGCGGCGGCCAAGCTGACGGCGCGTTACCAGCCCGGGAGGCAGCTCCCGGATAAGGCGATCGACGCGATCGACGAGGCCGGGGCGCGTGTCCGGATGCGCGTGGCGGTGCGGCCGCCGGACGTGCGCGACTACGAGCAGCGCATCCGCGAGCTGGGCCAGAGCAAGGACCGGGCGATCCGCGAGCAGCACTTTGAGGAGGCCGCCGCGCTGCGCGACCAGGAGCGCGCGGCGAAGCAGGAGCTGGAGGCGATCGTCAGCACCTGGAAGGCGGAGCACGCCGAGAAGGACTTGCCGGTGACGGCCGACGACGTGACGGAGACCGTGGCGCATATCACGGGCGTGCCGATCAAGCGCATGAGCGAGACCGAGCGGGCGCGCATGCTGACGATCGAGCGCGAGCTGCAGGAGGCGGTGGTCGGGCAGTTGCCGGCCATCCAGGCCGTGGCGCGGGCCCTGCGCCGTTCGCGTGCGGATCTGAAGGATCCGAAAAGGCCGATCGGCTCGTTCATCTTTCTCGGCCCGACAGGGGTGGGCAAGACCCTGCTGGCCAAGGCGCTGGCGGAGAAGATGTTCGGCGACGACAAGGCGCTGATCCAGATCGACATGTCGGAGTACATGGAGAAGTTCACGGTGTCGCGGCTGATCGGTTCGCCGCCCGGCTACGTGGGGCACGAGGAGGGCGGCCAGCTCACCGAGCGCGTGCGGCGGCGGCCCTACAGCGTGGTGCTGTTCGACGAGGTCGAGAAGGCGCATCCTGACGTGATGCACATGCTGCTCCAGATCCTGGAGGAGGGGCGCCTCACGGACAGCCTCGGGCGCACGGTCGATTTCCGCAACACGGTGGTGATCCTGACCTCGAACCTCGGGTTCGACTATGAGAAGCAGGGGCAGGGGCTGGGGTTCGTGCGCGAGAGCGCGTCCGAGGATTACGGGCGCTTGCGCGACCGCATGGTGAACGCGGCCAAGCAGGTCTTCAAGCCCGAGCTGCTGAACCGCTTCGACGACCTGATCGTGTTCAAGAAGCTCGACAAGGCCGACGTCGTCAAGATCCTGGACATCGAGCTGGCGAAGGTCCGCAGGCGGCTGGAGGCGCAGTCGATCCGTCTCGAGCTGGACGCCGACGCGACGGAGTACCTGGTGACGAAAGGCTTTGACCCGGCGCTCGGCGCGCGCCCGCTGCGGCGTACGGTCGAGCGGCAGCTCGAGGACCCGCTGGCCGAGGAGCTGCTGCGGGGCGTGCTGGCCGAGGGTGTGATCGAGGTCGGCCTGGCTGAGGGGCGGCAGGCGCTGTCCTTCCGGATGAGGGGCGAGCTGCCGCTGCGCACGCCCCAGCCGGAGGAGGCGCCGGAGGCCGTGGGAGAGGCGCCGGAGGCGGCCGCGCCCAAGGCGCGCGTGAGGGCCGCGCGTAAGCGGGTTGATCCGAGCTGACCCAGCGGTCGCTCTTATTGAAATCGCCACTTGCATGACGGCACGTATTCTTGGTATAGTATTGCGTTTCACGGAGGAGAAAATGGTCAAGATCAGACTTCGCAGGACTGGGTGTAACAACAACGCGACGTTTCGCGTGGTTGCGGCGGATGAGCGTTCGCCGCGTGACGGCAAGTTTCTGGAGATTCTCGGCTGGTACCTGCCCAAGCAGGAAGGCGAGAACTTCAAGGTGGATCTGGAGCGCGTGAGCTACTGGGTGTCCAAGGGCGCGCAGATGAGCGAGACGGTGGCGAGCATGGTCCGCAAGGCGCGTAAGAGCGCGGCTGCGGCGGCTGTGCAGGCCTAGTTTCGGTGAGTATGGGCGGGCCCCTGCGCATCGATGTGCTGACCGTTTTTCCCGGAATGCTCCGCGGTTTTTTTGAGGAGAGCATCCTGAAGCGGGCGGCGCGTCAGGGGGCTGTGGTTTTACGGACGGTGGATCTGCGGGACTTTGCGCACGACGCTCGGCGCACGGCGGATGACCGTCCCTATGGTGGCGGCCCCGGCATGATCATGAAGCCGGAGCTGTGGTTCGAGGCGGTTGAGGCGGTTCGCACGCCGGAGGCGCGGGTGGTGCTGATGACCCCGTCCGGCAAGACGTTCCGGCAGGCGGAGGCTCGCCGGCTGGCGCGTGCGGCCCATCTCATCTTCCTATGCGGACACTATGAAGGGATTGACGAGCGTGTGCGTGAGTCGCTGGTGACGGATGAGCTGTCGATCGGCGATTACGTGCTCACCAACGGCGCGCTGCCTGCGGCGGTGGTGGTGGATGCGGTGGTGAGGCTGGTGCCGGGGGTGCTGGGCGGGGGCGAGGCGGCGACGCTCGACGAGTCCTTTACGGAAGGGCTGCTCGAGTTTCCGCAGTACACGCGTCCGCCGGTGTATCGCGGGCTGGCGGTGCCGGCCGTGCTGCAGGGCGGCAACCACGCGGAGGTCGCGGCCTGGCGCGCGGGCCAGGCGCTGGACCGGACGGCGCGTCGGCGGCCGGACCTGTTGGGGTCGGGCGGCGGAACGGATTTTTGAGAGAGGAAGGAGTAGGGAACATGATTGCTAAAGCGATCGACATGATCAATGCCGAGCAGATTAAGAAGGTGACGGAAGTGAAGGCTGCGCCGGAGTTCCAGGTCGGCGACAGCGTCAAGGTCTTCGTGCGAATCAAAGAGGGCGACAAGGAGCGCGTTCAGGCGTTCGTCGGCACTGTGATCGCCCGTGACGGCGGCCTTGGCAACAACGCGACCTTCACCGTGCGCCGCATCGCCTTTGGCGTCGGCGTCGAGAAAGTCTTCCCCCTTTACTCGCCGTACATCGACAAGGTCGAGGTCGAGCGTTCGGCGAAGGTGCGCCGCGCCAAGCTTTACTATCTGCGCAACCTTACGGGCAAGAAGGCCCGTCTGCGCGAGGGGTGAGCCGCTCTCCCGCCTGTGCGGGCGTGGCATGCAACGAGGGAGCCGTCGGGCCGGAGGCCTGTCGGCTCCCTTTGTATTCGAAGTGCGGCCCGCTTGCGAGAGAGGTTTGCGCGGCCACATGTGTTTCGCGTATAATGAGGCGCTTATGAACGTTCACGTCTTGCCCTCTTTGCTGGCCGCCGACTTCGGCTGTCTGGCGCAGGAGATCCGGCGGGTGGCCGAGTCGGGCGCTGACGCCCTGCACCTCGACATCATGGACGCGCATTTCGTGCCGAACCTGAGCTTCGGGCCGGACGTGGTGGCGCTGGCGCGTCGTGTCGTGCCGCGGTTGCCGCGTAATGTCCACCTGATGATGACGCGTCCGGATCTGTATCTCCAGCGCTTTGTGGACGCCGGCGCCGATACGGTCCAGATCCATGTCGAGGCGGACTGCGACATTTGGGCGGCGCTTGCCGCCATCCGCGGCAGCGGCGTGAGGTCGGGCCTGGTCTCCCGGCCGCAGACGCCGCCCGAGGCGCTCTACCCGTATCTGGCGCTCTGCGACGAGGTGCTGTTCATGACCGTCAACCCCGGCTACGGGGGGCAGGCCTTTATGGAGTCGGTGTTGCCGAAGATCGCGGCGTTGCGGCGTCACGCGGCGAGCCGCCGGGTGCCGCTCGACATTATGGTCGACGGCGGCGTTAATTTTGAGACGGCGGCCCGTTGCGCCGAACAGGGCGCGAACCAGTTCGTCGCAGGCAGCTTCCTTTTTAAGCAGGCCGCTATGGCCGCGGCCGTCGCGCAGTTGCGCGACCGGTGCACGGCCAGCCTGCGAACGTGTCCCTCTGTCACCTGATTCACACTCAACCCCCATGGGCAAGGCACTTGATGGAACTCACCACGCTCGACTCGATCCGTAATTTCTGTATCATCGCCCATATCGATCACGGCAAGACGACGCTGTCTGACCGGATTCTGGAGGCGACCAAGGCGATCGAGCTGCGCAACATGCGCGAGCAGACCCTCGACGCCATGGATCTGGAGCGCGAGCGCGGCATCACGATCAAGTGCCACCCGGTCTCCATGATGTATACGGCCAAGGACGGCAAGACCTACCGGTTTAACCTGATCGACACGCCGGGGCATGTGGACTTCACCTATGAGGTCTCGCGCAGCATGGGCGCCTGCGAGGGCGCGATCCTGGTGGTGGACGCGGCGCAGGGCGTGGAGGCGCAGACGGTGGCCAACACCTACCTGGCGATCGAGAACAACCTCGAGATCGTCCCGGTCCTCAACAAGGTCGATATGCTTAGCGCCAAGGTCGAGGAGACCTCGCGGCAGATCGAGGAGGTGCTCGGCATTCCGATGGACCGTCCGCTGCTGATCAGCGCCAAGACCGGCCTGGGTGTGGAGGAGGTGCTCGAGGCCGTTGTCGCGCGCATCCACCCCCCGAAGACGCGTAAGGACGCGCCTTTGCGCGCGCTGGTCTTCGACTCCGTGTTCGACATCTACCGCGGCGTGATCACCTATGTGCGCGTGGTCGATGGCGCGCTTAAGGCGGGCGACACCGTGACGTTCATGAGCAGCGGTATCGTCACGCAGCTCAAGGAGGTCGGCATCTTCAGCCCCGACCAGAAGCCGATCCCCTTGCTGGAGGCGGGAAACGTGGGGTATATCGTCGGCTCGATCAAGGATCCGGCGGATATCAAGATCGGCGACACGGTGACCTCCGCGAAGGAGGGGGCCACCGAGCGCCTGCCCGGCTTCAAGGAAGTCCACCCGATGGTCTTCAGCGGGATCTATCCGGTCAGCACCGACGAGTATGAGAAAGTCCGTACGGGCCTGGAGAAGCTGCACCTGAACGACGCCGCGTTCACCTATCACCCCGAGAGTTCCGTCGCGCTGGGCTTCGGCTTCCGCTGCGGGTTCCTCGGCCTCCTGCACATGGAGGTGGTGCAGGAGCGGCTGAGGCGCGAGTTCGACCTGGACATCATCAGCACCCACCCGGCCGTGGTCTACAAGATCGTCCTGAAAGACGGCACGACGCTCGAGATCGACAATCCCGTCAACCTGCCGGACATCACGCGCGTCGAGCGCATCGAGGAGCCGATGATCAAGGCCACGATCATCTGCCCCAGCACCTGCATCGGCGACATGATGCGCATCGTTCTGGACCGGCGCGGTTATGTGGAGAAGACCGAGAGCCTCGACGGCACGCGCGTGATCCTGACGTGCGTCCTGCCGCTGAACGAGATCCTGATCGACTTTCACGACATGCTGAAGAGCGTCAGCCACGGGTACGCCTCGATGGACTACGAGCCTTACGGGTATCAGGAGAGCGCCATCGTCAAGATGGACATCCTGCTGAACGCCGAGGTGGTCGACGCCTTCTCCTGCATGGTCCACAAGGACAAGGCCGTGTCGCGCGGCCGTCAGATCTGTAAGGCGCTCGCCGACGAGATCCCGCCGCACATGTTCAAGATCCCGGTGCAGGCCGCGCTCGGGCGGACCATTATCGCGCGTGAGGATATCCGGGCCTTCCGGAAGGACGTGACCGCCAAGCTCTACGGCGGCGATGTGACGCGTAAGCAGAAGCTGCTCAAGAAGCAGGCCGAAGGCAAGAAGCGCATGAAGGAGTTCGGTCAGGTCAACGTGCCCCAGTCGGCGTTTATCGCCGTGCTGAAGGGGACGAGCAAGGACGAGTAGGTTGTGATGGCGGGCGTGCTGGACAATATCAGGGTGGTGCTGGTGGGCACGCTGTACAGCGGCAACGTCGGGTCGGTCTGCCGCGCGATGGCGAACATGGGCGTGCGCGAACTGGTTCTGGCGGGGCCGCAGCTCTGTGACGACTGGTCGGAGGCGGCGCGGCTGGCCGTCCACGCCACCGGCATCCTGGAGGCGCGGCGCGAGTGCGCGACCCTGGCCGAGGCGGTGGCGGACTGCGCCTTTGTGGTCGGCACGACGGCGCGCGGCGGGCTTTACCGCCAGCATGTCAAGACACCGCGCGAACTGGCGCCGGAGCTTCTGCGGCTGGCCGCGCACGGCCGTGTGGCGCTCGTGTTCGGGCGCGAGGACAAGGGGCTGCTGAACGACGAGATCGGCCTCTGCACCCATCTGATCCGCATTCCGGTGCATCCGGACTACGCCTCGCTGAACCTCGCGCAGGCCGTGCTGATCTGCTGCTACGAGCTGTACGGCGCGCTGGGTTCGTATGAGGCCCCGGTCGAGAAGTCGCCGCCCGCCTCCGCCGCCCATAAGCTCAAGGTGACCGAGAAGTGGCGCGAGATGCTCCTGCTGATCGGCTTTATGAAGGAGGACAAGGCCGACCACATGATGCAGGGCGTCCAGCGCATCTTCTCGCGCGGCGTGTACTCCGAGGACGACGCGGCGATACTGATGGGCGTCGCGCGGCAGGCCGACTGGGCCGCCCGCAACGGGCCAGGTGTCAAGCCTAAGGGCGTGACCGCCAGGCCGGGGGGTCAGACGTAGCGGCGCTCGACGCGGTTGCCGAAGGAGCAGATGATCTCGTAGGGGTGGGTGCCTTTGAGGGCCGCCCAGTCCTCGACGGTGAGCGCGTGCTCGCCTGAGCCCCCCAGGCAGACGACCTCCTCGCCGACGGCGGCGTCGGGGACACAGTCGAGCGACACGGTGGTGTAGTCCATCGAGAGCCGTCCCAGCACGGGGCACGGCACGCCGCGCACGAGCAGGTAGCCGCGGTTCGAGAGCGCGAGCGGCAGACCGTCCGCATAGCCTGCCGAGACCGTCCCGACGCGGGTGGTGCGGTGCAGCCTGTAGGTGTGGCCGTAGCCGATGCCTGTGCCGGCGGGCAGGTCGCGGACGGCGCTTAGGCGCGACTTGAGGGTCAGCACGGGGTGGACGTTCAGCCGGCGGCGTCCGGCGGTGTCGAACGAGCCGTGCAGGTTGATGCCGGTCCGCACGACGTTGAACGGCTCGCGGCAGGCGCGCGGGAAGTTATTGACGGCGTCGCTGTTGGCGATGTGGCGCTTGGCGAAGGTGATGCCGTCCCGTGCGAGGTCGTGGAGCAGCGCGATGTAGAGGTCCATCTGGTGGTGGGTCAGCTCCGAGCCGGTCTCATAGGCGTAAGGGAAATGTGAGAACAGGCCCTCGCAGGCCAGTCCCGGCAGGCGGCAGGCCTGGCGGATGACGTCGGGCGCGTCGGGCATGAGGATGCCGAGACGCCCCATGCCGGTGTCGAGCTTGAAGTGGATTGTGGCGGTGGTGCCGAGGCGCGTCGCCGCGTCGCTGATGAGCCGGGCCGTGGGCAGGTCTGTGACCGGCAGGATGACTCCGGCGGAGACCAGCGGCTCGATCTCGTCCGGCAGGACGCTGCTCAGGACCTGCACCGGCCGGCCGAGCGGCAGGAGCTGGAGCGCCTCGTAAGGCTCGGCCACGCCAAAGGCGTCGGCGCCAGCCTCGGCGAGCGCGCGCGCGATCGGCAGCACGCCGAGGCCGTAGGCGTTGGCCTTGAGCACGGCCAGGATCTGCGCGGGCGCGACGGCCTGCGCGATCTTGAGGTAATTGGCGGTCAGCGTACCCAGGCTGATTTCCAGCCAGACTCTGCGCGGGATGGTTGACATGGCGAATGACGTAAGCCGCAGACGCGAGCTTGAACGGGCATCACAATAGCAAACTGGCCCGCCCCAGACAAGCGGGCTGACCAGCCGTTGAACTGACGGCTTGCACGGGAAGGCCTGTCTGTGTTATGTCTGGGGCGTCAAATGGGGGTAAGAGTGCGGATGGGGGTACTGATGCGACGAACAGGCGTGGGGCTGTTTATGGCGTGTGTGCTGAGCGGCGCTGCCGCGGCCTGGTGCCAGCAGGCTGATTTCGAGGGGGCGCGGTGGGTCTGGCATGTGCCGAAGTCAGGCCCTACGTTGAATGCGTTGCCGGAGGGGACGTGCTATTTCCGGGCGGGTGTGGCGGTCACCGAGCAGGCGCGGATCGTGTCGGCCGACCTGTGCGTCACGGCGGACAACCTGTACGAGGTGTTCGTCAACGGCAAGCCGGTGGGCGGGAACCTCTCAGAGCCGGACGCGTGGAACCGCCCCAGGCGCTTCGATGTGGCCGCGCTGCTGACTGCGGGGGATAACGTGCTGGCGGTGGAGGCGGCCAACACGGCGCGCGGCCCTGCGGGGCTGCTGCTCAAGCTGCGCGTGGTGCTGGGCGACGGCCAGACGGTCGAGCGGGTCACGGACGCCACGTGGCGCTGCCGGCCGGACGAGGAGCCGAACTGGGCGCAGTCGGACTTCAACGACCAGGAGTGGGGGCCGGCGTCGGAGGTGGCGGCGTTCGGCGGCGGCCCCTGGGGCCGCCTGGCGGTGCCTGCGCGGGCCGAGCCGCCGAGCCAGCGGCGTGACGCCGCCGACGAGGCTGCGCCGCCCGAGGGATATCCGTGGCCCGAGGGGCTGGTCTTCGTGGGCGACGACTGCAGCCTGACGCGCTCGCACGCGCATGGCGGCACGGCCTATCAGAGCCTCGACGTCACGATCTTCAATCCCGGTCACACGCGCGCGTTTCCGGAGCATGACCTGCCCGGGCCGATGAAGGTCGGACGGACGCTCCGCGCGCTGGCGCCGGCGCGGCCGGGTGTGGCGCCGCGCGTGCTGCTCGACGCGGGGTCGGGCGCGCTGGGCTCGCCCAGCGTGACCTTTGACGGACGCCACATCCTCTTCTCGATGGTGCCTGCGGGGGAGGCGTTCTTCCACCTGTACCGGATCGCGGCGACCGGCGGCGTGCCGGAGCGGCTGACGAGCGGGCCGTTTCACGACATCGACCCGGTGGAGCTGCCTGACGGCCGGATCGCCTTCGTCTCCACGCGCTGCGGCTGTTTCGAGGAGTATCACAACACGCCCTCGCGCGCGCTCTTCACGATGCGCCCGGACGGCGGAGATATCCGGCGCCTTACCACGACCTTTATTTTCGATAACGAGCCGGAGGTGCTGGCGGACGGGCGGCTGCTCTTCATCCGCTCCGACAATTTCTTCGACCGCGGCAAGGTCGAGACGCTGCTGCACGCGGTGCATCCGGAAGGCACGCACGGGTACACCGAGTTCGGCCTGGACCTCGGGCCGGCCTACGGCAACCGCCTGCGCGCGTTCAACTGCGGCAGCCCCGCGCCGCTGCCTGACGGCCGTGTGGCGTACCTGACCGGCGCGAGCGTGGCGGTCGGCCGGCCGGGCTGCGCGCAGCGCGACCTGGTGAACCTGCCGATCGCGGCGGGCGATGTGGCCGCGCTGCCGGACGGCCGCCTGGTCTGCACGACCGGCGCGACCGGCGCCCTGCTGCGGCGGCCGAAGCAGACGAAGGGCGCTCCGAGCGGGTTCATGCGCATCGGGCTGGCCGACCCGGACCGCCCGGACGGCAAGCTCGTGCGGCTGTACGAGTCGGACGGGGCGCCGCTGCACTCGCCGGTCTACCGCGGGGCGCGTCCGCGTCCGCCGCTGCTGG
>JAKJGY010000301.1 GCA_022704145.1 Verrucomicrobiota bacterium
GCGGTCATCACAAGGTGCCCGGTCGTAAGGGACGCCCCCCCGCTTGTGGTGCAGGATATGGCCGTCCCGGAACCGTCCTTGATAACGCTCAGCACGTAACCGACATGCAAAGTGACGGCCGCCTTACCGGCGCTCGCCCCCCGCGTGAACGGGAATGTGACCGGGCCGTAGGTGGAAATGCCAGAATCGCCATTAATGTAGACGCCAAGCAATGCGTTCGCCACATGATACCAGAAATGCCAATTTCCTCCTTTGTAATACTCGTATCCGGCGTACGGCCCGCCGGAGGTCACAGCCTGAAAAGGGCACTCAACCCTAGAAGTGCCAGAAACCGCGACCAGATGTGACGCATAGGCCATCTCACACCCCCCTTACAAAGTAGAGCCGGTCGTCCTCCGGGTCGTAACAGGCGCACACCGCCTCCTCGTCGTGGCGGCACACCGCCGCCGCGCCCTCGCTCAGGGCGAAGGTGCGGGCCGTCAGGCTGCCGTCCGCCAGCGTGAACCAGCAGTGGAGCGTGTTGTCGTAAGGCACCATGACGCATGTCGAGGGGTTGAGCGCCGCCCACTCCCTCTTCCCGAAATACTTCTCCGTCACAAGCCCGACCAGCATAGGGTAGCTGCCGGACGGCGCGACGACGCATATCCCGTCGCTTGAGGCGTAGTACACCGCGCCGTTCATGGTGCATATCGACCGCGCGGAGACGCAGGCGTACTCGGACTGCATGACCGAGGTGGAGATGGAGTCGGGGCTGGCGCCGCTCAGAAGCCACGGCGCCCCCTCCGTAAGCGCGACGACCGTGTTGCCGCACACCCCGAGGCCCACGAGGTCGGAACGGATGTCATAGGCGTAGTCGGAGGGCCAGGTCGTCGGATAGCCGGGCGCGCTGAACCTGACCGTGCGCGGGGACGAGGGGGAGAAGCCCGCGTAGAAGTTGCCGGGGACGAAAGACATCCACGAGAGGTCGGCGGGGGGCGAGCCGAACATGGGCAGGATCTCGCCCGCGTCGCTGTCGCTGGCCGCGAACGAGAACTGCGGGAACGTCGCCCCGACCGCCGCCTGCTCGGCGACGAACTGGATGCTCTCGGTCTCCGTCCCGCTGATCACCTTCCATATCCGGCGCGACACGGCGCCCGAAGGGGCGGCGTCCGACCGGACCGTGACCGAGAGGCCGTCCGCGTACGCGATCTCCTCGGACGGCTCGCTCGGCCCGCTCATGTAGCCGTACTCGTCAACCCACGTCTGATAGAAGACGGTGTAGCGCAGGTCGGTCTCCTCCGGAGGGATGACGGGCGGCGACACCACGGGGGCGCGCATGGGGCTCTTGACGATGGTCGAGCGGCCGTATCCGCGCCCCGAGAGGTCGGCGACATAGACGGCCGGATTAAGGAGGTTCGCCCCGACGCCGGTCTCACCCGTGACGAATATCCGCCTGCGGGGATCGTCCGCGACATTGGACGGGGCGACATGCACCTGTCCTGGCCACGCCAGCAGCTCCGTCACGTCGCCGCGCTTCCAGAGGTACAGGCTTCGGGCGCCGCCCACGGCCGTCAGCCCGTTCTCCATGCGGATCGGAACCGTGGAGACGGAGGGGAAACGGAGGGGCCGCAGCTTGCCGTCAGTCAGGACGACGTTGTGCGCGGTTGTCGCGCTGCCGTCGGGCAACGCGCTGCTGTGCAGGCGTGCCATCTCCCCGGCGAATGTGTCTATCCTGATCGTAGGCAAGCTGAGCCCCTCTCCGGTCACTTGGTGAACACGCCCCACCGGTACACCGTGTCATCGGCGACGGCGCCCTGACCCACCCTGACGCGCAACTGGCGCACCGTATAGGGCAGGTAGTTGGTGGTGGTACCGGTAATGGTGGTCCTGACGGGCGCGTCCTTCTTCAGCGTGCCTGCGGTCGCGCCCGTACCGACGTACAGCGCGTCCTCGTAGCCGAAGTCGTAGGCCGCGAAGACCACCGCCCCGGTGCCCGCGCCGCTCTCGTTGTAGAACACCACCCGGTCGAGTTCGGCCGAACTGGGGCCGAACGCCTTCGTCGCCGCAAAGGACACGGCGGCATTCGTGGAGCCCGCCTTAACGGTGAGCGTCCCTCCGTACCACTCGGCCAGCGCGACCCCCGCGAGCGCCATAACGCTCACGGCAATCATCCTCAGTCTCTTCATCTCTGTCTCCTTTCGTTCCTGCATCCCGTAGCCACCCGGCCACAGGATCAGACCTTCACGGCCTCATCGCCCGTACGCCCGCATTGTACGTCCGCGCCCCTGCGCCCGCAAGCGGAAACCCACGCCGGCCAGGAGCAGAGCTGTAGCGCGCGCAGCGAGGCGCGCAGCTTCGCCCAGGCGATCATGCGGGCGGGCCAGAGCCAAAACTTGCGCATCGGGTAGCGGTCGCTCAGCGCGAGGCTTCCGTTGATCTGCCAACGCGCCGTCGCCTCCATCCAGCCGCGCCGCGTGCCGTCAGACAGGTGGAAGTCGAGGTCGTGGATAAGGGCCAGCACCTCCCAGTTGTCGTAGCACCAAGTCACTGCGTCGCGGATCGCGACAGGCCAGGAGTCCGGGCCGTAGCCGTTGTAGATCTTGGCCAGCTCGTAATCCGACATGTTGTCGAAGGCGGGCTGCCGCGACAGGTTCATGCGCTTGATCTCGGAGCGCAGCGCACGGACGTGCCGTATGTCGGACTCCTGCTGTACGATCTCTTTCAGGGTGAGCATGGAGGGCCTCCTCTCACTTGGTCAGGGCGGCGGTGGTGTCGGGGCTGATGGTTTTGTGCGAGTAGATGGCGGAATTGATGGCAACGCTTCCACGTACGGCGGCGCTGACCTCGTTGGTCGGGGCGGCGCGTGACATGAGGGCCTCCGCGTCGCCCCCGTCGGTGCCGGGTGCGAGGTGGACGTGGTTCTCGATGCTGATGCACCCCTGGATGACGGCGCAGCTTGGGATAGCGAGCGCGAGGGCGGCGATGGCGAATGACTTCTTCATGCGGCACCTCCTCTGAACAGGCTAGCGACTTTGACGATAAGGTCGCCGGCGAATGGTGAGAACGACGCCAGCGCTAGCGGCCAGCGGAAGGGCGCCAGCACACGGGCGAGCGACATGACGCGCGACAGCACCGGCCCGCCCGCTCCGCACGCCTGCTGCGACTGCGCGCGGCAGGCGGCCGTGGCCGACGCCGCTGCGGCCACGGCGGCTGCGCGCGTCTCACGATTCCGCTCGGCGGCGATCATCTCGCGTCGCACGCCGGATAGCAGCAGGCGCTTGATCCCCTGCATGGCCGGGTCGGCGTCGCGCTTGATCTCAGCGGCGTAGTCGAG
>JAKJGY010000006.1 GCA_022704145.1 Verrucomicrobiota bacterium
GGCCCGCCGCTTTTCGGGTCGGGTGGGGGTCGACGACAGCAGCGACTCCGGGGCCTGCGCCGTGTTCGTGGTGTACGGTGACGGCCGCGAGCTGTGGCGGAGCGGCCCGATGCGGCGCGGCGAGCCGGCGCGGGCCTTCGAGATTCCGCTGGCGGGCGTGGGGCGCGTCCGTCTGGCTACGGAGCGCGAGGGCGCGGGTGAGGCGTACGGCGCCTGGGCCGGTACGGCGTTCGCGCTGGACGGCGCGATGCGGCCCTGCGCCGCCACAGATCCGGCGCTCTTCGAGAGCCGGCCCGAGTGGGAGAACCCGCGGCTGTTCCGTGTAGGGGTCGAAAAGGCCGCTGCGACACAATGGGTCTTCGCGTCGGCGCGTGCGGCGCGGCAGGCCGCGGCGCGTGAGGCGTCGCCATATTTTCTTTCGCTGGATGGCTCCTGGAAGTTCCGCTGGGCGGCGCGGCCCGAGGCGGCCCCGGCCGGGTTCCACCGGCCTGAGACCCCTGTGGCGGACTGGGCGGAGATTCCGGTGCCGGGGTGTGTGGAGCTGAAAGGGTACGGGACGCCCCTCTACAAGAACATCGGCTATTATTTCAAGGTAGACCCGCCTTTCGTGATGGGCGAGCCGGACGCGCGCTACACCACGTTCAAGGAGCGCAACGCCGTCAGCTCCTATCGCCGCACCTTCACTGTGCCCAAAGGTTGGGCGGGGCGGACGGCCTATCTCCGTTTCGACGGCTTCGGCGCGGCGTTGGAGGTCTGGCTCAACGGCGAGCGGCTCGGCTATGCGGAGGATGGCCGGCAGGGTGCCACCTTCAATGTCACGCCCGCGCTTCAGCCAGGCGAGAACACGTTGGCGGTGCGTGTCTATCGTCTGTGCGACGGTTCCTACATGGAGGATCAGGACTTCTGGCGGCTGTCGGGGCTGTTCCGCAGCGTCTACCTCTGGTCCGTGCCGGAGACGCACCTGTGGGATCATTTTGTGCGCGTGGTGCCCGCCTCCGCCGGGGAGTACGGCGGGGTGTGGAACCTGAAGGTCGAGGCGGAGCTGCGCGGCCCGGCGGAGGGCGCGACGCTCGAGGCCGAACTGTACCCGTGCGGTTTCGGCGGCGGCCGTGTCGCACGCGGGCGCGCACTCCCGGTGGGGCAGGACGTGCAGCTCAACATCGCCGTGCCTTCGCCGCGGCTATGGTCGGCCGAACAGCCCGACCTCTACACGCTGGTGCTGACGCTGAAGGATGCGCGCGGTCGGACGTTGCAGGCTGTGCCGCAGAAGGTCGGCTTCCGTCAGGTCGAGGTGCGCGGCGGCCGGCTGCTGGTCAACGGTCAGCCGGTCCTCATCAAGGGCGTCAACCGCCACGAGATGGATCCCGATCACGGGTATGCGGTGCCGTATGCGCGGATGCTTGAGGATGTGCTGCTGATGAAGCGTAACAACATCAACGCGGTGCGCACCAGCCATTATCCCAACGACCCGCGCTGGTATGACCTCTGCGACACGTACGGCCTCTATGTGATGGACGAGGCCAATCTTGAGACCCACGGGCTGTCCGACACGCCGCGCAACCCCGTGATCGATCCCGCCTACCGCGCCGCGGCGCTCGACCGGCAGGTCGGCATGGTGGAGCGTGACAAGAACCACCCTTCGGTGATCCTGTGGTCGCTCGGCAACGAGAACAACGTGGACTCCGACTTTTTCGCACAGGCCTACGCTTGGATCAAGGCGCGCGACCCGGGCCGGCTGATCCAGAACCAGCGCAACGGGCCGCGCGACACCGTGGACACGATGTACGCGCGGGTGAGCGAGATCGAGGCCTACGGCCAGCGGACGGACACGGCGGTGCCGTTCCTGCTGTGCGAGTACTCGCATGCGATGGGTAACTCCTCGGGCAATCTCTCCGACTACTGGCGTGTGATCCGCGCGTACCCTAACTTGCAGGGCGGGTTCATCTGGGACTTCGTCGATCAGGGGCTGCGCAAGCCGATCCCCAGCGCGCGCGTGCGTCACGGCGGCCCGACCACCTTCTGGGCGTACGGCGGCGATTACGGCGACTATCCGAACGACGACAACTTCTGCTGTAACGGCCTCTTCCAGCCTGACCGGAGACCGACCCCGCAGCTCGCCGAGGTACGTTACTGCTACCAGAACGCCTCGGTCGAGGCGGTGGACGTGACACGCGGGATGTTCGCGGTCCGCAACGAGGCGTTCTTCACGGGGCTGGCGGAGTTTGAGTGCCGCTGGCGTTACGAGGAAAACGGCGAGACCGTCAGTTCGGGCAGCCTGGGGCGGCTCGACGTGCCGCCCCAGGGCAGGCGCGAGGTCACGGTGCCGCTGGCGATGGCGCGGCGCCCCTCGTACGCCGCGCAGGTCAGCGCATGGACCTTCGAGTTCGTGACCCTGCGGCGGACGGCCTGGGCCGCCAAGGGCCATGTGGCGGCGCGCTCCCAGGTGGTGGTTCCGGCCGAGCCGCGGGCGCCGCTCGCCGTGGGCGTCCGCGACCGGCGTGAGGCCGAGATCGATTCGACGGGTGAGGTGATCGTCGTGACCGGCGCGGACTTCGTCGCCCGTGTCCGCAAGGCCGACGGCGCGCTGGCCTCGTGGAAGGTCGGGGGGCGCGAGCAGCTCCTGGCACCGCTGGAGCCGTCCTTCTGGCGCGCCCCGACGGATAATGATCGCGGCAACGGGATGGCGGAGCGGCTGGGGCTGTGGCGGCATGCCGCACAAGGGCGCGAGACCCGCGATATCGCGGTGCGGCGCGCGGTGGACAACACACTCGAGATCCAGGTCAAGCACGCCTATCCGGCTGCCGGGAAAACGACCGGCGAGCTGACCTATGCCTTCACCCCCGCGGGCGACATCCGGGTGTCGTTCAAGGTCACCCCCGAGGGCGCCGGAGTCGGGCCGATGCCGCGCTTCGGCATGATCACCCAGATACCCGCCGCCTACGGCCGGGTCGCCTGGCTCGGGCGCGGGCCCCACGAGAGCTACTCCGACCGTCAGGCCTCGGCCTTCTTCGGACGCTATGAGCTGCCGGCGTCGGAGTTCTTCTTCCCGTATGTCGAACCGCAGGAGACCGGCAACCGTACCGACACCTACTGGGTGACCTTCACAGACGAGGCCGGGCACGGCGTCCGCATCACGGGCGAGCCTAAGATCAACTTCAGCGTGCTGCCGTATACCGACGAGGAACTCGCCAGCCGGAAGCACCCGTGGGAGCTGTGCCCCTGCGGCAACTGGATCGTGCGGATCGATTACGGTCAGATGGGGGTGGCGGGCGAGGACAGTTGGGGCGCGCGCCCCTGGCCCGAACACCAGCTCGCGCCCGGCCAGACCTATGCGTACCGGTTTGTCCTCTCGCCCCAGCGTCCCTCCCGCTGAGGCGGCAGGCGGCCTCAGACGGGCCGCGGCGGACGGCAGGGCACACCGTCAGTGCTCACGGATAAGCGCCGAAAGAGGATACAATACTGTCGTAAGTGACAAATACGTGCGACATAAATGTTTCTTAAATCGCATTACGCGTACGTGATTTCGCGCTCTGACGGTGTTCAAGCGGTATTCTTGTAGAATCGCTAGGTTTGGCATGTGTGCTGCTATGATCTATCATTACCACTCGGCAACCGGGTGACAAAAATGTTGGCATAACATCGGTGAGGAGTTTCAAAATGAGCTATGTGAAGACCGTTCTCGAGAACGTTCGCAAGCGTAATGCGAACGAGCCCGAATTCCTGCAGGCCGTACAAGAGGTGCTCGAGTCGCTCGAGCCCGTGGTTGCCGCGCGTCCGATCCTTGAGAAGGAGCGCATTCTGGATCGCGTCGTGGAGCCGGAGCGCATGATCGTTTTCCGCGTGCCCTGGGAGGATGACAAGGGCGTGTTCCAGGTGAACCGCGGGTTCCGCGTGGAGTTCAGCAGCGCGATCGGGCCTTACAAAGGCGGGCTGCGCTTCCACCCGTCGGTGAACCAGAGCATCCTGAAGTTCCTGGGCTTCGAGCAGATCTTCAAGAACTCGCTGACCACGCTCCCGATGGGCGGCGGCAAGGGCGGCTCGGACTTCGACCCCAAGGGCAAGTCGGACCGTGAGGTGATGCGTTTCTGTCAGTCGTTCATGCGCGAGCTGTTCCGTCACATCGGCCCGGACACCGACGTTCCGGCGGGCGATATCGGCGTGGGCGGGCGCGAGATCGGCTTCATGTTCGGCGAGTACAAGCGTCTGCGCAACGAGTTCACCGGCGTGCTGACGGGCAAGGGCCGCACCTGGGGCGGCTCGCTGATCCGCCCTGAGGCGACGGGCTACGGCTGCGTGTTCTTCGCGCAGGAGATGCTGAAGAAGCGCGGTGAGAGCTTCGAGGGCAAGATCTGCACGGTCTCCGGCTCGGGCAACGTGGCGCAGTACACGATCGAGAAGCTCAACGCCCTCGGCGCGACCTGCGTGTCGCTCTCCGACTCGGCGGGCACGATCTACGACAAGGCCGGCATCACGGCGGAGAAGCTCGCCTACGTGATGGAGCTGAAGAACGAGAAGCGCGGCCGCATCAAGGAGTACGCCGAGAAGTTCGGTTGCGAGTATCTCGAAGGCCAGCGGCCGTGGGGCATCCCCTGCGACTGCGCCTTCCCGTCCGCGACGCAGAACGAGATCAACGGTGACGACGCCGCGGCGCTGCTCAAGAACGGGTGCAAGCTGGTGGCCGAGGGCGCCAACATGCCGAGCAACCCGGAGGCGGTTGAGAAGTTCGTGGCCGCCAAGATCATGTACGGTCCGGGTAAGGCCGCCAACGCCGGCGGCGTGGCCACTTCCGGTCTGGAGATGAGCCAGAACTCGATGCGCTACTCCTGGACGCGCGAGGAGGTCGAGAACCGCCTGCACATGATCATGGTCGAGATCCACAAGCAGTGCTGGGAGCGCGCCGAGGAGTTCGGCCACAAGGGCAACTACGTCATGGGCGCGAACATCGCGGGCTTCATGAAGGTCGCCACGGCGATGCTGGATCAGGGCCTGGTGTAAGCCTCAGGCGCAGGCCAGACGGATCCAACAAATTCGGGCGCGTCGGCTCAGGCCGGCGCGCCCGGTTTCTTTTAATCCGTTCGCGCGCGGCGCTCGCGCGAGTTCGGCAAGGCGTCGCCCCCCAGCCTAGGCATCTTACGGCTTCCGTCGGGAAACGGAATCGCCAGGCATCGTCATATCTCATTTTCAGAGATAAGGGGTTGACTCTTTTCAGCCTTCCCGCATAATATGAACTAATCATGGATTATGGCATGACGCCAAAAGGATCTATGGGGTAACTTGCGTTGAGCTAATCATGTCAATCGGGGCAACCACATGAGATTCGCGAGCGTCATGGGGCGCCGTCGGGGGCCTGGCGTAGCGGCGCTAGCGTTTAGCGTTCTGTGGGCCGCCGGCCCCGTCCGGGCCGATTGGACGCAGCCTGCCAACATCGGGACGTTGGAAGATCTGGACTCTGTGGTGGAGGCGAGGTATGGGGGGCTCACCAATAAGGCGTTTATCTACCCTCCCCGCACCGTGGTCGGAACCAATACCTGCTTCGCGACGATCTATATGTGGGGCGGGTGGCTCACGTTCTCGCCGCACGGCGGTGTGTCGGAGGTGACGAACCGAGTGCATCCGTCTCTACATTTCGGCTTACCAGTCTGGCGCGTTAGAGTGGCCGAGACGGCGGGCGTGTCGCGCGCCTGGCATTATTTGGCCGTTGACGGTTCGGCGTACCGCACCAACGGCGTGCCCGCGGCTTTCGATGCCTGGCAGTGGGTCAGGGACACGTACGGCCGCGGGCCGCCCGCTTATCTGGCCGGATCGCAGATAGACGCCTGGTACGGGAACCGCGACCGCAGCCGCTTCGTTTTCGACTTCAAGCTGATCGCCTCCAACGACTGGCCTCTGCTGCGGGCGGCGGTGGCCGCCTCGGCGACCAACAACCCGCCGCCGGGATATCCGCCATTGGTCTTGCCCGAGGACACCAACCGGGTCGCCTTCGCCGCCATGCAGGCGACGTCCAACGAGCTGAGCCTGTACGTCTACACGCCGGCAGACCGGATGCCTGTCGACTTGCTGGCGCGGCCTGCGCTAAGCCCGGTGACGAACGCCTGGCTGATCCGTTCGACCCTCACGCCATCCGGACCGTTCGACATGTGGAGAGGGCCGTGTCTTGGCACCCGCGGCTTCTTTCTAATGACCCGGGCGGACGCCGATAGCGATGGCGACGGCATCTCGGACGGCCGTGAGACTTATGTTCTGGGCACGAACCCGCTTTTGACGGACAGCGACGGCGACGGGCTTGACGACAGGGCCGAACTGTACTGCTTCGAGACCGACGCAAACTGGCGTGACACCGACAACGACGGCATGTGGGATGGATGGGAGGTCGCATTCGGGCTGAACCCGACCGACGCGGCTGACGGCGATCTTGACGTGGATGGTGATGGGCTGACGAATCGCGAGGAGTATGACCTTCGCTCTGACCCTTGGAAGTTCGATACCGACGGCGACGGGGTCGGTGACTATACGGAGTCGGTCTGGCTATCTGACCCCTCCTTGCCGGATGGGGATGCCGACGGCCTGTGCGACCCACAGGAGCTTAGGTGCCTGAGCACTAGGGAACAGTGGTTGTGCCCGGATGCGTCGCAAGGGGTAGGCCTTTGGCCGACGGGGCAGAATGTCGATGAGGGTAGCGTGCGGATCACGCTGCCTTTTCCCGTGACCTTCGGCACGATCAGTTACACGAACGCGATCATCAACGTGAACGGCTGTATATGGTTGCAGCCTCCCGGCGAGTCGTCGGCCGTGTTTCCTGTGACATACCCTTACGGCAATTCGCCGCTGTCGACGAACACGGTTCCTCGCGGCGTCTTTGTGGCGGCCTACTGGGATGACCTGATGGCGTACAGCGCCAATACACCGAGTGTCCGGGTTGCTGACGTGGTGACTAACGGAAACCGCTACTGCGTCATCCGCTACGCCAATATGAGCCGGTATTCGTATCCGCAGACATCGTTCAGCTTTGAGATCGTCCTCGTTGAATCCCTGACGAATCGCGTGCAGGTGTCCTATCAGTCCGGGTTCTCCTCAACCAACCAGGTGGACGGGCGTTCCGCGACGCTGGGGGTTGTCAACACGCAGACCCGGGCCGTATTGCAGTACTCGCATGAGCCGCAAATCGCGGTCAGCAACGGTCTTACCGTCGTTTACTGGCCGGGGTACGGCTCCGACCCCCTGTCGGAAGATACGGACGGGGATCGCCTTCTGGACATCGAGGAGGCGGCACTCGGAACCGACCTGTCGTCACCGGACAGCGATCAGGACGGCCTGGACGATTACGAGGAGGTGGTATTACTGAACACGAACCCCTTTTCGAAGGATACCGATAACGACGGCCTCCCCGACAGGTGGGAGGCCGACAACGGGTTCGATCCGCTGAACCCTGCCGACGGTGCGGCTGACTTCGACGGGGACGGTCTTACAAACGCCAGCGAAGTGGCGCAATATGGAACGGATCCGTTTGCCGCCGATACGGATCGCGACCTGCTGACGGATGGGGAGGAGATCGCGCATGTCGAAACCAGGGCGCTCTCACACTGGTTTGACGCGTCAGGCGGCACGAATCTGATCCATGCGCTTTCGGAGGCGGCGTTGGACGACGGGCTTGTCACCGTGCCGTTGCCGTTCCCGGTCTATTTTGGAGGGCTGGCGCGCACGAACGCGTGTGTCAGCGTGAACGGGGTTGTGTGGCTGCTCACGCCCGGCGCGGCTGTCCCGAGCGGGAACTTCTCTGGGAACTACGATCTGACCAACAGTGCGTTCAAGACCGAACATGCGTTCATCGCGGGATATTGGGATGACCTAAAAGCCTATCCTGAGGTGCTGGGATCAGCGATCACGGTCGCAGAAGTTTCCACGAACGGCAGCCGCTTCTGCGTGATCGAGTACCGCAACATGGGGTTCTACGGTTATTCCGCGACGACGAACAACATGGTGACGTTCCAGATTCTGCTCCCTCAGGCGTCCTCAAATCAGGCTGTTGTCGGGTTCCACTATGTGAAGGGTGTCGCTGACGGACGCTCGGCCTCGCTGGGCATTCAGGCTGCCGGGGCGGTCCAGAAGGCCGCTTACATCTATGAGAGGCCGGGCGCGGTATATGCCGGACTCGAAATCGTTCTCGCGCTGGGCACGCGTACGGACCCTCTGGAAGAGGACTGTGATTATGACGGGCTGCTGGACGGCGAGGAGTGCCGCAGTTACGGCACCGACCCCCTCTCTCCCGATTCCGACGGCGACCTTATGGCTGACCCTTGGGAGGTCTGGTTCGGGCGCGATCCTCTCGTCTGGAACGATCCCGAGGCGGATTCGGACGGGGACGGGCTTTCCGACGGGCAGGAGGCGGCGTTCTACGAGGTGGTGCGTTCGCAGCGGATGTCATCCGCGTCGCCCTCTCCTCTCAGCCTGGACTTCGGCGCCGGTGCGGCAGCGGACTGGTCGGTCAGCGGCTCGTCGCCCTATCTTTCCGACAGCGACTGGGATGGCGTGCTTGACCTCTTTGACGTCCGCCCGGCCGACGCGGACGACAACCGGGTGGCCACTGACGACGTGACGGTGCCGGTGACCCTTACCATTGGCGACCCCAGCCTGAGCCACTCCGAGATGTACGCGCTTTCGGTGGGCCCGTACAAGCTATTCATGACGCATGTCAATGCGTCATCCTACATGTTCTCGAAGACGTTCCGGATGCCGTGCGGCCAGACCTTCGAGGGTGCCGTGATTTCACTGCTCGACGACGATGACGATGGCGACTATTCGGCGAACGTCTCTGGTCCCGGCCTCACGTTTGACATGCCCCCGGGAACGTTCGGCGGAGAAGACACGGGCTTCAACTCGGGCCGCAGGCCCTTCACGGTGACCACGCCGGCGGCGGGCGTGAGCGATACGGCCGCCGAGGCCGCGTCGCGCGACCCCGGCAAGGCGGACAAGGCCGATCCGGTCAATGCGATCTCCGGCAACGTGACCGTCTCGCTGGCTGACGCCGCCGTGAACTGCCCGGGACTGCCGCTCGTCTTCGAGCGCCACTACAGCAGCTCGTCGCTGGTGGGCGGGGGGCCGCTGGGCCCCGGGTGGGCGCACGGCTACGAGCTGCGGCTGGGCGTCGAGGAGGCGTCGCTGTACAAGGGCGTCGCTGGAACGTACCGGCGGCTCTATTCGCCCGACGGCCGCACATACGCGTTCCGTAAGACCGGCACGGTGTTCGTGTCCGCCGATGACGTCGATCTGCGCCTGGAGGCGTGCGGGCCGGGCGGCTGGCGCGTGTATCGGCCGGGCGGCGTCTCGTGGGTGTTCGACGTGGCCGGCAGGCTGGTGTCGGTCGGCGACAGCCGGGGCAACGCGCTTGCGCTGACCTACAGCCTCAACGAGGAGACCGGGCGGGAGTATCTCATGCGCGTGGAGCACTCGAACGGCCAGTTCATCACGCTTTCCTACACGAACGCCGGCCCTCGCGACGCGTTTCTTTCCGGTCTCGCGACCGCCGACCCCGCATGGTCCGTCGTTTACGGCTACGACGGCAGCGGGCGTCTGTGCGCCGCGCGCCGCGTTACTGCGGCGGCGGGGGCGCAGCAGGGCGAGGCCTATCGCTACGAGGCGTCGGGCTTCGCCCTGACCCAGCGGGTGGACGCCGCGGGCGCGACCTACAATTACACGTACACCAATATCGTCAGGAACGGCGTCGCCCAGCGCTTCGGCGCGCTGTCATGGCTGGACGGCAACGCCTTCCTGACGCGTTTCCAGTACCACCCCGGGAACGTAACGAACGCCACGCGGTACACGGCGTGGCGTTCGGCCGGTGCCGCCGTGACGAACCTCCTGCGCTGGGACGCGAACACCTGGTGCGTCACCTCCGAGGTCAGCGAGGCCGACGGTTCGGCCCGTTCATACGTCTACGATTCGGCGCAGAACCCGGTTCGCGAGACCGTGACGCAGGGCGGTTTGGCGTCGCGCCTGATCCGGGAGTTCGACGGGCGGCACAACGTGTTGCGCGAGGCCGCCGCCTTGGGGTTCGAGCCGGCCTACACGGAGAACGCGCGTTTTTACGAATGGCATCCGGCTATGCCGCTGCCCGTCATGACGGCGGATGCGTGCGGTGTGACCAATTGGTTCGCGTGGTCCGATGCCGGACTCCTCCTCAGCAGTCGGGACGCCGTGTCGACGGTCAGCTTCGCCTATACGGCAAACGGCATGCCCGCCGTAGTCTCCAACGCTAACGGCCACGCCACGACGTTCGAGTACGACGCCTCCGGTTACCTCTCACTGATCGTGCCGCCCGCCGGGCCTTCGGTGCGTACGGTGCATGATGCATACGGACGCTTGGCGGAATCGGCCCTGCCTGCCGCCGACGGCGGCAGGCGTGCGACCGCCTACACGAACGACACGTATGGCCGGCTCGTTGGGATCACGCACCCCGATGGCGTGCCGGAGTTTGTTTGCCGCCGCGCCGACGGAGTGGTCACCTCCGCGCTTGACCGCGCGGGCAACCGTACCGACTTCTCGTACCTTCCCGTGCGCACGCCCGCCTCCGTCACCCGCTGGCTCGACGGCGCGCCCGTCTCCGTGACCTGGTCGCGCGACTGGCAGATGAACGCGCTCGCGGTGACCGACCCCACGGGCCGCAACGTCGAGACCTACCGCCTCGACGCGCAGGACCGCGTGGTCGCCGTCACCAACCTCGAAGGCCAGTCCATGTCCGTCTCCTACCTCGTCGGCGGCCTCGTCTCCTCCGCGCGCCGCTTCGACGGCGTGACCGTCTCCAACGTCTACGACCGCGCGGGCCGCGTGGTCCGCGTCCTGCACGGCGGCGCGGAGATCCTCGGGGCCGCCTACCGTCCCAACGGCCAGCCGCTCTCCGCCAGCAACGCGACCGCATCGGTCGTCTGGTCCTACGACCCCGCCGGCCGCGCCACCAACGAGACAGTGGCGGTCGGCAGTGGCGGTTGGCAGTGCCGTACGGCCCTCGACCCGTCCGGGAACGCCACGAACACCGCGTTGAGCGTTGAGAGTTGGGCGTTGAGCGTTGAGCGTTCCTTCGACCCTGCGGAACGTCTGTCAGGTGTCGTCTCTCCCGCAGGCTCCTTCACGAACCTGTACTGCGACTGGAACGGCCTGATCGCGTGCGTCAGCAACGCGGCCTTGACCGCGGAAAGCGCCTATGACATCCTTGACCGTATGACGAACCTCGTCTACCGCAACGCGTCGGGCGCCGTTGTCGGCGCGTTCGCCTACCGGCGCGACGTGCTGGGGCTGGTCACGCAGAAGGTCGGCACGGTGAACGGCGTGACGGCCGCCGACGCCTACACCTACGATGCGCTCGGCCGGCTGACCTCCGCCAACGGCGTGGCCTACACCTACGACCTTGCCGGAAACCGCCTGACTTCCGGAGCGGACACTTTCACCTATACGCACAACCGCCTGGACGGCGTCCGGCACGACACCGCCGGCAACGTGACCAACATCGTGCGCGGCGGCGTCACGCTCGCCCTGTCGTGGAACACGCAGGGGCAACTGCTGTCGATCGCCACCAACGGCGCTTTCGCCGAGTCGTACACCTACGACCCGCTCGGCAGGCGCGTCAGCACGACTGACGGTTCCGGGACGGTTATCCATGTTTATGACGGCGCTCAATGTGTGGTCGATGTCAGCGCAAACGGCGCTTTGTTGCGCTCGTATACGTGGGGAGAGGGTATCGACAACCTGCTGGCGGTGACGGTGTACTCGGCCGGTGCGACCAACAGCTACTATGCGGTCAAGGATCACCTGAACTCGGTTTGTGCGTTGGTGGATACGGCAGGCGCGGTGGTTGAATCCTACGCGTTCGACGCCTGGGGCAATGTGCAGGCCGCCGCTCAGTCAGCCATCGGCAACCGCTACCTGTGGCAGGGCCGGGAGTACAGTCAGGCCACAGGGCTCTACAACTTCCGCGCCCGGTGGTACGACCCTACGATAGGTCGCTGGCTAAGCAAAGATCCCATCGGGCTTGAGGGCGGGCTTAATTTGTATGCCTTCTGCGGGAATAGCCCGACGATGTACAGGGATCCTTGGGGGGAACAGGTGTTTTTCTCATCACTTGGCGGGGCACACGCGGAGCTTGTTTATACAGATCCAAATAGTTCTACAGGTTGGTCAAAATTTGGTTTATTGGGCGAAGACGCACATTGGTCTGGAAAAGAATACACAACTTCAGAGAATATTTCTGGAATGCTCAATGCTGTCCGTGCCCCTGGTATATCTCAGAAAGCGGATGTCGTATCTAATGCAAAAGATGGATATCTTGAACTAAATATGACATGTGCGGAGGAGCAGAAAATGAGAAAAGCGATTGATGATTTCGAAGTAGGTCACTACATGGTTTTGGGAAGGAATTGTGCGAATGTCGTAGATGAAATACTCTATAAATGCGGGTATTTTCCTTCGCCTCCTCTAAGAGGTGGGATGCAAACACCAGAATGGCTGGAAAAGAAAGTGGAACGAAAAGTCCGGTTGAGAAACTGGGCCAATACTGTCAAACAAAGGTATTTCAACAAGTGAAACGGTTTTTCTGGTGGCTTATTGGTGTTGGGTTCTCGCTGTATGTAATTAGCCAATTCGTTGGCGTTTATCAAACCGTGGGTCGCGGCCAGAAGCGTCTGACCTTGGCACGCAAGATCGCTCAGTACTTGGTTGAAAATGAGTATGTGTTTCCCGATAGCTGGAATGATTTCGAAGACTATTATTATTTTAAGAGATACGGGAAACGCAGCCATTCAAAGCACAATAGTGTGCTGCATAAGTTATTCGTGTTACCCTGGGGGGAGTCGCTCACCAATCACGTTGTATTAACCCGTTGTTGGTTTAAGAGTATTGACAGGGAAAGAACCGCAGAAGACATCGCTTTTACTCGTGTTGTGTTATTTGATGTGTTGAGCCTGAGCACAAATTCTGTAGTCGATAATGCAATCAATAGCGCATTGGGCGGAGGTGCTGTTGAGGAATGAGTCATCAGGCTGCATAGCAAGCCGTGCAACGGGGTGCACCCGGGCAGCGCACGAGTTTATCCGCTATGATATCCTTGACCGCATGACGAACCTCGTCTACCGCAATGCGTCAGGGGCCGTTGTCGGCTGGTTCGCCTACCGGCGCGACGTGCTGGGG
Organism: Verrucomicrobiota bacterium; assembly: GCA_022704145.1. Lineage (GTDB taxonomy): Bacteria > Verrucomicrobiota > Kiritimatiellia > RFP12 > UBA1067 > JAKJGY01. The sequence continues at coordinate 13,174 of JAKJGY010000006.1, forward strand.
CTGGTCACGCAGAAGGTCGGCACGGTGAACGGCGCGCCTGTGGCTGACGCCTACACCTACGATGCGCTCGGCCGGCTGACCTCCGCCGGCGGCGTATCCTTCTCTTACGATTTGGCCGGAAACCGCCTGACATCCGGAGCGGACACCTTCACCTATACGCACAACCGGCTGGGCGGCGTCCAGCACGACACCGCAGGCAACGTGACCAACATGGTGCGCAACGGCGTCACGCTCGCTCTGACGTGGGACACGTTGGGGCAGCTTGTGTCCGTCGCCACCAACGGCGTTTTCGCCGAGTCGTACACCTACGACCCGCTTGGCAGGCGCGTGTCGACGACCACAGGCGGGGCATCGGTTTACCATGTTTATGACGGCGCTCAATGTGTGGTCGATGTCAGCGCGGACGGCGGTTTGGTGCGCTCCTACACATGGGGAGAGGGCATCGACAACCTGCTGGCGGTCACCGTTTTCTCGTCCGGTGCGACCAACAGCTACTATGCGGTCAAGGATCATCTGAACTCTGTTCATGCTTTGGTGGATGCGGCAGGCGCGGTGGTTGAATCCTACGCGTTCGACGCCTGGGGCAATGTGCAGGCCGCCGCTCAGCAGTCAGCGGTCGGCAACCGCTACCTGTGGCAGGGCCGGGAGTACAGTCAGGCCACCGGGCTCTACAACTTCCGCGCCCGGTGGTACGACCCTACGATAGGTCGCTGGCTAAGCAAAGATCCCATCGGGTTGGAGGGCGGGCTGAACCTGTACGTTTTCTGCGGGAACGATCCGGTGAACTTTGTGGATCCGCTGGGACTCTGCGAAGAATGGGCAAAGGAAGCCGGTTTAATTGTTGATGACGCAATTGCACGTTCTGGTTTCTGGGAGTCAATGTTTGGCCAGGCGGGGCGTAATGTGGATCAGGATCGCCGCTACATTGACACAGAGAAGTTGAACACGATCGATCTCCAACATGTCACAAGTGCGGCTATCGGTCCGCCTGGATCGCCAACCGTCGGCGGATTGATGGTGGAGATCAATCAGATGATTCACGACCAAGATTCAGCTTTCAAGGCAGAGGATATTATCTCGAACGTTCTTGGCGGTTGGGCTAGAGACAAGGCAATGAAGAGGAACACCTCCATTGGTGCGCAGGTTGAAATTATCCTGAAGAACGCTAGGCCGAAAGGACCGCCGTATGGCTTCGATTAGGCTAATAGCCAGATGGGTTTTGCTTCTTGTATCGATAGCCTTCGTCATCCCGGTTCCAAGTGACGCTAAAGAGCCGGTGGAGTCGGGAAGCATCCTAATTGTCATCTTGATGTTACTGCTTGCATTGGACATGTTACTCCTCATCCTTCAGGTGCCTCGAAAACGGGTTCAATTGCTTCTTGAATTCGGTCTTTATCCAGCATTCATTGCACTGTTGCTCTTTAAGCTAATCACAAGCACCGCAGTATCTTCGTTGATGAGTCATGAGGTTAGAGCACTTGGGGCACGTACGCCTTTGTTACTACTCTTTGCCGCCATTTGCTGCTCAATCGTTGCCTCTACCTTTATAGTCCTACTTGATGCCAAGAACTCATATCAGGGCAAGAATGCCTCTCATCCCGATTAGTCCGGCCTTACGCTCCGGGGTGCGCCCGCCCGTTAGTCAGCAAGGACTTGTCCTCCGTCAGCAACGCGGCCTTGTCACCGCATGCCAAGCTGTGGCCCAGCCGCTTTCATGCCGCACACCGTCAACAGGTCTATTTGCACTCGGAGGCGCCGTCATCAGATGCCGAACTCGGGCTAGCGTCTGCACCTGAAGAGGGCGACGCCGGCGGCCCACAGCTCGCGCCTGGAAGGGTTATAGCGCAGCACCAGCGGCTTGCGGTAGGGCAGGTCGGCGGTGATCTCCTGCCAGGTGGCGCCGCTGTCGCGCGTCTCATACACCCCGCCCTGGGCCTGGTTGCTCCAGGTGGTGGCGGCGAACCACAGCCGAGCGGCGTCGGCCGGGTCGGTCTCAAGCGCGACGATGACACGCTCGCTGAACGGGAAGTCCGTCAGCTTGCGCCAGTTCCGGCCGCGGTCTGTGCTGCGCCAGAGGTTGTTGCCGGGGCAGTAGACCGTGCCGTCGGCGGCCACATGCACGTTGAAGGGCCAGGTCTCGTGCTTGAAGACGTGCTGCCACGAAGCGCCGCCGTCCTCGCTCCGGTAGAGGCCGCCCCCCTCACCGCAGGCCGCCCAGTAGAGGCGCTGGGAGTCGGTGGGGTCGACGGCGAGGCCGAAGAACATGCGCCTGCTGCCGGGCTGCGCGGCCAGGCGCGCCCAGGTGAGGCCGCCGTTAACGGACTTGAAGACGCCGCCGCCCGGATTGCCGTCCGAGGGGTCCCCGTCGATGCCCAGGTAGAGCGTCTGCGGGTCTTTCGGGTCCGCTGCCAGGGCGCGCGGGTAGCCTGTGCCCCACATGGTATTGGCGTGCGGGTTCTTGGCGGGAAGGCCGTCCGCGAACCATTTGAAGCTCTTGCCGCCGTCCGCGCTCACGACGACGCGGCCGGGCTTCTGGGCGTCCCACGGGCTGCACGTGCTGACGATCACGTCCGCGCCGTCGCGTTCGGACACCGCGAGGCGCCAATGGTGCCCGGCGATCTCGGTATCGTACTGGAGCGGCCAGAGCGCGCGCCAGCGCGCGCCGTTGTCCTCGCTGACGAGCACGCCCTCGTCCATGGCGGCGGCGTAGACGCGCCCCTTATGGAACCTCAGGTCGTAGATACAGGAGATGTCCGCACCCCGCACGCGTTCGGTCCAGGTGCGGCCGCCGTCGGCGCTGTGGCAGGGGCGCCAGTTGGCCGCGATGTAGAGTTCCTGGGGGTTGAGCGGGTTGATGGCCAGATTCTTCGGCGCGCTCAGGGCGGTGGTCTTGCCGTGCTCGTTCGCCAGGGTGGGGTTGGCCTCGGCGTCGGGGGTCAGCAGCGAGGCGTCCGTCCAGGTCGCGCCGCCGTCGGACGAGCGGTAGAAGCGCCCGTTCCAGTCGGCCGTGGCGATGAGGTACACGTCGTCCGGGCTGGCCGGGCTGACCGCCACCTCCACCGAAGAGAGGGTGCGGGGCAGGGCCTGCGAGAGGGAGCGCCAGGTCTCGCCCTTGTCCTCGGACTTCCAGACGCCGTCCTTGAAGAAGGTGGCGTAGATGACGTTCGGGTCGCCGGGGGCCACGGCCACGCTCGACGCCCGTTTGGGGGTCGGCAGCTCGCGCCAGGTCCGGCCCGCGTCACGGCTCATCACGAGGCCGGCGTCCTCGGTCGCGGCGAGCACGAGGCTGGGCTCCTTCTGCGCGACCGCCACGCAGGAGACATTGCCGCCCTGCGCGGCGCCGATCCGGAGGTTGCCGTAATGCTGCGGGCTCTTGCCTGGGCCGAACGTCCTGACGACCTGCTGGCGGGGCTCGTCGGCGAAGGCGAAAAAGAAACGTGTGAACGTGCCGACCGGCGCGGTGTCCATGAGCGGCCCGACGCACGAGAAGTCCATGCGAACGACCGAGCCCCAGTCGGGTGCGGCGCCCAGCGACTGGGCCGCGGCGGGGTTCTTCTTGGCGTACTCGGGGTCGAGGGCGAAGTCCTGCGCGCCGAGCACGACGTCGCCCCACCGGGTCTGCCGGAAGAGGTCGCGCAGGTTGCGGCTGCGGTAGGCGGCGCCGCGGTCGGTCTTAAGCGTCAGGAAGCAGTCCTGCGGCAGGGTGCCGTCGCCTTTAAACGAGAAGCCGAAGCCGGCGCAGCCGGCCGTCGCGCGTTCCTGCGGGAAGGCGAGCGGCAGCCAGAAGCCGCCGAACCAGTCCTGGCTGACTTTGCCGAACTGGACGTGGAGGGTCTCCGGCGACTCCTCTTCGGAGAGCTTGGCGTAGCTTGTCCGCCAGGTCTCGCCGCCGTCCTCGCTCTTGTAGACCTTGCCGGCCGGGCTGGCGGCGTACAGCACGCGGCCGTCGGACGGGTCGACGGCAAGGGCGCGGACGCTGCGTCCGCGTTCGCCGGTGATGCGCAGCTCGCGCTTGCCGGTGCCGGGCAGCAGGCGCCAGGTCGCGCCGCCGTCGGCACTTTTGCAGAGACCGCCTTCGGTGGCGGCGTAGACGGTGTCGGGCGCGGTGCGGTCCACCGCGAGCGAGTACACGCCGTAATCGGCCAGCCCGCTGTTGGTCAGCCGCCACGTGCGGCCGTGGTCCTCGCTCTTGTAAACCCCGCAGACGTCGCCGCCCATATAGAGCACGCCGTCGCGGGACGGGTGGAACACGGCCGCATGGTAGAAGCCGCCGCCGCCCCAGCCGGCCCACTCCCAGTGCGGGAGTTCGGCGCGGGCGTGGGCGACGGCGAGCAGGGCCAGCGCCTTGAGGAGGCGGCGGGGCGAAAAGGGCATGGCGGTCATTTCCCGGTGGCTGACGGAAGGCGCCAGAGCGCGCAGCACTTCTGAAGCTCCTCGGTCATGGCGCGTTTGAGCAGGTCGAGCCCGTAGCCGGTGCGGGCGGAGACAGGCAGGGCCTGCGGATATTTCTCGGTGACGTGCAGCACGGCGTTGTCCGCGCTGCCGCGGTCGCATTTGTTGAGCACCAGCAGGCTCGGCACGTCCTGCGCGCCGATCTCCGCCAGCGTCTGGCGGCAGACGGCGATATGGTCGTCGACGCGGGGGTAGGCGGCGTCGACCACGACGAGCAGCAGGTCGGCCTGGACGGCGACGTTGAGCGTGGACCGGAACGAGGCGACCAGGCCGTGCGGCAGGTTGCGGATGAAGCCGACGGTGTCGGTCAGCAGGATCTGGCGCTTCTCGGAGAGCCAGGCCTTGCGGGTCTTGGTGTCGAGCGTGGCGAAGAGCCGGTCGTCCACGTAGGCGTCGGCGTCGGTGAGCACGTTCAGGAGCGTGGATTTGCCGGCGTTGGTGTAGCCGACCATGGTGACGACCGGCCATTCGCGCTTCGTCTTGTCGCGCGTGGTCTGCCGGCTCTGGATCTCCTCCAGCCGTTTCTTCAGGTCGTTGATCCTGCGGCGCAGCGGCGCGTTGCGGAGCTGCAGGTGGCTCTCGCCGGGGCCTTTCATGCCGATGCCGCCCTTGAAGCGCTGTTGCGCCTCGGTGACCGGGATGCGCGAGAGCTGGAACTGGAGCTGGGCCAGCTCGACCTGGAGCTGCGCCTCTGAGGAGCGGGCGCGGCGGGCGAAAATCTCGAGGATGATTTCGGTGCGGTCCATGATGCGCACGCCCAGCGCCTTGGCGAGGTTGTAGGCCTGGATGGCGCCGAGCTCGTTGTCGAAGATGACCGTGTTGGCCGCTTTCTCGGCGACCAGCGCCTTCAGGTCCTCGACTTTGCCGGCGCCGAAGAACGTGCCGCCGTCGGGCTTCTCCCGGTTCTGGGTGAGCTGTCCGGCGACCTCCAGTCCGGCGGTGTCGGCCAGGCGTCCGAGCTCCAGCAGCGAGTCGGCGGCTTCGAGGACATCCATTTTGGAATGGACGACTTGGGCGAGGACGGCGCGTTCGACACGGGTTGTGTCGTGCAGTTTCATGGTTGGGCGGGCCACTGGGCCAGCACGGCGTCGGCGATGGCGCGCGACAGCTCTTTGGCGATGCGCGGATAGGCGTCCTGGAGGCCGGTGAGCATGTCGCCGTGCGTCAGGAACGTGGTGTTGGCCTTGATGGGCATGTCGTCGATCAGGAGTTTGCCGGTGCTGCGCTCGATGAGCGTGATGCGGGCGACGAGCCCGTAGCGGTACTCCGAGGTGTGCGAGCCGCTGTTGCGGTCGATGTTGAGGGACTGCATGTCGGTTTTGTCCAGCTTGCCGAGCAGCTTGAAGGAGGCGTTGTCGAGGCCGCTGATCTTGAAGGTGCCTTCGCGCTGGAACTCGCGCAGCACATACTGGGTCACGACGGCGTCGATTTCGGGGAAGCCCGACTCGTTCTCGAAGACGGGGACCGCGATGGAGCGCAGCTCTTCGGGCACACGCGACGTGAAGCGGTACGAGGCGCAGCCGGCGATCAGCGAGGCGGCCGCGGCGGCGGCGAGGATGAGCGGGCGGTAGGTACGCATGGGGGATCTCCTTGTTGAGGCTGGATGGTCAGACGTTACGGGTACGGCACCCTCACTGGCGGGGCGGCGCGCCGGCCTCGAGTTCAGCGAGCCGCGCCCGGACCTCCGGGGCGTACTTCGACTCGGCGAACTCGGTGAGGAAACGGCGGTAGGCGGCTTTGGCGGACCCGGCGTTGCGCTGGCGCGTGTCATAGAAGACCGCCTGCCGATAATTCTGCTCGACCAGCAGGGCGGTCAGCTCGTTGAGCCAGGCCGTCATCTGCTCTTTCTGCGGGTGGGCGGGCGTCCGGCCGAGCGTCGCCTTGATGAAGCCGATCGCGTCGCGGCAGCGCGACTCGTTATAGCTGTAGCGCACGGACAGCTCATAGCGGCACTGGGCCGCGAGGTAACCTGCGGACACGGCCTGCGGCGACTTGGGGAACCGGTTGAGCAGCCCGTCGTAGACCGAGACCGCCTCCTGGCGCTCGCCCGCCGAGACCCGGATGCCGCCGATCACCAGCATGACTTCCGGCGCGATCGCCGAGCGCGGGGCGTTCCGCACGATGGTCTCGAAGCGCTCGCGGATCGGCTCCAGCCCGCTGAGCTTCCAGCCGAACATGCTGCGGTTGTTGTGCAGGAGGTGGTTGGCGATGCGGTACTGGCGGTCGAGGACCTCGTTGAACGGGCAGTGGCCCGCGTAATACGTGAGCAGATACTGGTACTCGTCGAACGCCCGCTCATATTTCTGGAGCGACTCCAGCAGGCGGGCGAGCGCGTACTGCGCCTCGGCGGCTTCGGGCGCGGTGGGCCACTCGCGCACCAGCGCCTCATAGCCCTTACGGGCGCTGCTCTTGGCGCCCGCAGCCTCCTTGGCGCGCGCGTACGCCAACTGCTTGTCGGGGGAGGCCGCGGAGGTCGAGAACCAGAACGAGGTCTTCTTCTGCGGCAGCCGCGTGTCGGTCTCGAACGACTCGAACCCGTCGAACGTGTCCGAGGCGTAACCGCGGTTCATCCCCGTCCCCGTGCGCGACGACTGGCCGTAGAGCGCGGCCGCAGCCGCCAGCAAGGACGCGACGATCGGCGCTGTCCGAAAGCGTATCACCGGTGCCATCTCCGAGTTCCCTTCCGCCGCCGCACGCCCCGCCGCGCAACCGCGCTTGATTCCCACCTCAGGCCGGGGTACACTGTCTCCGTGTTCGGAAGGGCGAGGCGGCCTGGCCGTCGGGCCCCTCCGGCATGCGACGTGTTTTGAGAGTAGCAAACTTAGGGAGCGTGTAGAAGCATGAAAAAGGTTTTGATCCCGACCAAGTTGGACACCGTGGCGGCCGAGCGGCTGCGGGCGCAGGGCGGCTACGAGGTGGTGCAGGACGCCAAGACGCCGCTGGAGGAGCAGGTCAAGGCGCACCCGGACACCTATGCGCTGATCGTCCGCAGCGAGAAGGTGCCGGCCGCAATCATCGACGCGCTCCCCGGACTCAAGGTGGTGGTGCGCGCGGGCGCGGGCTTCGACACGATCGACACGAAGCATGCCCGCAAGCGGGGCGTGGACGTGATGAACACCCCCGGAGCGAACGCCAACGCCGTGGCCGAGGAGGTGCTGGCCATGATGCTCGCCGACGCGCGCCACATCGTCAAGGCCGACCTCACGACGCGCGCCGGGCAGTGGGAGAAGAAGGACTACATGGGCCGCGAGGTCACGGGCAAGACGGTCGGCATCGTCGGCCTGGGCAACATCGGGCGCCTGGTGGCCAAGCGCCTCAAGGGCTTCGACTGCCGCCTGCTGGCGTATGACCCGCTGGTGAACAGCGACCGCATGCGCGAGCTGGGCATCGAGTCGGCCTCGCTGGAGGAGATCTTCAAGCAGTGCGACTACGTCACGCTCCACATCCCGGGCGGGGACAGCACGCGCGGGCTGGTCGGCGCCAAGCTGCTCGGCCTGATGAGGAAGGGCGCGACGATCATCAACTGCGCCCGCTTCGGCATCGTGGACGAGGATGCGTTGCGCGCGGTCAAGGCCGAGAAGGGCCTGCGCTACCTGAACGACGTCTACGCCAAGGACGAGGCCGGCCCCAAGAGCATGACCGACATCGCCGACCTGATGCTGCCGCACCTCGGGGCGAACACGCACGAGGCCAACTTCGTGGCCGCGCAGCGTGCGGCCCAGGAGCTGATCGACCTCGACGAGAAGGGCGACATGAGCTGTATCGTCAACCGCGACATCCCCGAGGGGCTTGAGCGCGCCTACTGCGAGCTGGCCTTCAACCTCGCCAGCCTCGTGCGGCAGCTCTCCGGCGCGCAGGCGCCGATCAAGATGCTCGAGACCAGCTTCTACGGCGCCCTGGCGCCGTTCGGCAAGTGGCTGACGGTCTCGATCCTCTCCGGGATCTGGCGCGACTTCGACCGGTATAACGACTACAAGGCCGCCGTCAAGTTCCTCAAGGAGATGGGCATCGAGCTGATCAACCGCGAGCCCTCCAGCGAGAAGGGCTACGGCAACTCGGTGACGATCGACCTGACCGTCGAGCTGCCGAACCAGTCGCTCAAGAGCACCAGCGTGCGCGGCACGGTGACCGAGGGCGTGCAGACGGTGTCGCGCATTGACGAGTTCGACCGGCTGTACTTCGAGCCGAGCGGCGCGACGCTCTTCTGCCTGTACGACGACCGCCCCGGCGTGATCGCCTCGATCAGCCGCAAGCTGGCTGACGCCGGCATCAACATCGAGGACATGCGCAACCCGCACAACACCAAGACGAGCCGCTCCCTGGCGATCATCAAGGTCAACCAGCCGGTCTCCGACGACCTGGTCAAGGTCATCCGGGCGGACATCGCGGCCCACGCCGCGGTCTGTACGGTGGTGTAGGCGCGGAGGTCTATCTGAATAACAAGGGTGATAGGGGAGAGGACGTTGTCTGCGTCACGGCGGCGATTCCGCCGGACGCGGTTGACGCGCTGTTCGAGATCATCGACGCGGACGGTTTCACGCCGACCTCCTGGCACGATGTGGAGACGGGCGTATGCCGCGTCGACCTCTTCCCTGACGATCCCTCCGGCTTGGAGCAGGCGCGGGCCGCGCTCCTCGCCGCCGCGGCGCTTCTCGGCGTCGCGGTCACCCCCGACGTCGCGACGATCGCCAAGGCCGACTGGGCCGAGAGCTGGAAGCGCTTCTTCCACGTCGAGAAGGTCTCGGAGCGCGTCGTGGTGCGGCCCTCGTGGGAGCCGTACGAGGCCGGGCCGGGCGAGCGCGTGATCACGCTCGACCCGGGCCTGAGCTTCGGCACGGGCAAGCACGCCACCACCCAGGCGTGCCTGCGCTTCCTGGACGAGCTGGCGGCGGAGGACGCCGCCCGCTCGGTGCTCGACATGGGGTGCGGCTCGGGCATCCTCGCCATCGGCGCGCGGCTGCTGGGCTTCGCGGACGTGCGCGGCTTCGACAACGACCCCGACTGCCTCGGTGTCGCGGAGGAGAACGCGGCGGCCAACGGGGTCTCGATCCCGTTCGAGACCGACGACCTCTCGCACGCGCACGCTCCGGCCGACGTGGTGGTCGCGAACATTCTGGCGCCGGTGCTGGTCCGCTTCGCGGAGCAGATCGCGGCGTCGGTCGCGCCCGGCGGGCAGGCCCGGCTGATCCTCTCCGGCATCCTCGACGGGCAATACGCGGACGTGCGGGCGGCGTTCGAGGCGCGCGGGTTTGTCGAGGTGCGCAGCCTGCTGCTCGGGGAGTGGCGCAGCGGCCTGCTGCGGCGGGGCCCGTCCCATCCGGACACGGCACGCTGACCCCGCGCGGCTTCCGGACCTGAGCGACGGCAGCGGGAAGCGCCCCCGCGTTCGGAAAAAGCGGGGGCGCGGCGGTCCGCGCTTGCGGCGGGGGCGGTCTAGGGCGTATACTCACGGCACATGTTGGGGAGCGTACTCATGCCTATTCGAAATCTAGCATTTTCTATGATCGTGGCGTGTCTGGCGGCGTCTGTGGCGAGCGCGCAGTCGGCTGGCGCGCCGCCGGTGATCCAGATCGTCAAGGATGCGGCCGCCAAGGACGCCGTGTCGCTGGCGGGGTTGCAGGCCTCGGGCCCGAACGGACAGCTCTTTATCCAGACGCTGCGGCGTGACCTGGAGCGGTCTGGCTGGTTCAAGATCGCGGCGGGCGGAGGCGGCTCGGTGACGGTGAGCGGCGCGCTCGGGGAGCTGGGCTCGGGAGTGCAGAGCCGCTGCCGTGTGGCGTGGCCGGGCAAGGCGTTCGAGTGGGCGCGGGTGTCGTCGGGCCAGGCCGAGGTCCGGCGGCAGGCGCACCAGTTGGCCGACGAGATGGTGCGGCTGATCAAGAACGAGCGCGGCATCGCGAGCACGCGCATCGTGTTCGTGAACCGGCGCGGGCGTGACAACGCCGACCTCTACATGTGTGACGCGGACGGCCAGGGGATGGTGCGCCTGACGGATGACAACGTGGCGGCGGTCGGGCCGCGCTGGGCGCCGAACGGCCGCGACATCTACTACACCAGCTTCGTGCAGGGATATCCCACGGTGGTGCGGGTCGAGGTGGGCGGGGGCCGTTCCACGCTGGCCTCGTTCAAGGGCCTGAACACGGGCGCGGCGGTCTCGCCCGACGGCGCGCGCGTGGCGCTGATCCTCTCCTACCACGGCAACCCGGAGCTGTACACCCTCGAGCTGGCCAGCGGGCGGCTGCGCCGCCTCACCGAGACGGCGCGCGGCGTGGAGGCCAGCCCCTGCTGGTCGCCGGACGGACGCAGCATCGTCTATGTGAGCGATTTGACCAAGACGCCGCAGCTCTATGTGGTGGATGTGGCCAGCAGGCAGTCGCGCCGGCTGACCTACCGGGGCAGCGAGAACGTCAACCCGGACTGGAGCGCGAAAGGCAAGATCGTCTACGCCACCAAGCGCGGCGGCGGCTACCAGATCGCGGTGGTGGACCCGCGCGCGGGCGACGACCGTTCGGCGGAGCTGGTCACGCCCTCGGGCGACTACGAACACCCGTCCTGGGCGCCCGACAGCCGCCACATCGTCTGCTCCAGCCGTTCGACACTCTACATCCTTGACACTCTGGGGGATCCTGCGGTACGTTTAATCAACCTTGCCGGAAATTGGATTTCGCCGGATTGGTCGGATCGTTAATACTGGCTTGGAGGAGATCAACATGAAGAGTCGTTTCGTCGTCGTCGCCAACGTTGCGCTGCTGTGCGCGCTCGCGTTCATGGACACCGGTTGTAAGACCAAGGACGGCAAGCTGCGCTGGCCGTGGCAGAAGGAGATCCTGCCGAACAACCCTGAGCTTCAGGCCAACACCGACGTGCCGAACGTGTTTGACGACCGTACGGGCGCGCTGGTGAGCGGGGCGCGTTTCGAGGACACGCTGGCGCCGGTCGAGGGCGTCAAGTTCGCGCCGGTCTATTTCGCGCTGGACAGCTATGCGCTGGCGCCGAGCGAGGGCGCCAAGGCCGACCAGGTGGCGCAGCACCTGCTGGCGAATGCCGGCCATGTGCTGGTGGTCGAGGGGCATTGCGACGAGCGCGGCAGCAACGAGTACAATCTCGCGCTCGGTGAGAACCGGGCTCTGGCCCTGCGCGACTACCTGACCCGCCTCGGCGTCAGCGGAGACCGTATCCAGACGCGTAGCTATGGCGAGGAGAAGCCGGCCGTGGCTGGCGCGGGCGAGGAGGCGTGGCGCCTGAACCGCCGCGGCGAGTTCGCCCTGTACCAGAAGTAGGCGTAAGCCGGTCGGGGGCCAGAAGGCATGTCGTTCTCACCCACTGTGGCGTTCCTGACCGATTCCGCAGGTACAGGCGAGTGGATCGTCCTGTTCGTGGTCGTGCTGGTGGTGGTCGGTCCGAAACGGCTGCCGGAGGTCGCGCGCAAGCTCGGACGGATGGTGCAGATGTTCCGCCGGGCGGCCGACGAGTTCAAGGATCAGATCATGACCATGGACCAGGAGCCGCCCGCGCCTTCGGCGGGCGCGTCCTCGGGCGAGGGCGGCGCGGACTCCTCCTATCACGACGCTTACCCGAACCTCTCCGACTATCCCGGAAACGAGGGCCAGGTCGAGAACTGGCACTCTGAGGCCGGGCCGGAGACCGGCCCGGAGACGGCGGGGGCGGCAGAGGGCGGTGGCGGCCCGGCGGCGGAGGAGGCTCCCGCGCCTGCCGCACCGGCCGAGAAGCCGCCGGAGGCCCAGGCATGAAGATCGGCCGCTTCGCGCTGAAGCCACGCGCTCAGACGCCGGAGGACGAGTACAATGATCCGCCGCGCCCCTTCATCGAGCATCTGATCGACCTGCGCGACTGTGTGGTGCGCTGCGCGCTCGCGTGGGGCCTCTGCCAGGTCGCGATCATCCCGTTCGTGCGGCCGATCGTCGCCTGGCTCAAGGCGCCTGCGGGCGAGTCGCAGAACCTGGTCCAGGGCCTGAGCTGGACGATCGGCTTCGACATCATCCTGCGCGTGATGCTGTGGGGCGGCACGGCGCTGAGCCTGCCCTTCCTGCTCTTCTTCATCATGCGGTTCGTCTTCCCCGGGCTGAAGCGCAGCGAGCGCTCCATCATCGTGTTTGTCCTGGTCTCGTCGACGGTGCTGTTCTCGGGCGGCGTCTGGATGGCCTACTCGACCACGCTGAGCGTGGCGATCAAGATCATGCAGATGGTCAACCGCTGGGTGGGGGTCGAGGTCAACACAGTCCAGATCGACAAGCACATCGACATTGTGATCAAGATGATCATCGCGTTCGGCCTGGCGTTCCAACTGCCGCTCCTGCTGCTCGTCCTCGGGTGGATCGGGCTCGTCTCCTCGGAGGCGCTGCGCAAGCAGCGGCGTCTGGCGATCGTGGTGATCTTCATCCTGGCGATGGTGCTGACGCCGCCCGATCCCGCCTCGCAGGTGGTGATGGCGATTCCGATGTGCCTGCTGTACGAGGCGTGTATCTGGGTGATCCGGCTGCGCGAGCTGGCCAAGGGCCGGCGTGAGGAGCGGGCCTGATGAGGGGCGTTTCAGAAACGGAGGGGGTTGCCATGGCACGTACGGCGACACGTTCGCGCGCCACGCGCGAGACGCAGATCCAGGTGACGCTGAACCTGGACGGCGGCGGCACGAGCCGGATCGCGACGGGCATCGGGTTTTTCGACCACATGCTGGAGCTGTTCGCGCGGCATGCGCTGGTCGACCTTGAGGTGGCCGCCACGGGCGACGTGCATGTGGACTACCACCACACGGTGGAGGACGTCGGGCTGGTGCTGGGCGCGTGCCTCAATGAGGCGCTCGGCGAGCGCCGCGGTATCCGCCGCTACGGCTCCTGCCTGCTGCCGATGGACGAGGCGCTGTGCGAGGTGGCGCTCGACCTCGGGGGGCGGCCGTTCCTGGCGTTCGCCTGCCCGATGAAGCACATGAAGGTGCGCGACTTCGAGGTCAAGCTGCTGGAGGAGTTCTTCCGCGCGCTGACGGTCGAGGCGCGGATGAACCTGCACCTGCGGCAGGTGACGGGAGACGAGGCGCACCACGTCTGCGAGGCGGTCTTCAAAGGGTTCGCGCGCGCGCTGCGCGCGGCGGTCGAGCGGGACCCGCGCGAGAGCGGGGTGCCCTCCAGCAAGGGTACGCTCTGAGGCGCGTCGCGGTCTGCGGTGACCGCGCGGCAGGGGCGCCAGGGATGGGTGTCTGGGCGGGCTTGACCCGCGGCGGAGGTGTGCGGCTGTGATCATTTTACCGGCGATCGATCTGAAGGGCGGCAGGTGCGTGCGGCTGCGGCAGGGCCGCGCCGAGGAGGCGACGGTCTACGGGGCCGACCCGGTGGCGCAGGCGTGCGCGTGGCGCGACCAGGGCGCGGGCCAGCTCCATGTGGTGGATCTGGACGGCGCCTTCGAGGGCGAGCCGCGGCATGCGGAGGTGATCGCGCGGATCGTGGCGGCGGCGGGCGTGCCGGTCGAGGTCGGCGGCGGGCTGCGCACCGACGCGCAGGTCGAGCGCCTCCTGGCGCTGGGCGTGGCGCGGGCGATCATCGGCACGCGGGCGCTGGACAGCCTGGACGCGCTCGCGGCGCTGGTGCGGCGGTTCGGCGAGCGGATCGCGGTCGGGATCGACGCGCGCGACGGTTTCGTGCAGGTGCGCGGCTGGGTGGAGACCACCGCGACGCGGGCGGTCGACCTGGCGCGGCGGGTGGCGGATGCGGGCGTCGCGACGGTAATCTACACCGACACCGCGACCGACGGGATGTTGGGCGGGCCCAACCTGGGCGCGATGGAACAGATGTGCGGCGCGGTCGGGTGCCGCGTGATCGCCTCGGGCGGCGTCAGCGCGCCAGAGCATGTGGCGGCCCTGCGGGCGCTCGGCTGCGCAAACCTTTACGGCGCGATCGTGGGCAAGGCGCTCTACGACGGTAAGACCACGCTGTCCGCCTTGCTGGCGGCGGCACAATAGAAAGCGGTCTATGTTAGAGCAGGTCGGAATCACGGTTCTGAAGAACGGCGCGACGGTTGTGAGCACGCCTGAGGCGGACGCGGAGAGCGTGGCGGTCGGCGTCTGGGTGGCGGCGGGCGGCCGGCATGAGAGGGCGTCGCTTTCGGGCGCGAGCCACTTTCTTGAGCACATGCTGTTCAAGGGCACGCCGACGCGGTCGGCGCTCGAGATCTCGCGCGCCATCGAGGGGCGCGGCGGCTATCTGAACGCCTTCACGCAGGAGGAGAGCACGTGCTACTACGCACGGCTGCCGCACGAGTACCTCGGCCAGGCCGTGGAGGTGCTGGCGGACATGTACGCGAACGCGCTGCTGAAAGAGGAGGACCTGGAGCGCGAGCGGGACGTGATCCTGGAAGAGATCAAGATGTATCACGACCTGCCGCAGCACCTGGTGCAGGAGCGGCTCCAGGCGTCGATGTTCATGGGCCATGCGCTGGGGCAGCCGCTTTCCGGGGACGAGCGCACGCTGCGCGCCATGGGGCGCGAGACGCTGCTGCGTTACCGCGCCCGGGCGTATACGCCAGCCGCGACGGTGTTCGCGTTTGCGGGGCGGCTCTCGCATGAGACGTGCGTGGCGTGCGTCGAGCGGGCCTACGGCGCGACCGGCGGGGGGCGCGGACTGGGCTTCGCCCGCGTGGACGCGGCCGTGCGGCAGGAGCGCATCGCGCTGGTGCGGCGTGAGATCGGCCAGGTGCATGCGGTGGTCGGCTTCCGTGCGTTCGGGCGGCACGATGACCGCCGTTATGCGGTGCGCGTGCTCAACGGGCTGCTGGGCGAGAACATGAGTTCGCGGCTGTTTCAGAGCGTGCGCGAGCGCCGCGGGCTGTGCTACTCGATCCAGTCGAGCTATCAGCTTTTCGAGGAGACCGGCCTGTTCACGGTCAGCGGCGGGTTTGACAGCCAGCGGGCCGAGGCGGCGCTCCGGCTGACGGCGCAGGAGCTGCGGCGGGTGGCGGACCGCAAGGTCGGCGCTGCCGAGCTGCGCCGCACGAAGGAGTATCTGCTGGGGTCGTTCCGGCTGGGCCTCGAGGGGACAGGCAACCAGATGATGTTCCTTGGCGAGTCGTACCTGAACTATGGCCGGGTGATCCGGCCCGAGGAGACGATCGCGGGCATCTGTGCGGTCACGGCCGAGGACGTGCAGCGTGTGGCCGACGACCTGTTCGACCCCGCGCGCCTGACGGTGTCGCTGGTGGTGCCTACGGCCCAACCTCAGGACGAGGAGGCGTGGCTGGCCGCTTTGGGCGCGCTCTAACGCGGGCGCGGCCCGCAACCCAAATTGGAAGACTGGAAAACTGGAATGATGGAAGGGTGGAATGATGGGGGTTGAGACCGAAGCAGCCGAAGTGATCTTCCAACATTCCAGTATTCCACCATTCCCGAACAACTTGTTTTTTTATCAGTATTGTTCGTTCGTCAGGCACTCATCATGCGGCCTCATACGGCGTCGGGCCGGTTTTTCGGCAGGGTCACGCGGAAGACGGACCCTTGACCGGCCCCGCTCGTGAGGCTGATGGCTCCGCCGTGCGCGTTCACGATGACCTGGACGATATTGAGGCCGAGGCCGAGGCCTTTCTCGGACTCGCGCGCCTGGCGGCCGCGGAAGAGGCGTTGCCAGACGAGGCTCTGCTCCTCCTCGGGTATGCCGATGCCGGTGTCCGACACGCAGGTGACAACGGCGTCGGGGCGGTCTTCGAAGCTGATCCGGACCGAGCCGCCGCGCGGGGTGTACTTGATGGCGTTGTCCACGAGGTTGGCGAAGGCGCGGACCACGCGTAACCGGTCGCCCGGGATCACCAGGCCGTCCTCCGGCAATTCAGCGGTCAGCTCGACCTGTTTCTCCTCGGCGAACAGGAGGTAGAGGTCGACGATCTCCACAATAACCTGCTTGAGGCTGAAGGGGCGGATATTGAGGCGGACGAAGCCGCTCTCCATCTCGCGCGAGTCCATCAGGTTCTGCAGTTGGAGCTGGACGCGGTCGCAGTCCTCGATGATGTCCGCCAGCGTCTCGGCGAGGTCCGGAGGGACGTTCGGGTTATGCAGGGCGAGTTCGGACGCGCCGCGTATGCGTGCGAGCGGGGTTCGGAAGTCGTGCGCGATGTTGTCCATCGTCTGACGCATGGCCTTGATCAGGTTGGCGTACTTCTCGGTCATCACCGTGAACAGGCGTCCCAGCGTGTCCAGCTCGGCGATGGTGCTGGTGACGGGCGGCGCGCCCTTTTCAAAGGCGCCGGTCTGGATGATCTGGCTCATGGAGGCGGCGATACGGTGGATGGGCCGGAGGGTGAGCAGCATCATGACGACGCCCGAGATGAGCGAGAGGAGGGTCGAGATCCCGATCACGAGCAGCAGGTTACGGGTCAGCATGCTTTTCTGGTCGAACTCAAGAAACGACCCTTTCCCGAGCTGGAGCGTACGGCCGTCCTCCAGGCGGACGGTCAGGATCTGAATCGTTCGGCGCAAGGTCGGCAGGTAACACTCCTGCCAGCCTTCGGCGGGCTGGAGGGGCGGGACAGCGTGCTGCGGCCGGCCCCAGTGCGGCAGGTCGACATCTAAAGGTCGGGTGGTGGCGAACTCCACTTCGCCGCGGACGTTGAGCACACGCACGACGAAGATCGTCGAGGGGGGGTAACGCTCGAGGCTGACCTCCTCAGCCAGCCAGTTGCCGTCGGCGTTCTGACTCATCAGCTCCAGGAACTCATCACACTCGGCGCGCACGTCCTGCCGGTCGAACTTGCGGGTGGATTTGGTGATCACCCGGCTGCTCAGGAAATAGAGGCAGCACGTGCCGACGGCGTAGACGACAAGGTAGCCGAGGCCGAGGTAGAAGGCGAAAGACCGGAGGCGCCTACTCAGAGGTGCGGAAAACATAGCCGACCCCCCGCATGGTCAGGATCAGTTTCTGGTCGAACCCCGCGTCGAGCTTGTTGCGCAGGCGGCAGACCAGCACGTCAACGATGTTGGTCTGGGGGTCGAAACTGTAATCCCATATCCGCTCCAGGATCAGCGTTTTGGTCAGCGGGCGGTTGGGGTTACGCATCAGCAGTTCGAGCAGGGCGAACTCGCGGGGCTGGAGGTCGATCTTACGGTCGGCGCGGATGACGGTGCGCTTGAGAAGGTCGAGCGTGACCCCGCAGACGGTCAGCGAGGTGGCGCTCTTGCCCTTCTGGCGTGCGGCCTGGGTGCGCCGGGTGATCGCATGCAGGCGTGCGGCGAGTTCGGAGAAGGAGAAGGGCTTGACCATATAGTCGTCGGCGCCGTGCTCAAGGCCCGCGACGCGGTCGTCGACCGCGCCCTTGGCGCTTAGCACCAGCACGGGCGTATGGTCGCCCGTGTGCCGCATGTGCTTGAGGATCGCGATCCCGTTGCGCTCCGGCAGCATGATGTCGAGCACGACGGCGTCGTAGCGGTTGGCCTCCCAGAGCGCCTGGCCCTCGCTGCCCGTGCTGGCCGTGTCGACGGTGTGCCCTTCTTGGCGCAGCCCCTTGCTGACGAAAGACTGGATCTTCTCGTCGTCTTCGATGACCAACGTGCGCATGGCGGCAGGCTCCTGTGGCATGATGCGGCGCGGCAGGCGGCCCTTATCCGCCGGTATGGCGGGCGAGCGGCGCGCTGTCGGCCGGGTCGTTGTTGTAGATGAAATGGGCTTGGAGGGTGGCGAGGACGATAAACAGCGGCAGGAGCAGCTCCTGGCCCTCCTCCAGCGCTGTGGTGAGGGCGTGCAGGCTTTCGGAGATCCTGATCCCGAAATCGTTCCGCAGAATCGCGGGGGCGCGGTCAAAAAGCTGGATCAGCAGGATGGTGCCTCCGAAAAAGGCCAGCGACCAGCAGACGGGGTGGAGTTTGAAGAGGCCCTTGAGCAGCCGCCGCAGGAAAAAGAGCAGGGTGCCGCCGCAGAGGGCGATCACGATGACGAAGCAGGCCAAGACCAGCAGGCGGTCCGCGAGCGGGTTGACCGAATTGGTGATGAAGCGCATTTTAAAGGGCGTGCCGCGGGTGGCGCCCGGGAGGTTCGAGGCGGTGACCAGCAGCTTGTGCCAGTCCAGCTCGCGGCAGATCGCAAAGAAGGTCAGCAGGGAGAAGTCGGTCAGCCAGAGCGTCCGGCGCAATCCCGGGCGCATGGGCGGCACGACCCAGAAGAAGGCCATCTGGAAAAAGAAGAGGCCGATGGTGGCGGTCTCGACAGGCGACTGGCCGTCCTGGTCGAAGTGTGTCTGGATCCACTCCGGCGACGCGCAGCCCCAGACGAGCACGAGGGTGAGGACGCCCGCAGCCCAGAGCGCGGGCGCGGCCAGCCACGAGTATTTGCTTTTGAGCAGGCACATGACAACGGCATCCTTTCCAAGTATTATCCAGCCGCAGGACGGCTGCTGAGCTGTCCGACCCATTCGCGCAGGGCGGCGAGGGTGGCGGGCCAGCGTTTCGGGTCGGCACGAAGGTCGAGGAAGCGGTCGTAGAGCGCGAGCCAGGCGGACCAGAAGGTCTCGATGAAGAGCATCCGCTCCTCGAACTTTCCGGGGGCTTCGGTCTGCTCGCCCTTGGGCAGCTTGAGGCCGCGGAAGGCGAAGTCCGCGTCGAGCGTGGCGGAGAAGACGTCGTCGCCCTGTGCGAGCACGACTTTGGCGCGCTTGAGCTTCTTGCCGCAGAGCAGCGCGGTGCCTGCCTCCTGGCTGTTGAGCGGGGTGCCTTTGCGCAGCAGGGCCTCATGCGCGCCCTGACCTTCGCGGAAGAAGGTGACCGGGCCTTCGAGCATGAGGCCGGCCTCGCGGCCGTCGGGCAGGTGGAAGACGCCCCCCTCCTTCTCCCACACGAACCACAGCCAGGTGAAGAAGTCCATGCCGAGCGTGCTCTCGTGGGGGGGCTCCAGCGAGGTGTCGGGCGAAAAGCTCACGGGCTCGAGGTCGTTGGCGTTGACCTGCTTGCGCCGGAGGGCGGCGGTCTCGGGGGTGAGCAGGATGGGCAGGGTGCCGGCGGTCTCCTTAAAGACGGGCGAGAGGGTGTCGATCTGCTTATCCGAGAGGGCTCCGGCGACCAGCAGGTCGTTGCGGAAGTCCACGACGACGGGGATGCTGCTGAGGGTCGGCGGCATGCCGGGCTGGAGCGACTCCAGGACGCGCTGCTTGATCTCCGCCTTGACCTTGCGCGGCAGAGAGTCGGTCGCGCGGGCGCGCAGCTCGACATCCTCCTCCATCTTGACGTAGGCGCGCAGCAGGGAGGCGGGCACCTTCTTCTCGGCTTTCATGAGCTGTGCGTGGAGGTAAGGGCCGAAGAGGCACTTCTCCTCGGTGAGCTCGCGGTCGAAGAGGTGGCGGCCGGTGACCCAGCCGGAGATCGGGTCGCGGTTCAGTGACGCGATCGCGGGTGCGGCGTTCTTCGCGAACGCGTCGATCAGGCTTGAGTCATAAGCCTGCTGGAGATAGAAGAGCCGGAAACTAACGCTGCCGCTGTCAAACGCCATAAATCGCCTTTCATGCGCGGGACCGGAGAGGAGGTCCGCACCGTTTCGGATGGGAGAAAGAATACCTTCTGACGGCTCGGATGTCAGGCCGAATCTGACGGCGCCGAAGGGGGGGGGGGCATTCAGGCCAGGCCGCGCCGTTCGAGCGCGTCCTCATCGAGGCCGAGGTAGTGCCCGAGTTCGTGAAGCAGGGTGGTGCGGACCTCCTGCCGGAAGCGGGCGGGGTCGTCCTCGGCCTCGTCGCGCAGGTTCTCGACGAACAGACGGATG
Source organism: Verrucomicrobiota bacterium (assembly GCA_022704145.1). Taxonomy (GTDB): domain Bacteria; phylum Verrucomicrobiota; class Kiritimatiellia; order RFP12; family UBA1067; genus JAKJGY01. The sequence goes on from JAKJGY010000006.1 coordinate 33,363, forward strand.
GCGCTGGGCGTCGGGTCGGAGGCGTCCTGGGCTTCGGCGTGGCAGGCCCCGGTGAAGAGGCCGAGCAAGGCCTCGTCGTCGCCCTCCTCAAGCTCCTCCTCGGGGCGCGGGCAGGGGTCGAGGGTGATCGCCAGGTCGCGGAGGCAGGCGCGTATCTCCGCGGGCAGGGCCGCGCAGACGGCGCGTGCCTCCTGGTCGGCGAGGGCGTACCAGTCGGTCTTCATGGGGCTTCAGCGGAGGCTGTCGAGCGGCAGCTCGGCGGGCCGGGCGGCGGGCGTGAGGCCGAGGCGGCGGTAGCAGAGGGCGGTGGCGACGCGTCCCTTGGGCGTCCGCTCCAGGAAGCCCTCCTGGATCAGGAAGGGTTCGTAGACCTCCTCGATCGTGTCGGGCTCCTCGCCGACGGCGACGGCGACGGTGTTCAGCCCGACGGGGCCGCCGCCGAACTTATGGACGAGCGTCTCAAGGATGCGGATGTCCATCTCGTCCAGCCCCTGGGGGTCGATCTCAAGCAGCGCGAGCGCCTCTGCGGCCACCTCGCGGGTGATGCGGTTGCCGGCGCGCACCTGGGCGAAGTCGCGCACGCGACGCAGGAGGTTGTTGGCGATACGGGGCGTGCCGCGCGCGCGCGCCGCGATCTCGCGGGCGCCCTCGGGCTCGACCGCGACCTCGAGCCGGGCCGCCGAGCGTGTGACGATCTGGCAGAGGTCGGCCACGCTGTAGTAGTCGAGGCGGTTGGAGAGGCCGAAGCGTGAGCGCAGCGGCGAGGAGATCAGGCCGCTGCGGGTGGTGGCGCCGACGAGGGTGAAGCGCGGCAGCTCCAGGCGCACCGAACGCGCGTTCGGGCCCTGGTCGATCATGATGTCGATCACGAAGTCCTCCATCGCCGAATAGAGGTACTCCTCGACCGTGCGCTGCATGCGGTGGATCTCGTCGATGAAGACGATATCGCCGGGCTCCAGGCTGGTGAGCAGGCCGGCGAGGTCGCCGGGCTTGTCGATCACCGGCCCGGAGGTGGTCTTGACGTGGACGCCCATAGCCTCGCCGAGGATGAACGCCAGCGTGGTCTTGCCGAGGCCGGGCGGCCCGGAGAGCAGCACATGGTCGAGGGCCTCCTGGCGCTGGCGGGCCGCCTCCACCGCGAGCAGGAGGCGGTCGCGGACCTTCTGCTGGCCGACGAAGTCGTCGAACCGCGTGGGGCGCAGCCGGTTGTCGAACGAGGCGTTTCTCTGGTTGAGGGTCTCTGAAGGGCGCTCGTGCATGGCGGGGGAGTGTAACAGAACGCGGCAGGTGAGACAATGCGCGGCCCGGGCGGGGCTAGCGTAGCACGACCGCGCCGAGGGCGATCAGGCCGAGGCCGAGGGCGGCGTTCAGCGCGCCTGACAGCCGGAAGAGGGCGGGGCGCTCCGTGAGCCAGACGACCGCCTGCCGCAGGCGCCAGGGGTAGAGGAGCAGCGCCATGCCCTTGACGATACAGACGTAGGCGAGCGTCACCAGCACGAGGCGCCAGGCCGAAGGGTGGACGCGCGCCGCGTGCAGCAGCTCGTAAGGGAAAAGCACCAGCAGGCCGCCCAGCGCGCGGCACGGCAGGAGGTTGTCGAGCCAGAACCAGGTGAGCGGGATGCAGGCCAGGACCAGAAGGGGGATGAACTTCTGGTAGGGCATCAGGATGTCCAGCCCCATATTCCAGAGGGCGAGACCGGCCCACAGCCAGGCCAGCGTGCTCAGGACGTAGCCGGTGGGGGCGTGGCGGGGAAAGGCTCTGGCGAGGCGCGCCAGCGGGGCGGGCGCCAGCGCGACGGACGCGCCGGCCAGCAGGCCGAGCAGGCCCAACAGGTAGCACCAGCAATGAAGCGGCATTTCAAGAACTCCGATCCGTTAAGTCCAACGCGCCCATTTAATCATAAGGTGGTGCCGAAAGGAAAGGGCGGAATCACCGGAAGGGCGCGGCGGCCTGGCGGCCTGCGGGGCGTCCAGTTTAGCATTGTCTCAGGGGCATCGGAGGAGTAAGCTACTCTACCTTTTTGATATCAGGCTTTTCCGACCCGTCGGTAGAAGGAGTATCGGGTGAGTGACACCATCGATGTGGCCTATGTGGCTGAGTTAGCGCGGCTGGAGCTGACGCCGGACGAGCACCGGCTTTTCCAGCAGCAGTTGGAGCTGATTGTCCGGTATGTGGACAAGATCGGCGAGCTGGACGTGTCGGGGATCGAGCCGACGATGCACGGGCAGGCGGTGGTCAACGTGTTCCGCGAGGATGTGGTGCTGCCCTCGTGCGACCGTGAGCGGGTGCTGGGAAACGCGCCGGAGCGTAACGGGTATGAGTTCCGGCTGCCCAAGATTGTTGAGGACGCCTAGACCTTGGCGGGGAGGCTTCGGGTTTGCGGGATATGGATATCGCGACACTGACAGTGAAAGAGGCGGCCCGGGGGCTGCGGGCCAAGGACTACTCCTCGGTCGAGCTGACGCAGGCGGTCCTGGCGGCGATCCGAGAGCGGGACGGCGCCTTGAACGCCTACCTGAGCGTCGACGCCGAAGGCGCCTTGCGGCAGGCGGCGGACGCGGACGCGGCGCGGGCGTCGGGGCGCGAGGGCGACCTGCTGGGCGTGCCGATCGCGGTTAAGGATCTGATCAACGTGGACGGGCAGCCGTGTACCTGCGCCTCGAAGATCCTGCGGGGGTATACGGCGTGTTACGACGCGACAGTATCCGCGCGCCTGCGGCAGGCGGGTGCGGTGTTTGCGGGGCGGACGAACATGGACGAGTTCGCGATGGGCTCGTCGACGGAGGCGTCCGCGTTCCGGACGACGCGGAACCCGCACGACGGGACACGCGTGCCGGGAGGGTCGAGCGGCGGTTCGGCGGCGGCCGTGGCCGGGGGCGAGGCGCTCGCCGCGTTGGGGACGGACACGGGCGGCTCGATCCGTCAGCCGGCCTCGTTCTGCGGCTGTGTGGGGCTGAAGCCCTCATACGGGCGGGTGTCGCGCTATGGGGTGACGGCGTATGCGTCGTCGCTGGACCAGGTGGGTCCGATGACCAAGACGGTCGAGGACGCCGCGACGGTCCTGAGCTGTCTGGCGGGGCGCGATCCGCGCGACGGCACGACGCCGGACGTGCCGGTGCCGGATTACGGGGCGGCGTTGCGGGGCGGTCTGAAGGGCCTGCGCATCGGGCTGCCCAAGGAGTATTACATCGCGGGGACAGATCCTGCGGTGATGGCGTGTGTGCGGGGGGCGGTGGAGGCGTGTGCTGCGGCGGGCGCGGAGGTGGTGGAGGTGAGCCTGCCGCATACCGAGTATGCGATCGCCGTCTATTATATTGTCGCGACGGCGGAGGCGTCGGCCAACCTGGCGCGGTTTGACGGCGTGCGGTATGGACATCGGACGGCCAACCCGGAGTCGGTCTTTGGACTTTACGCCAAGAGTCGGGCGGAGGGGTTCGGAACCGAGGTGAAACGCCGCATCATCCTAGGCACCTACGTGCTCAGCAGCGGTTATTATGATGCCTATTACGGGCGGGCGCAGAAGGTGCGGACCCTCATCCGACGTGACTATGAGGCGGCGTTTCGATCCTGCGACGTGCTCATGACCCCGGTTGCGCCGACGGCCGCCTATCGGATCGGCGAGGCGTGCGACGATCCGCTCAAGATGTATCTGGGCGACATTTTCACGGTGCCCGCCAACCTGGCCGGGCTCTGTGGGCTCTCTGTCCCGTGCGGTAAGACGCCCGAAGGCCTGCCGGTCGGGCTCCAGGTCCTGGGCCCGGCGTTCGGCGAGTGCGCCGTGCTGCGTGCGGGGCAGGGGGTCGAGGAGTTGGTTGGCGCAGAATGACAGAAGGCATGACAAAGATACCGGTTCCCTTGGAGAACTCGTTTTTCGGCGGGCGGGCTACCGTGCGCCTGGGTGATGCCCTGCATGCGTATCCTTCTTGGGAGATGCCGACGGTCATCATCGCCGACGGGCCTTATGGGTTGGGCAGCTTTCCCGGTGATCCTTTTTCTCCTGACGGGTTGGCTGCGTGGTATGAGCCTCATGCCAAAGCTTGGTATGATTTTGCGTTGCCGTGCGCCACGCTGTGGTTTTGGAATTCCGAGCAGGGTTGGGCCAATTGTCATTCGACGCTTGAGGCTTGCGGGTGGGAGTTCAGGAATTGCCATATTTGGGACAAGGGCATGGCGCATGTCGCCGGGAACTGTAATACGAGGACGATCCGCAAATATCCGGTCGTGACCGAGGTCTGTGTGCAGTACACGCGGAAGAACCGGCTGGTGTCGGGCGGGAAAACGCTCCCGTTGCGGGAATGGTTGCGCGGCGAGTGGGTGCGCAGCGGGTTGCCCTTGTCGATGACCAATCAGGCGTGCGGAGTTAAGAATGCTGCGACCCGAAAATACTTCACATCCGACCATCTCTGGTATTTTCCTCCGCCGGAGGCGTTTGCCCAGTTGGCGGCCTTCGCCAATACGCACGGGCATGCGGGGGGGAGGCCTTATTTTTCGTTGAATGGGGAACGGCCCATGACAGCGGACGAGTGGGGCAGGATGAGGTCAAAGTTCAGATGTGAAGTCGGGGTCTCGAATGTCTGGAGAGAGCCCGCCGTACGAGGACACGAACGGCTGAAAGTCGGGGGCGGGTGTGTCCATATGAATCAGAAGCCGCTTGTCTTGTTGGAGCGTATCCTGCGGGCCTCGTCCGATGTAAACGATGTCGTTTGGGAGCCCTTTGGCGGATTGTGTTCCGCTACGCTCGCGGCCAGACGTTTGAGGCGCAAGGCGTTTGCCGCCGAGATCAATCCCGTGTATTATAAAGCTGCTGTGGAAAGGTTGAGGAACGAAGAGGATGAGAACCGCCTCCTCGAGAACGCCTATGGTTAAGCCCGTCCAGAAGAATCCGGATAGCACGTGGGAACATGTTGATCTTTGGCGTCGGGTCAAGGATGCGCTCAACGCGCTCCCCATTCATTTCAGGAGTGACACCTTTATTGAGGGTATCAACGCGACGGACATTTTTACCCTTAACTCGGCATTGGGTGCGACGATCGAGAATCAGGTCGTTGAAACGCTGAACCAGATGCGCAGCGTATGGGATGCCGACAACCGTTATCAGACCTGCGTTTTTGTCCGTCAGCCGCAGAGTTTTCCGGATGTCGTTCTTCGGGATATGTCGAACATGGCCGTGCCGCCGATTATGGGCATCGAGTTGAAGGGGTGGTATCTGATTGCAAAAGAAGGCGAACCCAGCCTGCGATTCACGCAGACGGCAGATGCCTGTGCAGAGGCCGATTTGATTATGGTTGTCCCGTGGGTTCTGGGCAACGTGATTTCTGGACGCCCGAAGATCTATTCGCCATTTATCGAATCGGCAAGGTATGTCGCGAGGTACAGGAATTATCATTGGCAGTGTTTGCGTGATGCGAAGACCGATTCGGCCATCCGTGTTCCAGGAGGGATCAAGCCGTATCCGTCCAAGGCAGATGCCAGCACAGACACGCCTGCCTCGGATAAGGGCGGTAATTTCGGGCGTATCGCGAGGACGGGCATCATGGACGCATACATGTCGCGAATCAAGGCGATGCCCTTGTGCGGGATCAAGGCTTTGTACTGGTTGGATTTTTTTAAGATATTCCATCAGGATGCGACGGAAGAGGAAATGTCTGTAGCCTTCGGTAAATTGCGTTCACGGGTAGAGGCAGAGGCGCTGGTGTCGTCAAGGCTAAACAAAGAGGATATTTTGTTGGTGTTGAGCACATTGGAAAGGTCTTGGTTCGCATGACGGGCTATCTGATAACCATCGGGCTCGAGACGCACGTGCAGCTCAGGACGGCCACCAAGATGTTCTGTGGCTGTAGTTTGGCATTCGGGGCCGAGCCGAACACCAACGTCTGTCCGGTCTGTCTGGGCTATCCGGGCGCGCTGCCGGTGATGAACCGCGAGGCGGTACGGCTGACGGTGGTGTCGGGCCTGATGCTGGGCTGCGAGATCAGCCGTCGCAGCACGTTTGACCGCAAGAACTACTTTTACCCGGACATGTCGAAGGACTATCAGATCTCGCAGAACGGTTCGCCGCTGTGTGTGGGCGGCAGCGTGCGGATCGAGACGGCGGCAGGGGCCAAGCGTGTGCGGATCAACCATATCCACCTGGAGGAGGATGCGGCCAAGATCAACCATTACGCCCGCTTCAGCGGGGTGGACTTCAACCGCTGCGGCACACCGCTGATGGAGATCGTCTCCGAACCTGACCTCGCTTCGCCGGATGAGGCGATGGCCTATCTTCAGGCGCTGAAGCAGATCCTGCTGTATGCCGGGGTGAGCGACTGCAACCTGGAGGAGGGCAACCTGCGCTCGGACGTGAACGTCAGCGTGCGGCCGATCGGGCAGGAGCGCCTGGGCACGAAGGTGGAAATCAAGAACATGAACACCTTCAAGGGGATTTATGCGGCGCTGGAGTACGAGATCGCGCGGCAGCTCGCGACGGTGACGCGCGGCGGCCTGATCGTGCAGGAGACGCGCCGCTGGGATCCGGAGCTGGGCGAGACTCAGCCGATGCGCAGCAAGGAGAACGCCCACGATTACCGGTATTTTCCTGAGCCTGACCTGGTGCCTGTCGAGCTGGAGGAGGCGCAGGTCGAGGCGTGGCGCGCCGCGCTGCCGGAGCTGCCTGCCGTGCGCCGGGGGCGCATGGCTGAGGCGTACGGGATTCCGGACTATGACGCCGCCGTGCTGGCGGACGCCAAGGAGAACGCCGATTTCTTCGAGGCGGCGGCGCGCGCCTGCGAGCCGCGTCTGGGCAAGACGGTGTCAAATTGGTTTATGACGGAGGTCATGCGTCTGCTCTCCGAGTCAGGGCTGACGATCTCGCAGAGCGCCCTGACCCCGTCGGCCTTGGCCGAGCTGGTGACGCTGCTCGACACGCGCGTGATCAACGGGCCCACGGCCAAAGAGCTGCTGCCGGAGCTGTTCCGTGCGGGCGGCCTGCCGTCGGCCTTAGTGGCGGCGCGCGGCCTTGGGCAGGTGAGCGATGCGGACGCCCTCGCGGCGCTGGTGCAACAGGTTCTCAGTGAAAACGGGAAGTCGGTTGCGGATTACCGGGCTGGAAAGCGCGCCGCCGCCGGATTCTTGGTCGGACAGGTGATGAAGTTGAGCAAGGGCAAGGCCGATCCGCAAGTGGTCGGCCGGTTGGTCGCTGAAAGGCTTGCCGGGGCGAGTTGAACGATGAGAGGGGCTGCGGCCTGGCCTGCGGGCCGCAGGCGGCGGTGAACGTTTTGGAGGGGAACGACTGTGACATCAAACGATGATTATGTCTTGCAGCTCCTGCAGGAGCAGGGGTATGTGTCGCCGGAACAGGTCGAGACCGTGATGAACTCGATCAAGCAGGAGGGCGAGACGACGCTGGACATTCTGTTGCAGACCGGGGCGGTGAGCGAGGACGACGTGCTGGCGATGATCGCGGCGCAGTTCGGCATGGAGTACGTGCACGTCAATGCCGACGCGATCGACGCCTCGGTGAAGGATGTGATCCCGCGCGAGGTGGCGCGCAAGTATGGCGTCGTGCCGGTTTACGCCTCGGAGCATTCGGTCACCGTCGCGCTCAGCGATCCGATGGGCTACGACACGGTCGACAGTCTGCGGTACGTGCTGAAGGTGAACGTGGAGGCGGTTGTGGCGCCGCGTGCGGAGGTGCGCGCGGCCGTCGATAAGCTCTACCCTGAGGAGTTCGAGACCCAGTTCGGCAGCGACGACGCTTCGATCGATGTGGCCGAGAAGCTGCATGACGACGGGACGTCGGACGCCACGGATTCGGACGCGCCCGTCATCCGACTGGTGAGCGTGATTATCATGGAGGCCTGCAAAAGCAGGGCCTCTGATATCCATCTCGAGCCCATGGAGCGGCACTTCCGCGTGCGCTACCGTATCGACGGCGTGCTGCGGCAGATGGAAAGCCCACCCAAGCGGCTGCAGGCGGCGATCATCAGCCGCGTCAAGATCATGTCGAACATGAAGATTTCCGAGAAGCGCATCCCGCAGGACGGCCGTATTCAGGTCAAGGTCCAGGGGCGTGACCTCGATCTTCGCGTGTCGTCTGTCCCGACGAACCACGGCGAGAGTATCGTCATGCGTATTCTCGACAAGACCAACCTCTCGCTGGGCCTGCCGCAGCTCGGCTTCCTTTCCGACGACCAGAACAAGTTCGAGCGGCTGATCGGCCTGCCGGATGGCGTGCTGCTGGTGACCGGGCCGACGGGTTCCGGCAAGACCACGACGCTGTATGCGTGCCTGGGGCAGATCAACCTGCCGGACCGTAAGATCATTACGGTTGAGGATCCGGTCGAGTATCAGATGTCCGGCATTAACCAGGTGCAGGTGAACAAGGATGTGGGCCTCGACTTCTCGGCCGCGCTGCGTTCGATTCTGCGTCAGGCGCCGAACATCGTGATGATCGGTGAGATTCGTGACCACGAGACGGCCGATATCGCGATGGAGGCGGCGCTGACGGGACACCTGGTGTTCAGCACGCTGCACACCAACGATGCGCCGAGCGCGGTGACGCGTCTGCTGGATATCGGCGTCAAGCCGTTCCTGGTGGCGTCTGCGCTCAGGGCGGCGATGGCGCAGCGGCTGGTGCGCGCCATCTGCTCCAACTGCCGGGCCGAGTATGTGCCCAGCGAGCGTGAGATCAAGATGCTGGGCGCGATCGGCAAGAGCGTCGCGGGCGGCGCGATGTATAAAGGTAAGGGGTGCCCGACGTGCAGCCAGACTGGCTATAAGGGACGTAAGGGCATCTTCGAGATTTTCTTGGTCGACGATACGATCCAGCGGCTGATCTTTGACCATTCGCCGGCCACCGTGCTTCGCGCACGGGCACGTGAGATGGGAATGCGCACCTTGCGTGAGGACGGGCTGCTGAAAGTGTCTTCAGGGATGACCTCCCTTGAGGAGGTCTTACGTGCAACCATGGGAGATGCGGACTGATGAGTACGGATATGAACATGTCGGACCTGCTGCAGGCGACGGTGGACGAAGGGGCCTCTGACCTGCACATTCGTGTGGGCGTGCCGCCCATGTTGCGCATCCACGGCTCGCTCACCCCGCTGGATAGCCCGGTGCTGGCGCCGGTTGACACCGAGGCGCTGGCGCGGTCGATCACCGCGGAGGACAAGTGGCAGGAGATCGAGAAGTGCGGCGGCGCCGACTTCGGTCTGCCGTTCGGCGACCTGGCGCGGTTCCGCGTAAGCGTGTTTAAGGAGCGCGGGCATTACGGCATCGTGCTGCGTCAGATTCCGAGCAAGCTGCTGACCTTGGAGCAGATCGGCCTGCCGGAGCAGGTCAAGGAGCTGCTGTTCAAGCCGCGCGGCCTGATTCTGGTGACGGGCCCGACCGGTTCGGGCAAGACGACCACGCTCGCCAGCATGCTCGACATCATCAACCGTGAGCGCGATGTCCACATCATCACGGTTGAGGATCCGATCGAGTACTACCACCCGCACCGGAAGTCGGTGGTGACGCAGCGCGAGATCGGTCATGACGTGCCGACGTTCGCCGAGGCCATCCGCCGCGCGCTGCGTCAGGACCCCGACGTGATCCTCGTCGGCGAAATGCGCGACCTGGAGACCATGCAGGCTGCGATCACGGCTGCGGAGACGGGCCATCTGGTGTTTGCGACCCTGCATACGACGGGTGCCGCCGCGACCGTTGACCGTATCGTTGACGCGTTCCCGACCGACCAGCAGGAGCAGGTCCGGACGCAGCTTGCGGTGGGCCTGGTCGCGGTGATCTCGCAACTGTTGCTGGCGCGCGTGGATAAGCCGGGGCGCGTGGCGGCCTTCGAGATTATGATCTCGACGCCTTCGATCCGGTCGCGTATCCGCGATAACAAGACGTTCCAGATCGCGTCCGATATCCAGACCGGCGCCAAGTACGGGATGATCGCGCTCGACTCGCACCTGATGGAGCTGCATCTGGGCGGCATGATCTCGTATGACGATCTCGTCACGAAGTCGCAGGACCCCGACACGTTGGTTCAGAAGCTGAAAGACGAACTGCAGGCGAGGAGGTAGGCCATGGAAGAGACCGCAACACACAAAGAGGCCGCCTATGAGCCGCTGATCGATCTGGTCGTCAGTAACGGGATCATCGATCAGGAACAGGCCGAGGCGTTGCGTGAGGAGCACACCGGGACCGGTAAGCCGATCCGCACGCTGCTGGTGGATATGGGGTATGTCGCCGAGGACGACCTGTTGGGCATGATGGCGGCCTATCAGGGGAGCGAGGTCGTGGATCTGGGCGTGCTGTCGCTCGATACCGACGTGATCCAGAGTATCCCGGGCAATGTCGCGCGCATGTACAACGTGGTGCCTGTGGAGGCGACCGCCGGGACGATCACCTTGGCCACGAGCGACCTGATCGAGCCGCACGTGATGGATGAGCTGATGTTCGTCCTGACCAAGGACGTGCAGTTCGTGCTGGCCCGTGAGAATGACGTGCGGACGCGGGTCTCGGAGTATTATGGCGACGAGAGCACCACGGTCGCCGAGATGCTCACCAGCCTGGAGTCCGATCTGGCGCTCGACAAGACGCTCAACGTGGACGAGTCGCTCGACGAGAAGAGCATCGAGGCCGCCTCGTCGGCCGCGCCGGTGATCCGCTTCGTGAACCTGGTGCTGTACCAGGCGGTGACCGACCGCGCCTCCGATATTCATTTCGAGCCGTTTGAGAAGGACTTTAAGATCCGTTACCGTGTGGACGGCGCGCTCTATGAGATGACCCCTCCGCCGCGCCGCCTCGCGCTGCCGATCATCTCGCGCATCAAGGTCATGTCGGGCCTGAACATTGCGGAGCGTCGTATCCCGCAGGACGGACGCATCTCGCTGACGGTGGCGGGCCGGGTGATCGACCTGCGCGTGTCGTGCCTGCCGACGTCGCACGGCGAGAGCGTCGTGCTGCGTGTGCTCGACCGGAGTGTGGTCTCGCTGGATCTTGAGAATATCGGGCTGCCCGAGGACGTCTATGAAGTCCTGACGATGGACATCGAGAAGCCGAACGGCATCATCGTGGTGACCGGGCCGACCGGTTCAGGGAAGACGACGTCGCTCTACTCCTGCCTGCGGCGCATCAACACGATCGACTCGAAGCTGCTGACGGCGGAGGAGCCGGTCGAGTATGACATTGACGGTATTGTGCAGGTGCAGATCAACCCCGGGGCGGGAAACACCTTTCCCAAAGTCCTCCGCGCGTTTCTGCGTCAGGATCCGGACATCATGATGATCGGCGAGATCCGCGATCTGGAGACGGCCCAGATCGCGGTGCAGGCGTCGCTGACGGGCCACTTGGTGTTCAGCACGCTGCACACGAACGACTCGGCGGGCGCGGTGACGCGTCTGATCGACATGAACGTCGAGCCGTATCTGATCGCCTCGACCCTGGAGGCGATCCTGGGGCAGCGGTTGGTCCGGACGATCTGCCTCAATTGTAAGGAGCCGTACACGCCGGATGACGACACGCTCAAGCGGCTGGATTTGCGGCGTGAGAATGCGGGTGACCGGCCGTTCTACTACGGCCGGGGGTGCTCCAAGTGTAACGGGACGGGCTATAAGGGCCGTAAGGGCGTGTTCGAGTATCTGCGGATATCCGATCCGATCCGCGAGCTGATCAACGAGCGCCGCCCGACCCTGTTTATCCGGGAGCGCGCGCGCGAGCTGGGCATGCGGACGATGCGCGAGGATGCGATCCGCAATGTGCTGGACGGGTATACCACGGTGGACGAGGTCTTGCGTTACACGTAGTGCGCGTGGGGCTGTGTCTGAGGCGGCGGTGACGTAAGAGGAGTCGGACATGGAAAATGTGGTGATTATCGGAAGCGGGCCGGCGGGCCTGACGGCCGCGATTTACGCGGCGCGGGCCAACCTCAGTCCGGTGGTTGTCGACGGCATGCAGCCCGGGGGGCAGTTGACGCAGACGACGGATGTGGAGAACTACCCGGGTTTCGAGCAGCCGGTCAACGGGTTTGAGCTGGTCGCGACGATGCGGCGGCAGGCCGAGCGGTTCGGCGTGCGGTTTCTGATGGACGAGGTGGCCTCCTGCGAGCTGGCGGGTGAGGTCAAGCGGGTCAGCCTGATGATCGGCGGCGAGCTGCTGGCGCGCACCGTGATTATCGCCACCGGCGCACGCGCGCGGTATCTGGGGCTGCCGTCCGAGCAGCGCCTGATCGGCAAAGGCGTGTCCGCCTGCGCCACCTGTGACGGCGCCTTCTTCAAGGGGTTGCGTGTGGCGGTGGTCGGCGGGGGCGACACGGCGATGGAGGATGCGCTCTACCTGTCGCGCCTGGCCTCGCATGTGACGGTGATCCATCGGCGCGACGCGTTTCGCGCCTCCAAGATCATGGCAGAGCGGGTTCTGGCCACGTCCAACATCACGGTGGTGTGGAACTCGGTCGTGGCCGAGGTGCTGGATGCCGGCAAGGGCGAGGTCGCCGGGCTCCGTCTGCAGGACGTGAGGACGGGCGAGCTGAGCGCGTGTGAGGTGCAGGGGCTTTTCGTGGCGATCGGCCATACGCCCAATACCGCGGCGTTTGCGGGGCAGGTCGAGCTGGACGCGGAGGGTTACGTGGTCACAGCCGACACCCGGTGCTCGCAGAGCGGGGTGTTCGCGGCGGGCGACGTGCAGGACAGGCACTACAAGCAGGCTGTGACGGCGGCGGGGTCGGGGTGCATGGCCGCGCTGCAGGTGGAGCGTTATTTGGCGGCGCGCGGGTGAACTATGGCTGAATTCTTTGATCGGGAATATGGGGCCCGCGAGGCGTACGGGCGGCTCTACCGCTACGCGCGCAAATACCGGGCGCGGTTGCTGGTCGGGCTGGTCGCCGGTTCGGTGACCGCCGGCTCCTGGGTGCCGATCTTCCAGCTTGTGCAGCCGCTGCTCAAGCAGTTCCAGACGACCAGCGAGCAGTTTTATGAGGAGAGCCAGCACGACCAGCAGAAGCCGGGCGCGGAGCATCCGCATTCGGTGCTGGATGAGGGTCTGAAGGAGCTTGCCCAGCGCACGGCGGACGGGAAGCCCTTGCCCAAGGACGACCACCTGCCGGAGTGGTTTGAGAAGGTCGAGGCGGCCGCCGCAAAGCTGGGCATCAAGTTCCGTGACGCGCAAGGCAACATGACCGCGCAACTGTTGCTGCTGCTGATCATCGTGGTGCCGGTCATCCTGCTGGTCAAGATCCTGACCATGTACCTGAACAACTACTTTCTGCGCTGGACAGGGGCGAAGGTGGTTCAGGACTTGCGGATCGACCTGTTCCGGCATCTTCAGAAGCAGTCGCTGCATTTCTTCGGGCGGACGGACGTCGGCCAGATCATGAGCCGCTGTACCAGCGACCCGCAGCAGATCGACCATGTGATCGCCCATACGCTGGCTGACCTCTGCCGCGCCCCCTTTGAGATTCTGGTGTCCTTCGGTTTCGTGATCTATTTTGCGATCCAGAACGACATGATCGAGACGCTTGTCCTCGTGCTGTTCGGCTTCCCGCTGTTCATCGTTCCGATGGCGGTGATCGGCTCGATGGTCCGTAAATGGTCGCGCAAGGCGTTACACCGCATCGCCTTTATCTCGTCTAAGATGCACGAGAACCTGACCTGTATCCGGGTCGTCAAGGCCTATCACACCGAAGCGTTCGAGATTGAGAAGTACCGGCAGGTGAACCAGACCTACATCAAGAGCGTGTTGCGGGCGATCCGTCTGGAGCTGCTGATCACGCCTGCGGTGGAGGGTACGGGCATCCTGCTGATCTTCATATTCGTCGCGTACTGTTTCATGCGTAAGGTCGCGGTGCATGAGATCGCCCCGCTGCTGGTTCCGTTCCTGGTGGCGTACCGTCCGGTGAAACAGCTCGGGAAGGTGCAGGCGCAGATTGAGCGCGGACGGGCGGCGTTGGCCCGCATCTATTCGCTGCTCGATCTGGACTTGAGCTTGCCGGAAGCGGAGGCACCGGTACGCAAGGAGGCGTTTGCCGACCGTGTCCGTTTCGATGACGTGTGCTTCAGTTATCAGGGGCAGGGGGCGGGGGAGCTGACGATCCGGAATGTGACGTTCGACATTCCGCGCGGCTCGCTGGTCGCGGTGGTTGGGGGCACCGGGTCGGGCAAGACGACCTTGGCCAATCTGCTGGCGCGTTTCTATGACCCGCTGAGCGGCGCCGTGACCATGGACGGTGTGGATTTGCGGCAGTTGGAGGTCGCGGATCTGCGCAAGCTGATCGGCGTGGTGACGCAGGAGACGGTGCTGTTTAACGACACGATCACCAGCAACATCGCGTATGGCTCGCCGGAGGCGACGCACGAGGAGGTGGTGGCCGCCGCCAAGCTGGCCAACGCGCACGAGTTCATCATAGCGCAGCCGGAGGGGTACGAGCGTGTTGTCGGCGAGAAGGGGTTTGCGTTAAGCGGCGGCGAGCGGCAGCGCGTGGCGATCGCCCGCGCGATCCTCAAGAACCCGCCGATCCTGATCCTTGACGAGGCGACGAGTGCGCTGGACACAGTGACCGAGCGGTTGGTGCAGGACGCGATCAACAAGCTTATGGCGAATCGGACGACCTTTGCGATCGCCCACCGTCTCAGCACGATCCGTAAGGCGGATCTGATCCTGGTGCTGGATAAGGGGGCGATCATCGAGCGTGGCACGCATGGCGAGCTTTTTGCGGCGGGAGGCTGCTATCGTAAGCTGTGCGACATGCAGATGATGGACTGAGTCGGTCGGCGTCCGGAGTGTCGCTGCGGGGGCGGCGGCACGGCGGGGGGGGGACGACGCGAGACCGCATGTCCTGGGGGGGGCGTATGGGAGAGCATAAGACCAGTCTGGAGAAGCACATCTTCAAGGCCAGCGCGTTCGTGCTGATCGCGCATGTGCTGTTTAAGCTCGCCGGTCTGATTCAGGCGAAGGCGATGGTGGCGTTCCTGCCCATCGCGACCTATGATGCGGTTTATGCCTTCGCGTTCGAGAACGGCATCTACATGCTGTTTCTGATCGGTGAGGAGTCGTTGGGCCCCTCGTTCCTGCCGGTCTTCATGCGCCAGTTGGACACAGGTTCGGAAAAGGACGCGTGGTCGTTTGCCAACACCATCCTGACGGTTCAGTTCGCGGTGCTGGCAGGGGTCGCGGCTGTCCTGTTCTGCGCGCCGCAGGCGATGGTCGAGCTGATGAGCGTCTGGGGCGCAAACAGCTCGCCTGAGAAGTATGAGCTGGCGGTGCGGAGCGTGCGGGCGATGGCGCCCGCGCTCATCGGCCTGTCGCTCGGCTCGACCACGTATGTGCTGCTGAACGGCTATAAGCGGTTCTTTCTGGCGGCCTTCGGTGATGCGGTGTGGAAGTTCTGCGCGGTCCTGCTCCTGGCAATGGGTGTGTTGTTTCACGCCGACGGGGCTCAGTGGCTGATGTGGGGCCTGGTGGCTGGCGCGGCCTGTAAGGTGCTGACGCACCTCTGCGGGTTGCGCGACAAGCTCCGGCTGTTCCGTCCGGCCCTCTCCTTCTCGCATCCGGCCGTCAGGCGGATGGCCTGGCTGATGTTGCCGCTGTTGGCGGGGATCATCTTCGCCAAGATCCGCGACGTCTATAACAACGTCTACGTGCTGAGCGCGCTTGACGAGTCCGGGCTGATGCAGGCGAACTCGATCGGCAAGAAGCTGCAGAGCACCCTGCTCTTCCTGGTGCCATATACCTTGTCGATCGCGGTGTTTCCCTATTTCTGCGAGCTGGTGGATCAGAAGGACCATGAGCGTCTGGGGCGGCTGGTGACGCGCTTTGGCCGCATGCTGCTGTCGGTGTTCGTCCCGTTCGCGCTATTTGTGGCGATGGCGGCGGTCCCGCTGACGGCCCTGTTGTTCAAGGGTGGCTATTTTGATGCGGATGCGGTCAGGCGGACGGCTGTGTCGCTCTCGTTCTACACCTTCATGCTGCCTGCTGCGGCGATCGAGATGCTGGTGATGCAGGCGTTCTTTGCCAACCGGCGAATGGTCTCCGTCACGGTGATCGGCGTGCTCTTTTCGGCGTTCAGCATGGGCGTCAGTTGGCTGGGTCTGAAGCTCTGCGGGTCGCACGACCTGCTGCTCCTGGCGGTGATCGCAGGCGGGGTGACCTTGGCGCGGATGCTGAAGTGTGTGACGCTGGTCGAGATGCTGAAGAAGAACGCGCCGGTCTTCCCGTTTAAGGAGATGGCCGTGTTCTTGGCGCGCGTGACGCTGGCGTCGGTGGCGGCGTCGGTGGCGGGCTGGCTCCTGCTGCGGTTCCTGACCGGTCTGCCGGGGCTGTCCGGAAGAATGGGGGATGTGGTCAAGCTGGGCTGTTCGGCTTCGGTGTTCGGGTGCGTGTATCTGGGTTGCGCGTACGCGTTGCGCATTGTCGAAGTGCACGAACTGTATGCGCTGGCGCTTCAGAAAGTCCGCAAACGGGCTTGAGGGGCTGGCGCGCTTTGTATTACAGTTCTCCTGTTGCGGAGCGGTCATTACGGCCGACGCAGGCGGACAACGTTTTTAAGGAGTACACACGATGGGCATGTTTGATCAGGTGAAGCAGGCGATGCAGATGCGTAAGGAGGCCAAGCGTATCCAGGCGGAGATCGAGCGGCTGACCAGCGAGTATGCGAACGGCGGGGTGTCCTGCGTGGTGCGAGGCGACTTCACGGTGCTGTCGATCAAGGTCTCGCCCGCGGCGTTGCAGGAGGTCGTGGGGGGCAAGCCCGAGCGCTTTGAGACGATGCTGACCACGGTGGTGAACGGCGCGCTCAAGGACGTCAAGCGGAAGACGCAGGAGGCGATGGCCAAGATGATGCAGGGCTCCGGGATGGGGGATATGCTCGGGGGGTGATGCCGCATGGTCGCGCCGGTCGACAATCTGATCCGTGCGTTATCGCGGCTGCCGGGTCTGGGGCGGCGGTCGGCGGAGCGTGCGGCCTTGGCTCTGGTTCGCAGGCCGGAGGCTTTGCTCGATGTGCTGGTGGCCGCTTTGCAGGAGGCGCGCGCCGAGGTCTGCTGTTGTCAGGTCTGCGGCGGCTTCACCTCGCGGGGGCGGACGCCCTGCGCGCTCTGTACGGACGCGGCGCGCGATGATGGGGTCCTCTGTGTGGTGGAGGAGCCGTCTGACATCTTCCCGATCGAGCGTTCCGGCGGCTTCAACGGGCGCTATCACGCCCTGATGGGGAAGCTGTCGCCGGCGCGCCAGGCGGGGCCGGACGAGCTGCGCCTCGGGGCGTTGGCGGAGCGGGTCGCGCGGGGGAGCGTGCGGGAGGTGCTGCTGGCGCTGAGCACGGACATGGAGGGCGACGCCACGGCGGGGTATATCGGCGAGCTGCTCAAACCGTACGGGGTCCGGCTGACGCGGCTCGCGTTCGGCCTGCCGGCCGACAGCGGCGTGGGGTATTCGGATCCGCTTACGCTCAAGCGGGCGATTAGCGGGCGGGTGTTGTGCGGGTAAGAGGGTTGAGCTTGGCCGCGCTGCGCCGGCGGGGTGCCGGGCCCGCGGGCAGCCGGGCGGAAGCGGGATAAGGGAGGTCACGATGCGCGTCAATCGGCGAGGGTTCATGCGGGTTTCCACAGCGGCCGGCCTGACGGTGCTGGGGGGGCGGCAGGCGCTGTTCGGACAGGGGGCGCCGTCCAATACGCTGCGCGTGGCGGTGATGGGGTGTCACGAGAAAGGGCGGGGGTTCGCGCTGATGCGTTCGGTGGCGGCGCTGCCCGGGGTGGAGGTGGTGACGGTCTGTGACGTGGACGCGCGGGCCCGCGAGGCGGCGGCGGCCGAGATTCTCAAGCGGACGCAGCGGGAGCCGAAGAAGACGGCCGATTTGCGCCAGGTGCTGGAGGACCGGACGGTGGACGGCGTGATCTGCGCCGCGCCGGACCATTGGCATGCCCCGGCGGCGCTGATGACGATGCGGGCCGGGAAGGCGATCTATGTCGAGAAGCCGGTCTCCCATAATCCGCGCGAAGGGGAGATCCTGGTGCGGGCCGCGCAACAGACGGGTATGGTGTTCCAGATGGGCAGCCAGCGCCGCTCGTCGGCCGTCTACCAGCGGGCGATCCAGGAGATCCGGGCGGGGATCATCGGCGAGCCGCGTTTCGCCCGCACCTGGTACGCCAACATGCGCGAGCCGATCGGCAAGGGCCAGGCGCTGCCGCCGCCCGACTGGCTGGACTGGGATTTGTGGCAGGGGCCTGCGCCGCGCCGTCCCTATCAGGACAATGTGGTTCACTACAACTGGCACTGGTTCTATCACTGGGGTACGGGGGAGTGCGGCAACAACGCGACGCACTATGTGGACGTGGCGCGCTGGGCGCTGGACGTGACCTTCCCCACGCGTGTGACCAGCGGCGGCGGGCGCCTGTTCCATTCCGACGACGACTGGCAGTGGTTTGACACCCAGCAGGCGACGTTCGAGTTTCCCGGCAACCGGTTCATGACGTGGGAGGGGATGTCCTCAACGCGCGCGCAGCCTTATGCGGATAAAGGTACGGGGGCGATGGTCTACGGGCTGAAGGGCGCGATTCTGTTTACGCCCGACAATGTCTGCACGCTCTTCGATAAGGCGGGCAAGAAGGTCAAGGAGTGGAACGATAAGGACGACTCGGCTGACCCGACCAACCGGACGAATCCGACCTCCCAACTGGATGCGGCGCATCTCTCGAACTGGGTGGCCTGTGTCCAGGCCCGGGACACGAAGACGCCTGCCCCTGCGGACGTGGCCCATGCGAGCACGCTGCTGACCCACCTCGCCAATATCGCCCAGCGTACGGGCGAGACGGTGCGTGTCGACCCTGCCACCGGCGCGCTGGCTCCGGGGAGCGCGGGTGCGGCCTTCTGGTCGCGGGAGTATGAGAAGGGGTGGGCGTTGGAGGCGTAAGCCCGGCGGACGGGCCGCGCGCGGGGTTGCTGCGCGCGGCGGTTGCGGGATCGTCTTGGCGCAGGTCTGGAGTGTGATGTTGTCGGGGATCAGCGAACAAACGGAGGTGGATTATGGCATCGATCAAGGGGTCACGGACAGAGAAGAATGTGCTGACGGCGTTCGTCGGCGAGTCGGTCGCGCGGAACAAGTATACGTACTGGGCGGCGCAGGCCAAGAAGGAGGGCTTCGTCCAGATCGAGTCGATTTTCGAGGAGACTGCGAATCAGGAGAAGGAGCACGCCAAGCGGCTCTTTAAGTTCCTCGAGGGCGGGGAGGTCGAGGTGTGCGCGACGCTGCCTGCGGGCGTGATCGGCAAGACGGCGGACAATCTGGCGCATGCGGCCGAGGGTGAGGAGTACGAGTGGCAGACCATGTACCCGACCTTCGCCCGGGTGGCGCGCGAGGAGGGCTTCGAGGAGATCGCGAAGGTGATGGAGAGTATCGCGGTGGCCGAGAAGTTCCATGGCGAGCGTTACCGCGCGCTGGCGTCGAATATCCTGAAAGGCGTGGTCTTCAAGCGTGAGGATCCGCAGACCGTCTGGCGCTGCCGCAACTGCGGCTATCTGCACGTCGGCACGGACGCGCCTGACGCGTGCCCGGCATGCGCGCACCCGAAAGCCCACTTTGAGCTGACCGCCACCAACTGGTAGGCGCGGGCGGCGCGGAAGGCCGCGCGACGCGACACGCCGTTGCGCCCCGGTGCGCGCCGGCGTGTCTTTGTTTTTCGAGGGAAAAAAGGGGGCCGTATGAGAATCCAGGCCGGCGCCGTCGTGTGCGCGTGGGTGTGCGTTGTCGCTTCAGGGCTTGCGGCGCAGGAGCTAACGCTCAGCGAGACGCCGCAGGGCCAGGTGTTCGGCAACGAGCGGCTGGCGGTACGGCTTGACCCGCAGACCGGCTGGGCCTGCGAGGTGCTCTGTGACGGCCGTGCCGTGGTCGAGGCGGCGGCGACGCGGCAGTTTTTCGACCTCAAGCAGGATGAGGGCTGGGTGACGGGCGGCGGAGCCCAGATCGAGGGGCTCGGGGTCACGCGCGTCGCGTCGGACACGGTTTGCAGCCGGATGCGCGTGGGGGAGTGGTCGCTCGACGCCTATGTCCAGCTCTTTCCCGAGCCGCGCCGGGTCAGGCGCTGGTTTGAGATCACGTGGAACGGCCAGAGGGACGCCAAGCTCAAAGCCTTCTGGTTCCAGGGCGGCGAGCTGCCGCTCGGGCCCGGCGGGAGCTACTTCGCGCCCGCGCAGTACCCGCCGCGCCGCACGGTCACCGCCGCGCTGGTGCCGGGCCGCAGGGTCGGCAGCGGCCGGAGCCCGTATCCGATCATCGCCGAGACCGGCGGCGGCTGGTCGGCGGTCTGGACGCATGACGAGCTGGTGCCGTACGCCGACCGCGGCAGCGCCAGCGCGCAGGAGGAGGCGGGGCGCATCCGTGTGACACAGGCGTTCCACGCGCAGGGCCACATGCGCAAAGGCGAGCCGCAGAAAGTCGGCGACGCCTGGCTGTGGCTACAGCCGAATGATGCCGAGACCGCCCTCGTGCGCATGGGCGAATGGTTCCGACAGGTCGGCCAGGTGCCGCCCGCCGACCGCCCCGCGTGGCTCAAGCGCGTCATCCTCTACTCCTTCCACCCGGGCGGCACGATCGGCTCGCAGTGCCAGGATCTCGGCGGGTTCCAGGCCGCGACGGCGCTGCTGCCGCACATCCGGGGCCTCGGCTGTAACGCGCTCTGGCTGATGCCGCTGGAGGACAAGTCGATCTACTGGCCGCGCGACTACTACAAGCTGCAGGAGGGGCTCGGTTCGCCTGAAGACTACAAGGCGCTGACCGCCCAGGCCCGCGCGCTGGGAATGCGCGTGTGGCAGGACTGCGTGCCGCACGGCGGCTGCAACGAGTATCCGCGCGCCAAGGAGCACCCCGAGTGGCTCGCCCAGAACGAGGACGGCTCCACGCTCCACTACTGGTGCTTCGACTTCAACTGGCCGACCTGGATCGACTACATGAGCGGTGTCGTCTCCTTCTACACGCGCGAGTACGGCCTCGACGGCTTCCGTATCGACGCCTGCGGCGGCAGTAAGATCCCGAACTGGAACCCCGCGATCCCCTACGCGCGCGCCAGCCACGCGCAGGCCCAGGGCGGCCTCGCCATGCAGCGCGCGCTGCGCGCCGCCGTCAAGACGCTCCGGCCCGACGGCGCCAACCTGGCGGAGGTCGGGTCCAGCATCCACGGCGCGGTGAGCGACTCGACCTACGACTTCGACCTCTGCTACAGCGTCTTGCACGACTTCCGCAAACTGCCCGCCGAGGAGTTCGTGCCGCGCCTGAGGCGCTGGCTCCACGAGCAGCAGTGCGCGGAGATCCCCGACCTCGTGCGCATGCGCCACGTCGAGAGCCACGACAGCCTGCGCAGCGGGCTCTGGTACGGCGCGGACGCGCAGCGCGCGCTGGTGGCGCTGACCTCGTGGATCCACGGCATCCCCATGGTCTACCACGAGATGGAGGACGGCCACTACGAAGCCTACCGCCGCATCTTCCACGTGCGCAGCCAGGTGCCCGAGCTGAACGACGGCGCGGCGGACTACCTCAGCGTGACCGCGCCTGACGGCGTGTTCGCCTGCCTGCGCACCAACGCCGCGAGCGCGTCGGTGGTGCTCGTGAACCTGAGCGGGCGGCCGGTGGCCGGCGCGGTCTCCGCGCCCGCCGCGGCGTTGCGCGGGGCGTCGTGGGCGCGCGACCTGATGACCGGCGCGAAGGTGACGGCGCGCGACGGGCGCCTGGAGGTCACGCTCGCGCCGTTCGGCTACACGGTGCTACGGTTCGGGGGGCGGGCGCTGCCGGAACTGAAGCCTGCGCGCACGGCGGGCGTACTCGCCGCAACGCCGTCGGCGGCACCCACGCGGCCCTCCGCGATGAGCAGGTGGCTCGACCGCCTGACTCAAGACGAAAGGGTCGGCGTGATCGGCGGCGAGGGCGAGCCCAAACGATTAGAGTTTGAAGGGGGCTCTCTGTTGGCCGGTGATCGCGGAGGCAACCCGTTCGCGACCCGCCTTGAGCTGGGCGGGCTCACCGTTATCGAAGGATCGGATATTGTGCTGCCGGAGTCTGCGGTGACGCGCAAAGGGGCAACGAGCCAGTCGTTCGCATCGGAGCAGATCGAGTTGAAGCAGGCGTTCGGTGCGCAGAGCTTGGCGGTCCGCTACACCCGAATACAGGACGGTGCCGCGGCGAGCGCAGCCTGGGAAGGTCGCGCGCCGGAGGGCGCTGCGCTGGTGCTCAGCCTGCCGGCGGCGGAACGCTGGTTCGCGGCGACGGCGGAGGGAAGGTTCGAGAGCCCGTTCCGCGTGCGTCATCCGGGGTGCGACGGCGTGGTCGGCTCGATCTACCGGCTGCCGCAGGGCGGGGCGGCGCTGTGGGACTCGCGGCTGCACCCGTTCGGGCTGGACGCGGCGCACGCGCGGGTCGGGGCCGAGGTCGGCGGTCGGCGCGTGTCGTTCGCGTTCGACCCGGAGCGTCTGCCCGCTTCCGTGCAACTGCTCGACCGGGTCGGCGACGACCATGGGCTCAAGGTTCTGATCACGTGGCGCGAGGCCGAGGCGGGCGTGGACGAGGTGCGCTTCACGATCCGGACGGACGAGCGCGGCGCGGCGCCGGCGGCCGGTACGGGCGACGCGCGGCTCACGGCGGTCGGCGGCGGCTGGCAGTTCGAGAACGCGCACTACCGCGCGCGGGTCGGGCGCAGCGGCGCGCTGGCGGGGCTGTGGCGGCGGGAGGGGGAGGCCTGGAAGCCGGTGGTGCGGCGGTCGAAGCTCTATACCGACAGGGGTTTCGAGGGCGACAAGGACTGCTCGCAGGAGGACGACGTGGAGGCCACGGCGCGGATCGAACGCTGCGCGGAAGGTGTCCGGCTGAGTTTCTGCGGCGAGCTGCGGGGCTTCTACCGTTTTGACAAGATGGCGCATCCGATCCGCTTCTACAGCGCGTACCTGTTCGGCGACGGGCCGGCTTTCCGGCGCACCTGCGCGTTCAACGCGGAGACGGTGACGGCCGCAAAGTACGCGTTCCTCTCCTTTCTGACGAACGTGGAGGGGGCGGAGCGCGTGGCGTTCAGCGACGCGGGCGGCGAGTTTCTCGCCGGTTTGCGGGGCGACGGCAAGGCGCGTGCGGCGCAGACGGCGAAGGCGGCCGATCCGGCGCGTCTGCCGTGCGAGGTGCGGGTGTCGGACGCCGCGGGGCTGGCGTTGCGGCTCTCCGGCCTGACCTGGTTCGGGCAGCGGCCGGCGAATATCTTCCTGCACGGCGCGGATCTGCATCTGGCGTGGATGGACGGCGCGCCCGACAACAGCGGGGCGGGGCGTTGGAACGGCGTGTCGCTGAGCGTGTCGTGCGCGGAGGGGGCGGAGGC
>JAKJGY010000302.1 GCA_022704145.1 Verrucomicrobiota bacterium
GGGCGCGGTCAGGACCGTTTTGTCCAAAGCGACGGTGCCGGCCCCGCGCAACGGCCCCACTCGCCCGGTTCCCGTGAGGGTGGCGCCCGCGGCGACCTCCAGCGGCGAGATGAGGCGGCCGTGCACGGTCAGGGTGCCGTTGCTGACGCACGCGGGCTGATAGTAGTCACGGTGGTTGGCATAGAGGATCAGGTTGCCGCCGCCGGTCTTGACGAAGCTGTGCGGACCGAGCACGGCGCCGGTGAGGTGCAGCGTGTTGCGGGCGTTCTCGACGTGCAGCGCCGACGGGCCGGCGATCACGAGGCGGTTGGTGACCAGCGCCGCGCTGTCGTTCGACTCCGGCTCAAACCGCAGGCCGCCTTCGATGCCGAGGCCCGGGACGGCGGGCAGGTCGCCGCCGCGCCCGCGGCTGTTGAGCATGAGGTCGCCGCCGAAGTTATAAACGCGCGGTTCGCCGGCGGTGCTGGCCGAAGCGAGGCGGATCTGTCCGCCGGCGTTGACCGTCACCGCGCTCCGCTCGGGCGTGGCGTTTGCCGTGATTTGCAGCACGCCCTGATTGACCACGGTGGGGCCGGCGTAGGTTTTGCCGTCGCCGGTGAATGCGGCCCGTCCGACGCCCTCTTTCGTCAATCCGCCGGGGCCGCTCCACGCCTCTTTCAGGCGCAGCGCGCCGTAGAGGGCGTTGCCGGTCGGCGCGGCGACGGTGACCGTCAGGTTGGTGCCGAGCACTACGCCGGCGGTGATCTCCAGTTCGCCGTAGCCGTCGCCGCTGCCGGAGACGGTGATGTGGGCGGCGGCGTTAGTGGTCATGAAGGTCAGCACATTGGTGGTACCGCTGTCGCTGATCTTGTTGCGGTATGGCGAGCTGCCCAGCTCGAGGGTCAGACCGCCGACGGTGACCGGCGCCCGCAGGTTGGCTTCGCGGTTGGCGGTTGTGGGGGGCGGGATCAGGGCTTCGGCTCCGACGCCGTCGGGATAAGGCTGCGGGAAAGTGCTCCAGTTATCGGCGACGGTCCAGTCGGCGTTGCCCGGCGGCACGAAAAACGGCACGCGCAGCGGCACGGTGAAGACCGCCTCCTGCAGCGGGCTCCACTCGCCGCCCGCGCTGAGCACGCGCGCTTTGAGCGTCGCGGTGGCCGGGAACTGCATGGGGCCGGCGTAGGGCGTGCCGGCCGGGGCGCCGCCCAGGGCGCGCGGATCGGCGCCGTTGGCGGTCCAGTACACGGTGCCGCCGCCGTTGGGGTTTGAGATCGCGATCCAAGTGTTGGTCGCGACCTCGCCGCCGTGCTGGCTGAATTCCGGCGCGAGTGTGGCGGGCCAGAGCCCGTGCCGCACGAGCTGGGCGAAGAAGGTGTTGCGGCGCGTGTCGGGAACGATCCAGGCGTTGTAAAACGACTCATTCATGTAAGACCCTATGGTCTCTCGCATGATGGGGTTGATCAAGTCACGCAACATCGTGTAAGTCGCCTGCATGCTCTCGCGCGTGAGACAGCCGCCGTGGAAAAGATGTTTCTGCGCGCGGTCGGCGAAGCGCAGGCGGAACTCGGGCGACGAGCGCAGCCGCGTGTAGAACGTGCGGATGTCTTTCGGCGCGTTGGCTGCGGTTGCGGCGGCGTCGCCGATGTCGATGCGCACGGTTCCCGTATCACTGCCGACGCCATCGCCGTCGCGGTCGCCGATGAAGCTGTCGTAGGTGGCGGGGTTGCGGCTGTCGGCGCCGAAACATCCCTCGGCGTCCCACATGTAGAAGCGCCAGCGGCCTTGCGGGGCGCGCTCGCGCGCCGCCACCCAGTTGTTGTTGGGCCAGTCCCACATGGCCGCGTAGGCGTTGCACAGCACGTAGTCGGCGATGTTGTCGACATCCACGTACTCCTGGGCTGCGGCATAGGTGGCGGGCACCGTCAGGTCGTGGGTGCGCAGGAACGTGATGGTGGTGTTCCAGTGGATCGAGTCGCCGCTGGCGAAAGCGCCCACCTGCACCACGTCCCAGAGCGCGGCGCTGCCGTGCTGCTGCTGCATGAAGGCTTCGCGCAGATGCTCGCAGAGGTTGTAGTAGCCCTTCCACACGCCGTTAATGTAGAGCGAGACAAAGGTGCCGCGCGAGCCCTTCTGGCCGGTTCCGATGAAGATGCGCCGCATCAGTTCGTCCCTGATGAACGGATTGGAGATGTCGTTTTTTCCGGCGCGCAGGCGCATGTCCTCGAACAGCGTCACGCGGCTCTCCGGGAAGAAGGCGTAGTTCTGGGGCGACTCACCCAGCTCTCCGCGGAAGTAGTAGTTAAACGAGGGTTTGTTGACGAACTGGGTCGGCGGAAATTTCACAGCGGGGGCCGCGGTCAGTTTGTAGCGCGGCCGGGCGTGGCCGCTGCCGGAGATGCGCAGCCCGACCTCAGTGCGCAGCGCCACGCCGCTGACCGGGTAGTACTCGAAGCCAGCCGGACGTTCGGAGTGCCGACCGTTCTGCATCGGCATGTTGAAGGCGTTCATGTCGCCGAGGTTGTTCCATAGGTCGCTCACGTAGCTGCCGCCCTTGATGGCCATGATCCCCTCGCCGTTGGCCGGGCCGCCGCTCGCATTGGGCCCGTAGAAAGTCAGCACGGGGTCTCCGGAGAAGCAGAGCGTCGGCAAGGTCTGGCGTGCCGTGGACTGCGCGATGAGAAACGTGTGCGTGACGGTGTCGGAAGGGATCTCGCCGTTTTTGAAGCAACGGGCGCGAACGGTGGTCGCGGCGGTCAGCGTGATCGGCGCGCTGTAGCCGGTGCCGACCGTTTCGCTGGGAACCCGGCCGTCGGTGGTGTAACGGATGACGGCCGCCGGATCGGGCGAGGCGAGCTGCAGCGGGAACGAGGCTGCGTGGAATCCGCCGAGGTGGCTGAAGACCGGCGGCGGGGTGAGGGCCGAGAAGGTCGCGCCGGCATTCGCCGCGCCGGGCGTGGCGGTGTCGCCGTACACGTAGGCGCCCGAAGGGGTCCGGGCATAAACATAGAATGCGTGCTGCCGGGGATAAGCCGGCGCGATTGCGCTGGCCACCGCGCCGACGGCGTCGACCAGGCCGACATACTCGCCCTCTTTGCCGAGCTTGAAATTGGTGTGCAGGTAGGTCGCGCCGTCGGGCGGGCCGATGTTGAAGCCGGTGGCCATCACGATCAGATAGCCTCCCGCCGGGATGCTGCTGCCCGCCGGGAAATACCATTTGCGCGGCTTCTCGGCGTCGTCGGTCAGCGACCAGCCGGTCAGGTTGACGGTCTCGGCGCCGGTGTTGTACA
>JAKJGY010000097.1 GCA_022704145.1 Verrucomicrobiota bacterium
GGCCCGCCGCCGTTGGCGCTGGTGTACCGCACGGTCCGGCGGCGGGCGATCGACCGGGCGCGCAGCGCGGACCGGCGCAGTGCGCGCGAGGGGCGGGCGGCGGCGTTCGAGCCGGCCTGGTTCGAGCCGGAGCAGGAGGGCGGCCGGGACGCTGAGGAGCGGGCGCTGGCGTGCGTGGCGACGCTCCCGGGCGAACAGCGGGAGGTGCTGACGCTGAAGGTCTGGGGCGGGCTTACGTTTAAGGAGATCGGCGAGGTCTTGGAGGTGTCGCCGAACACGGCGGCGTCACGTTACCGGTACGCGCTGGAGGCTTTGCGGCGCGCGCTGGGGGAGGCACGGGAGTGAACGGTGGGGATGAGGAGTGGGGCGCGCTGGAGGCGCGGCTGAGCCGGCTGAGGCCGGCGGCGGTTCCGGCCGAGGTGATGGCGCGGCTGCGCGCGATCCCGGAGGGGGCGGCGGCGGGCTGGCGGCCGGCGCGGCTGGCGCTGTCGGCCTTGGCGGCAGCGGCGGCGGCCGCTATTGCGCTTGCCGGGCATTTCCTGTGGCGTGGCGGCGGTGTGGCGGCCGTGCCGTATGAAGGCTGCGCGGCGGCGGCGGTCACGTCCCGCACGACGCGCGGGCAGGTCGTGGACGCGCGGGATGCGGGCGTCTGGTATGCGGACGACGGGCGCGCCTACCGGGTGGTGCGGTGCGTGGCGGTCGATGAGACGGTCTTGAGCGGCGCGCGGCAGGCGGCACAGGTCAGGGTACTTGAGCCGCGGCAGCAGCTCCTGCTGGTGGCGATGAAGAGTCAGTGAACAATCAGGGAGGGAGACGGTCATGAGCGGTGGGAGAAGCGGTTTCGGTGGCGGGTTTCTGGCGGTTGTGGCGGGTGTGGCGCTGGCGGCCGACCCGCAGGTGAAGATCACGTGCTCGACGAACGTGAGCACGACGGTGATCGTGAAGACGGTCGGGCTGGACGGGGAGCCCAGCGTGCAGGTGTTCGGGAGCGGCGCGGGGGCGCAGGCTGCGGCGGGGGCGGGCGAGGTCATGAAAGCGACATGGCTGGGCGTGACGACCGAGGCGGCCTCCGACGAGGTGCGCGCGCAGCTCGCGCTCGATCCGGGGGTCGGCCTGACGGTGTTCGGGGTGGCGCCGGAGAGCCCGGCGGCGAAGGCGGGGCTGGAGAAGCACGACATCCTCGTCAAGTTTGAGGAGCAGCTTCTGATGGATCCCGACCAGTTGCGGAATCTGGTGCGGGCCCGGCAGGCGGGCGACAAGGTCGGGCTGACCTATTTGCGCAAGGGCAAGAAAGCGACGGCGAAGGCCGTGCTGGGCGAGCGCGAGGAGGCGGGCGAGGCCGGGCAGCAGGTGATCAGCCTCGGTGACATGGATATCGATCTCGGCACGCTGTTGCGTGAGGCGGGCAAGCTTGAGCACGGTTCGCGCAGGACGTTCCATTTCGCGACCAACTGGAGCTTCGGTAACGCGGGCGGCGGGTCGGTGGGCGCGCGGGTTATCACGTTCGGGGGGGATGGCGCGGCGGGTGACCTGCAGGGTGTCCTGAAGGGGCTGAAGCTGGACGACACGAATCTGACGCGGATGGTGGAGGAGGCGCTCAAGGCCGCTGGCCAGGGGCAGCCGGGAGAGGTCAAGTGAGGAACACAGGAGGGGCGGGTATGAAGAGGGTCCGAGGGGTCGGCTTAGGGCTGGTGGTGGCGGCGGCGGTCTGGTCGTGCGGGGCGGGCTTGGCCCACGCGCGCGAGAAACAGGTGAAGGGCGCGGCAGGTGAGGCGGCCGCACCGGGGGCGGCGGGCGCTTCGCTGGCGGGCGGCGCCGCCGGGGCCGGCGTCAGCGTGAGGTGCGTCAACGGCCAGACCACCGTCACCTACAAGGGAGCGGAGGTGTTCAGCGGTCAGACCTCCGGCGCGGTGTCGGCGCGCAGCTCGAACGTGAACGGGGCGGAGTACGCCGCCGCGTTCGACGGCGACAAGGTGCTGTGGGAGAACGTGTCGGGCGCGGCCGCGCAGCTCAAGTCCGCGCCGCAGGTTGAGATGCCCGGGCTGACGCTGCCGGGCGTGGAGCGGCAGAAGCCGGCCCAGAAGCTCAAAGGCGCCAAGAGGCGGCGGCAGGAGGCGTAGCGAGGGGTCAGGGGCCGGAGAGTTCGTCGGGGGCGTGGGGCGTGTCGTCCGGGCGCAGGCCGTCGGCGTCGCCGCCGCGGTCCGCGCGGTCGCCGAAGCGGGTGAGGGCGTCGTCGAAATCGAGGCGCACCTCGCCGGTGGGCCCGTTGCGGTGCTTGGCCACATCGACGATGGCGAGGGTCTTGTCGTCGAACTCCTCTGAGCCGTGCGCCTTGCAGGGGCGGCGCAGCAGGAGGGCCACGTCGGCGTCCTGCTCGATGGCGCCGGAGTCGCGCAGGTCGGAGAGCTTGGGCTTCTCCTCCTTGTCGCTGCGCTGCACGGTGGCGCGGCTGAGCTGGCTGAGGACGATGACCGGCAGGTTCAGCTCCTTGGCCATGGCTTTGATCTGGCCCGAGATCTGCGAGGTCTCGATCTGGCGGCCCTGCTTGGCGAACTCGCGGCAGTTACAGAGCTGGAGGTAGTCGATGACGATCAGCTCGATCTTGTGGCGTTTCTTCATGCGGCGGGCGCGGGCGCGCATGTCCATGACGTCGAGGCCGCCGGTGTCGTCCACGTAGAGGGGCAC
This sequence comes from Verrucomicrobiota bacterium, assembly GCA_022704145.1. Classification (GTDB taxonomy): domain Bacteria; phylum Verrucomicrobiota; class Kiritimatiellia; order RFP12; family UBA1067; genus JAKJGY01. The sequence continues at coordinate 2,686 of JAKJGY010000097.1, forward strand.
CTTGGCGAGTTCCGAGGCGGCGCGGGTGAGTTCCTGATGGACCCGCTTGGGGTTGAGGATGCCCTGGTCGATCTGGAAGCCGGGCACGCCGGCCCGGCCGCAGAGCATGCGCATGGCGAGGGATTCGGTCGACATCTCCAGGGAGAAGATGGCGACGGGGTGGGGCCGGGCGTGGTCGCCCTTCATGGGGCGGTTGTAGATATCGGCGCCGCGGGCGACGCACTCGGCGATGTTCATCGCGAGCGAGGTCTTGCCCATGGAGGGGCGTGCGGCCAGGACGATCATCTCGCCGTTGCGCAGGCCCTTGAGTTTGCGGTCGAGGTTGGCGAAGCCGGTGGGCAGGCCGGAGACGGCGCCGGGGCCGAGCGAGAAGAGGCGCTCGATGTGCCCCATGGTGTTGCCGATGGCCTGGGGCCAGGTGAGGCCGGTGCCGTCGCGGCGGTCGGCGATACCGAGGAACTTCTGCTCGACCTCGCCGAGGATCAGGTCGGCGCTGACGGCCTCGTCGAAGCAGCGGCGTTCGGCGTCGCGGGAGCAGGCGATGACGGCGCGCAGCAGGTGTTTCTGCCGCACGATGTTGATGTAGTACTCGGCGTGGGCGGCGGTGGGCGTCTCGTCGATGAGCGACTGGATATAGGCGGTGCCGCCGATGTCGTCGAGGCGGCCGAGGACGCGCAGGCGCTCGTTGAGGGTGAGGGGGTCGATGACGGTGCCTGCCCGGGACATCTCGACGAGGGTCTCGAAGAGCAGCCGGTTGGCGGGCGAGAAGAAGGCCTCCTCGGTGATGCCATTCTCCGTGCACAGGTCGATGACGCGGTTGTCATGGCCGACGTCCAGCAAGACGGAGCCGAGGACGCCGCGTTCGGCTTCCGGGCTGTGCGGGGGCGTACGGAGCGAGGCCGCGGGCGATGCTGGGGAGGGGCGCGCCATAGGTGGGGGCCGTAGTAGGGAGAAAGAAAAAAAGGGGAAGAGGGCGGGGGGGCGGGGCCGCCTGACGCGACCCTCCCCCGAGCCCTCTTCCCTCAGGCGTTAGCCTTCGACGATCCACACCTTGACGGTGGCGGTCACGTCGGCGTGCAGCCGGACGGCCACATCGAAGGTGCCGGTCTCCTTGAGCGGTTCCGGCAGGGCGACCTGGGCCTTGTCGAGGGCGACCTTGAGGTCCTTCTCGATCGCGGCGGCGACGTCGGCGGCCTGCACCGAGCCGTACAGGCGTGTGCCGTCGACGGTCTTGGCGCGGATGGTGATCGACGCGTCGGCCAGCTTCTTGGATTTCTCCTTGGCCTCGGCCATTTGGATGCGCGACAGCTCCTCGCGCTCCTTGCGCAGCTTCTCAAGGCGGCGCAGGGCGTGCGTGGAGACGGGCGCGGCGAGGTCTTTGGGGAGCAGGTAGTTGCGGGCGTAGCCGTCCGCGACTTTCACAACATCCCCGGCCTTGCCGAGCGTCTCGATATCCGACAACAACAGGACTTCTGTAGACATGATGGTACCGATTCCTCTCTGGGCTTAGGCGAGCAGGCCCATGTTACGGGCGCGCCGCACGCCCTGCTTGATCTGCCGCTGCTGGGCAGCGGTGACGCCCGTGATGCGCGCCGGCAGGATTTTGCCGTACTCGGTGACGAAACGGCGCAACATCTCCACATCGTTGATATCGATGAGGGTGTTGGGGTCGAGTGCGGGCATACGTTTGCGGGCGGGGCCGTTATCGCGGCTTTCCCGGTCCGGTCTCGGTTTTCTCTGGATGGCCATAAACGTGACTCCTCTTGTTCAGCTCTCGGTTGTTTTAGAACGGCAGGTGCTCTTCATCGGCGGCGAGGTCGCCGCCCGCTCCGCCCGGCTGGGCCGGGGCGGCCGCGTGTGGCGCGGGCTGGGCGGCAGGCGCGCCGCCCTGCGGGGCCTCGTCGCGTTTCTGGGGCGAGCCCAGGAACTTGACGGTGTCCGCGCGGACGCGCAGCTTGCTACGCTTCTCGCCCTGCTGGTTTTTCCACTCGTCCATCTGGAGCCGGCCCTCAACGAGCACGGGCCGGCCTTTGGCGAGGTACTGCTGGCAGAGTTCCGCCAGCTTGTCCCAGACCACCACATCAACAAAGCAGGTCACCTCTTTAGGCTGGCCGCTCTTGTCGCGCCAGGTCTCGGAGACGGCGAGGCCAAGGTCGGCCACTTTCGCGCCGGACGGGGCTGTTTTCAGCTCCGGGTCGCGCGTCAGGTTGCCCATGAGGATGACTTTGTTGAAGGATGCCATAGCGAACAGCCGTTCTGCGGTGCGCGTCGGGCTTACGCCGTCTGCGCGTTGGTGTTGTTTTCCGCGGCCTCCTGCTCGGCCTTCTCCTCTGCGGCGGCGCGGGCCGCCTCGCGGGCCCGCTGCTCCTCGGCCTGGCGCGCGAGCACCGCCTCGCGGCGCTCGTCGATAGCCAGGATCTGCACGCGGAAGATATCCTCGATCAGGCGGTAACGGCCGGTGAGGGCCGCGACCTGGGCCGGGTCGAGTTGGAAGCGGATCCGGACATACACGCCGCTCTCGCGCTTGTGCATCGGGCGCGCGAAGCTGCGTTTGCCGAGCACATCGGTGCTCAGGATGGTGCCGGAGAGGCGCGTGATCTCATTACGCGCCCGCTCGATCTGCTTATCGAGGATCTCGTCCTTCGCCTGACCGGCGAAGATGTACAAACCGTCGTAACTCTTCATGGTTGGTTATCCGTTCTCTCATCCGGCCGGCGGGGGCACCGCTGAGGCGCTCCAGCCGTTGAACCGGTTCATCGCTTCATCCAAACCGTTTGCGATCAGACACAGCGCGGCGTCGGCGGCTGCGGCGACCATCTCCCGGACGGTGTTCAGACGGTCTCCGTCGAACTTGCCGAGGACATGGCCGACCAGTCCCTGCCGCTCCGCGCGGCCCACTCCCAGCCTGATCCGCGGGAACGCTTCCGTCCCGAGGGTCTCGATCACCGAGGCCAGGCCGCGATGTCCGCCGCTGCCGCCGGAGGTCCGGATGCGCAACCGCCCGAAGGGCAGGTCCGCGTCGTCCAGGACGACCGTCAGGTCGCGGGGCTCGCCGCCGAAATACCTCAGCAACGGGGCCACGCTGGTACCGCTCAGATTCATAAACGTCTGTGGCTTGACCAGCATGATCGGCTTTCCGGCATGGGCCGTACGCGCCACGCGCGCGTGAAAACCGGAACCGTTCTTCCAGCCGGCGCCGAGCCGATCCGCCAACGCGTCGACAACGTCGAAACCGACATTGTGCGGCGTGTTCGCATAGGTCTCGCCGGGGTTGCCCAGTCCCGCAATCACATTCACGCGGCCGTGTCCTCCCGATTATTTCTTGGCGGGGGAGGCGGGGGCGGCTGCGCCCTCCTCCTTCTTGCCCTTGACGATCACTTCGGGGGTGGCGCCGGCCGCGCCCTCGGCGGTCGCCGCGGCGGCCTCCTCGGCGACGGCGACCACGCTGGCCACAGGCACCTCCTTGGGCGTGATCACGGTATAGGCGTCACCCAAGGCCAGGTCGCGCACGAAGAGCGACTGGCTGAGCTTGAGCGCCGCGACATCGACGGTGAACTGCTCGACGATGTCGGTCGGGAGGCAGTCGACGTCGATCTGGCGGAGGTTCTGCTGGAGGATGCCGCCGCCGAGCTTGACGCCCTCGGGCTCGCCCGTCAGATGCAGCGGGATCGAGACGCGGATCTTCTTGGTCAGCGAGACCTCGCCGAAATCCACATGGATCGGAGCGCCGGTGATGACGTCCGACTGAATCTCGCGCATGAGCGCGGGAACATCCTGACCGTCCAGCTCGAGCGTGACAAGCACGTGCTCGCTGGCATGACGGCGCAGCATGAGCTTGAAGCCATGCGCGTCGAACTTCACCAGGGTCGTCCCGCCCCCGATCCGGTTCACCGCGGCGGGGAGGACCCCAGCGCGGCGCAAACGGCCTGCCGCAGCGGAACCCTGTTCCGTGCGCAGCTCGGCCTTCATCCTAATCTCTTCGTTCGCCATTTCTTGTCTGTTCCTTTCGCACGGCACGCATCTGCCCGGCCCCGCCGCCCGGCGTCCGGAGCGGCAACCAACGCTCCTGACAGGGCCTTCGGGCCGCGCTTCCCGCGCGCCGCGCCTCGTTTTCTCTCATCCTGCCGCCCGCCGCCGCTCAGTGCCTGAACAGCGAGCTGACGGACTGGTCGTTGTGGATCCTGTGGATCGCCTCGCCCAGCAGCTCGGACACCGACAGCACCGTCACCTTCACCGGCAGGCTGGCGATGTCCAGATCGTCCCGCAGGGGGATCGTATCGGTCACCACCAGCTCTGTGAGCCCGGTGTCGGACTTCAGGCGCGCGACGCCCTTCTCCGTGAGGGGTGCGTGGGTGACCGCCGCCCGTATGGAGGCGGCCCCCTTCTCCCTCAGGATCTTCGCTGCCGCACACAGCGTGCCGCAGGTCGTGGTCATGTCGTCGACCATGATCACGTCACACCCTTCAACGTCGCCTACGACACTGAAGGCGTCCACCTCCGCGTCTCCCAGGCGCTGCTTCGCCACAATTGCCAGGCCTGTGCCCAGCATTTGCGAGTAAGCGTAGGCCGCTTTCGCCCCTCCGGTATCGGGCGATACGACAAGCGGCCTCTTGAGCTTCATCTCGCGCAGGTACTTCACCATTACCGGCGCGGCGTGCAGGTGGTCGACGGGGATATCGAAAAAGCCTTGGATCTGCTGGGCGTGCAGGTCCATCGTCAGGATGCGGTTGGCGCCGGCGGCCACCAGCAGGTTCGCCACCAGCTTGGCGGTGATCGGCACCCGCGGCTGGTCCTTGCGGTCCTGGCGGGCATAGCCGTAATAGGGCAGCACGGCCGTGATGCGCGAGGCCGAGCCGCGCCGCACCGCGTCGATCACGATCAGCAGCTCCATCAGCATCTCGTTGGGCTGCGTGCAGATCGGCTGGACGATATAGACGTCCTTGCCGCGGATGTTCTCCACGATCTTGACGTGCGTCTCGCCGTCCGGGAAACGGCGGATGTTGATGTCGCCCAGACGCCCGCCGAGGTAGGCCATCATCTTCTCGGCAAGCGGCATGTTCGCTGTTCCAGAAAATACGATCATGTTTGAACCAACTGGTTGCCCGGGGTGGATTCGAACCACCTCTGAAAGAGTCAAAGTCTTTTGTGCTGCCATTACACCACCGGGCAGGTACGCGCCACAACGTGCCACAGGCCAGAGCCCAGCTTCCGGCCAATCTCTTCTCCGTGCCGTTCGTCACGTACCAGCCCGAAGACCGAAGCGCCGCTCCCGGAGAGCAAAACACCCAAACAGCCCGCCTCCTGAAGCCGCGCGGCTGTCTGGGCAACCCCGGGGTAACACTCGAATACTCCGGGCTGCAGTCCGTTATGAAGCGCATCCGCCGCGGCCGTCACGTCGCTGGTTCGGATAGAAGAGAGCATAGTATGGAGAATAGGGGGGGGTGGCGTCAAGCCCGGTTTGTAGCGCCGGTAGACCTCGGCGGTGGGGCACATGACGCCGGGGTTGGCGATCACCAGCCAGAAGCCGGGGCAGGGGCGCGGCGCGCCCTCCGGGAAAAGCCCGGTGACGCGCTCGCCGCGGCCCTCCATGAGGACCGCGCCGCCGTGCACGAGGGCCGGCACGTCGCTGCCCAGCTCCGCGCCCAGTGCCAGCAGCTCCGCAAGCGGAAGGTTCAGCCCCCAGAGACGGTCGAGGCCGCGCAGCACGCCCGCGGCGTCGGCGCTGCCGCCGCCGAGGCCCCCGCCGATCGGGATGCGCTTGTGGATGTGGATGCGCGCCCCGGCGTTGACGCGGTAACGCTCCTGCATGAGGCGCGCGGCGCGCACCGCCAGGTTACGGCCCATGTCGCCGATCTTGGAGGCGTCGACGCCTGCCCCGACGGTCAGGGTCAGGACAGTCTGGGCGTAGGTGGTGGTCAGCGAGAGCGTGTCGGTCAGGCTGACGGGCATCACGAGGCTGCGTAGCTCGTGATACCCGTCCGGGCGCTTGCCGAGGATCTCCAGCGTGAGGTTGATCTTAGCCGGCGCCTCGACTGTGATGGCTGATCCCGCTGTGACCATGGGCCGCGTATTGTGCCAGAAACGGCGCCGGCCTTCAAGCGCCGGCCGCAGGGCGTGCAGCCGTCCAAAGCCTGGAGCTGTTACCCTCGGCTCCGGGGGCGTCAGCAGACCGGAACCGGCAAAACCAAGGCGTGCCGACCCCGCCACCGAAGCCCCAGCCGCCTCCTCTTCGGATGGCTGGCCCGATTACGGAACCCGCTTGCTTTGCGACGCTTTTTTTAGAAGACTGTCCGCATGAGAGGTTTCTCCGCCAGCGGACGGCTCGTCCCGCTCCTGCTCCTGGCCGCCCTCGCGCGCGCCGCGCCCGTTACGCTACACCAGGCCGTCGACCGCCTGGCGGCCGAGATCGCGCGCGAGGTCGTCTTTGTGGAGCGTCGCGGCGGCTCGGCCTACCCCGGCGGCGACGGACACTGGTACGCCAACTTCGGCCATTACGCGACCTCCTCCGAGATCAAGGCTTACCGCGAGGGCGCGCGCCTCTGCGCGCTGGACCTCGTCACCGGAAAGGTCCGCATCCTGCTGCACGACCCGCAGGGCACCCTGCGCGACCCGGCCGTGCATTACGACGGCGAACGGCTGGTGTTCTCCTACCGCAAGGGCGGCACGCCGACCTTCCACCTCTACACGCTGAACCTCGACGGCACGGGGCTGCGCCAGTTGACCGACGGCCGCTACGACGACATCGAGCCCGCCTGGCTGCCGGACGACAGCCTGGTGTTCTGCTCCGGCCGCGCGCGCCGCTTCGTGCAGTGCTGGCACACGCAGGTCGCGACGCTCCACCGCTGCGACCCCGACGGCGGCCGCGTGCGCCCCATCTCCGCCAATGTGGAGCACGACAACACGCCCTGGCCCCTGCCCGACGGCCGCATCCTCTTCATGCGCTGGGAGTACGTCGACCGCTCGCAGGTCCACTACCACCACCTGTGGACCTGTAACCCGGACGGCACCGGCCACCAGGTCTTCTTCGGCAACTACCATCCGGGCGGCGTCTACATCGACGCCAAGCCCGTGCCCGGCTCGAACAAGATCGTCTTCAGCAACTCGCCCGGACATGGCTACTGGGAGCACTACGGGCACATCGCGCAGGTCTCGCCGGAGCGCGGCCCGGACGACCTCGGCGCCCTACGTAACATCACGCCGAAGCCCGATTTCGCCGACCCCTGGGCCTTCTCCGAGGAGCTGTTCATGGCCGCGCGCTACAAGCAGCTCGTGTTCCTGAACGCGGCTGGCGAGGAGCGGGTCGTCCATACCGCCCCGGAGAACATTCACGAGCCGCGGCCGGTGATGCGCCGCCTGCGCGAGCGCCTGCTGCCGGAACGCACCGACCCCGCCCAGACCACCGGCACGCTGGTGCTGCAGAACGTCTACGCGGGCCGCAACATGGCGGGCGTCGCGCCCGGCGAGATCCGCAGCCTGCTGCTGCTCGAGTCGCTGCCGCTGCCCATCCACTACTCCGGCGGCATGGAGCCGGTCAGCGTCGGCGGGACCTTCACGCTGGAGCGCCTGCTGGGGACGGTGCCGGTCGCGCCGGACGGCTCCGCCTGCTTCACGGTTCCGGCCAACCGGCCGATCATCCTCGTCGCGCTGGATGCGCGTGACGCCGCCGTCAAGCGCATGCACAGCTTCCTCAGCGTGGCCCCCGGCGAGACGCTGGGCTGCGTCGGCTGCCACGAGCCGCGCACGCAGGCGCCGCCTCCCGCGGCCGCGCCGCACGCGCCACAGCGCGCGCCGGTCGCGCCGCGCCCGGTCGCCGGCGTGCCGGAGATCCTCGACTTCCCGCGCGACATCCAACCGCTCCTGACCCGCCACTGCGCCGCCTGCCACAACGCCGACCGGCGCGCGGGCGGCCTCAGCCTGGACGCCGACCGCGGACCGCTCTGGCTGCACAGCTACGTCTACCTGAGCTGGCGCAACCAGCTCGGCGACAACCGCAACCGGCCCAAGAGCGATTTCCCGCCGCGTGCGATCGGCGACGCCGCCAGCGGCCTGATGCGCAAGATCGAGACGCGCCACCACGAGGTCAGCCTCTCGCCCGAAGAGACCCGCCTGGTCCGTTTCTGGCTGCACGCGGGCGCGCCTTACTGTGGCACCACCGCCGCGATCGGCTCCGGCATGATCGGCAGCTACGAAAACAACCGCACACGGCTGAACGACCGCCACCTGCCGAGCGCCAACTGGATCAGCGAGGTCGTCGGCGCGCACTGCGCCGCCTGCCACAACCCGCGTAAGTCCTGGCTGCCCACGCACGTCTCGGAGGGGCACCGCCGCGAGATCCTCTTCAACCTCACCCGCCCCGAGAAGTCCCTGCTGCTGCGCGCGCCGCTCGCCAAGGAGCACGGCGGGCTCGCCAGCATGCCCGGCGCGGGCGGCCAGCCGGTCATCGTGTTCAAGAGCACGGAGGACTTCGAGTACCGCAAGCTGCTCCAGGCCATCACCGACGTGGCCGAGCTTCTACGCACATACACCTCGTTCGAGATGCCGGACTTCAAACCGCGCCCCTCGTGGCTCCGCGAGATGAAACGCCACGGCATCCTGCCGTACACCTACCGCCGCGGCGAGCCCATCGACGTCTACGCGGTGGACCGCCGTTATTTCGAGTCCTTCTGGCACGTTCCGGACGGCGCCCCGCCGCCCGCCCGTTTCGACAACCCCTTCCCCTATCCGGGCATCGAACTCGACAACGAGACGCGGGAAACACGCTTCTGATGGGGCGCTGGCCGGCCTTCCGGCCTTGCCCGACACGCCCGGACCGACTATCCTTAAGGTATGAGCAAACCGGTCTGCACCCTGCCGTTCGAGTATGTCGACACGCCTGAGCGGCGTGCGCTCGATCTGACACCCGACGGCATCCCGTGCGTGCCGGTACTCGGCTACAGCCACTTCATGCGCAGCCGCCCGAGCGTCTCGGAGCACACGCACCCCGGCTGCCTGGAGGTGACGCTCTGCCTCCGCGGCTCGCTCGTCTTCGAGTGCGGCGGCACGGAGCGCCACCTGTTGCCCGGCACGGTCTTCGTGACCCAGCCGGACGAGTGCCACCGCCTCAGCACCAACCCCAAGGGGCTGGTCATGTTCTGGCTCTTCTTCCGCCTCGCGCCGGAGGGCGCGCCGCTGCTGCACCTGCCGCGCGCCGAGTCCGACGCCCTGCGCGCCGCGCTCCGCACGCTGCCGCACCCGCTCTTCAAAGGCACCGACCGTCTGCGGGCCGCTTTCCAACGCCTCTTCCGCCAATACGACGACCTGCCCTCCGGCGCGTTCCGCAGCCTCGCCATGCGCGCCACGACGCTCGACCTGGTGCTCGCGCTGGTCGAGGCAGCCCAGCTCCCGCCCGACACGCCCGAGGGCGACCGTATCCACGCGCTCATCGCCGCCATGCGGCAGACGCCCGAGAAGGACTTCACCATCGACCTGATGGCGCGCCAGACCGCGCTCTCGGCCAGCCAGCTCATCACCCGCTTCAAGCAGCTCGCCGGACTCCCGCCCTACACCTTCCTGCTGAACTGCCGCCTCCACGCCGCAAGGGACCGGCTCCGCACCACAGAAAAGACGATCACGCAGATCGCCCAGGAGCTGGGCTTCTCCTCCTCGCAGCACTTCGCCATGCAGTTCAAACGCGAGTTCGGCGTCACCCCGAGCGAGCTGCGCCTGGGGCGGCAACCGGTGCTCCGCACGGCCGAGGCCGACGGCGCCTCATACCCTTAGCGCGGCACCGTCACCGGCCCGTAAACCTCCCACTCCCAGATGCGGGCCAGATTGCCCGGAGTGCGGGTGACCACCAGCCGCAGACGGTCGGCCGTCACCGCCGGGAAGCGCGCATGCCAATCGACAAGCGCGTTCTCGTCGGTCTTGGTCGCCTCGATGTCGCGCCACGCCGCGCCGTCCTGGTACTGGATCACAAACGCCGTGATCGGTGTGGTCGCCCCCTCGCCGCCCCCCGCCTGCCCGGTGACCAGCCGCACCGCGCCGACGCTCTGCTTCCGGCCCCAGGCCAGCTCGACCGTCACCGGGCCCTCAGCCTCCGGATCGCTCACCCAGCGCAGGCCATTGTCGGTATAGCTCACCCGGCCGTCGTTGATATGGGCGGGCACATACTGCTTGGCGCTGTGCTGGCTCGACACCGTCACCCGGGCCTCGCGCGCCAGATTCGGGCCGGCCGCACCGACCCACTCCGGCGGCTTGGGCGGGCCGGCCGGCGTCGGCAGGGGCAGCTTGCTGACCCCCTGTGTCATGAGGGCCTTGAGTTCGTCGAGATGGTCCGTGTACACCTGCCGCGGCTGGACCCCATGCCGCTTGCACACGCTCGCGGCCATGCCGACCACCTCGCCCACCATGCCGAGGGTACGCATCACACGCACCGTGCCCAGCGCCACATGCGTGACGCTGATGTTCCGCCCCGCCATGAACAGGTTCTCCACGTTGCGCGAATAGAAGCAGCGGTACGGGATCGGATACGGCTCGATCCGGATATGCTTCGCATACGACCGGAACTCCTGCCCCGGGAAATGCTCGGTCTGCGCGTCCGTCGGATAGTGGAGGTCGATCGTCCATGTGGTCGTGACCGCCGCATCGGGATAAGCGACCCGCTCGACGATATCCTGCTGCTTGAGCACGATGTCGCCCAACATGCGGCGCGACTCGCGCTTGCCGCCGATGTGCGCCACCCAGTCCAGCTCGCGCTTGGCGTAACGCTCCTTGTCCGGCGCATGGTTCTTCTGATACGACCAGTTGCCGAAGACCGCCCGGAGGCCGTGGTCGCGGACCTTCTCGAACTCCGCGATCTGATCCCACGCGAAGCCGGTCTCCCAGTTCCACTCGCCGCCGTGCGCCTTCTGATAGTTCGCGGCGGTAAAGGCCACCGCCCACGGCGTCTCAGGGAACGACGTCGGCGCGTCGGTCACGCGCGAGTACCACTGCACCGAAGTCCCCATGACCAGACGATCCGGCCGCTCCGGCGCCAGCGCCTCGCCGGTCTCGTCGCGGCTCTCGCGCCCGTACCGGTAGTCGGCCCCCGCCAGAAACCCCAGGTTCCCGTCGCCGGTGCTGTCCACGAACCAGCGCCCCGCGACACGCGTCCGCCGCCCGCTGCGCACGTCCTGCCCGAGCACCGCCGCGAGCCGCCCCCGGCCGGCCTCGACCGCGTTCACCCGCGTGTTCAGGAACAGCGTGAGGTTCGTCTCGGCCTGCACCACCGCGGTCTTGCGCGCGTCGTCATATTTTTCCGGCGGCTGGGCGTTGCCGACCGTGGCCGGCCCCAGCTCGCGCACCAGCCCGCCCAGCGCGGGATAGGGCGGCAGGTTCACGCGCCCGCACAGATGCACCCGGACCTCCGAGCTGTTGTTGCCGCCCAGGTAGGGGCGGTCATGCAGCAGCGCGACCGTCAGACCCAGCCGCGCGGCCGAGACCGCCGCGCAGGTGCCGGCGATGCCTCCGCCCACCACAACCAGGTCAAACGTCCCGCCGTCTTCCGGCCGCTCCGGCAGACCCAGCGACTGGCGCCGCAGGCGGGCCAGCTCGTCGCCCGCATGCGGCGGCATGAACGCGGCGTCCGTCGTCAGCAGGATCGCGTCGCACCGTCCGTTGAACCCGGTCAGGTCGCGCAGCGCGAGCGCGGCCTCGCCCTGCGCCAGCTCGACCGTACCTCCGGACTGCCACTGCCACGCCTCCCCCTGCGTGCCGAAAACCGCCGGCAGCGGCTTGCCGTTGATCAGAATCTGGAAACGGCCCGGCGGCTCCTTGCCGCCGCCCCAGGGTGCGTTCCAGTCGCGCGTGCGCGCCCACACCCGGTAAGCCCCCGCCACAGGCACCTTCACCCGCGTCTCGGCGTCCGCCACCGGACGCCCCAGCCCGTGCGCCATCAGGAAGGGCGAACCCATCTGATCCATCACCTGCGAGTCGATCACCCATCCGCCGAGCGTGGCGAACCCCTCCGCCTCGACCCACACCACGTGCTGCGGCGCGGCGACACCCGCCCCGCCCACCAGAACCGCCATCAGCGCC
>JAKJGY010000098.1 GCA_022704145.1 Verrucomicrobiota bacterium
GCTGCCGTACACCCGTCTGACGGCCAGCGTACGCGGCGCCGAGGCGCGCTTTCGGCTGGCGCTGCTGCCGTTCCGCATGGGCGAACCGCTGCCGCAGGTGCGGGACGGCACGCTCGCGTGGCCCGGGCAGACCGACCGCCTCGCCTTCACGGTGGGACCGGACGGGCGGACACGGTGCACGGTGACGCGCGACGGTAAGCGGATCGCCGGTACGGAGGCCGAGGGAGAGAAAGTGAGGGAGTTGTGAACCGTTTCGTGATGTGTTTCGGCGTTGTTCTGGTGACGGGCGCGGTCCGCGCGGCGTCGCCGTTCGCAGACAAGCCGTGTCTGTCATACGCGTCGCCGCAGGGCCCGGACGGCAAGCCCGTGGAGCTGCGCTGGGGCGACGCGCCGGTGGCGGACTTCGGCTCGCGGCAGGTGGCGTTCGACCAGACCGGCGTGCGCCAGCTCCGGCCGGCGCCCGCGCCGGGCGTGCATCCGCGCATCGCGTTCGCGCCGGACGACCTGCCGGATCTGCGGCGGCGGCTGAAAGAGACCCGCTGCGGCCAGGCCGCGTGGAAGAACCTGCTGTGCTGGACCGAGATGATGAAGGGGCGCTACGACGACACCGCGGCGTACGCGCAGCCGGACGTGTGGAAAGGCGGCTTCGGCGGCCTGCGCGGCCGCGTGCCGCTCTTCCGGCTGGGCGTGCCGCGCGAAAAGGGCTTCGCCTACAACCGCAACCCGCGCGCCGCCGCGATCTACCAGGGGCTGATCGACGGCTCGGCCACAAATTTTCCCGCCTTCTACTGGAACGTCTTCTCGCTGGAGGCGTTCCGCTGTTTGATCGAAGAGGACGCCTCCGGCGCGCGCGACCTGGCGAAGGCGACCGTGACGGCCATGCGACTCGATCAGGCCGTCCGCGACGCGGAGCGCAAAGCGAAAGGCCTGGCCGGCCCCCCTGACCAGCCGGTCGGCGGCTTCCAGCTCGCGTTCGTCTACGACTTCCTCTTCAACTGGCTCGCGCCGGAGCAGCGGCGCGCGCTGCACGCCGAGCTGGCCCTGTGCTCATGGCGTCACGACAACTACGGCACCTTCAACGAGGCGACCGCCTCGCGCAGCAACTGGGCGACCTTCTCCTACTGGCTCTACCCCGTGCTGGCCATCGAGGGCGAGGCGGGCTTCAACGACCTCAAGGTCCGCGGCATGTACCGCGGCTGGCGCAACCTCTACACCTACGGCTGGTTCCAGTCGGGGGCGACCTTCGAGGGCGAGGCCAAGAACCAGCTCGGCATGGACGGCGTCATCCCCTTCGCGATGCGGCAGCAGGCCTACGGCTTCGACAACCTCTGCGGCCACCCGTACCTGCGGGCCTACGCCACGAACTTTCTGCCGCACAGCGTGATCCCGACGCTCGACGGCTTCATCAAGTACGACCTGCTGGGCGGCGCGCACGGCCGACCGATGCCGCCCGACGGGCTCGGCCTGAAGTTCATGTTTCCCGGGGACAAGCGGGTCGACTGGGTCTACCGCAGCGCGGTGGGCGAGAACTACGAGCACGTGCCCGACCGCTGCGACGGCTACCGCAACGACCTGCTCTTCTTCCTGATGTACGCCTCGGACTTCGACCCCGCGAACCGCGACCCGGCCGCGCTGGGGCTCGGCCACACCTTCTTCTGCGGCGAGCGCGCGCTGCTGATGACGCGCAGCGGCTGGGACACGAACGCGCTCATGCTCTGCCTGCACACGCGGCAGGCGAACGGCGGCCATCCCTTCGCGGACCGCAACGCGATCCAGCTCGCCGGCGCGGGCCGCGTCTGGTCGCCGCCCGGCTACGCGACGTTCAAGACACCGGAAAACAGCCTGGTCTGCATCGACGGCAAAAGCCAGAACCTGGCTGTGCCGGGCCGTCTGGTCGATTTCGCCGACACGCCGCTCGCGACCTTCGCGGTCGGGGACGCGAAGTACGGCTGGGATTGGACGTGGAAGACGCTGGGCAAAGGCGGCGGTGCGTATACGGCGGAAGAGGTGGGCGCCGGCCGCGTCGACGTGCCGCCCGGCTGGCAGAAGGTGCTCCACACCGTCAACGACTTCAGCTTTCTGAAGCTGCCCTTCGCGTACTTGGACCGGCCGCTCTTCGAGCAGCCCCACTGGTGCCTCAAGGCGGGGTTCGTCTCGCCCGTGGCGCGGCAGCCGTTCTACCCCGTGCAGAAGGCGTTTCGCACGGCGGGGCTCGTGCGCGGGCCGCACCCGTATGCGCTCGTGGTCGACGACATCCAGAAGGACACCGCCGTGCGCCGTTACGACTGGATCCTGACGCTGGAGAAGGATATCGCGATCGTTAAGACCGCGCGCAGCGGCGGACAGCTCGACGTGCTGCTCCAGGGCGAGTCCTCGCCAGCCCTGCTGCTGGTGCGCGTGCTGTCCGCCGAGGGCCTCGGCGAGCCCGCGCTCGACGATTATCCCAACCAGAGCGATCCGAAGAAGTACGGCCCGGTGCGCCGCCTGGTGCTGACGGCGAACGCGGCCGCGCCGGCGTTCAAGGTGCTGCTCTATCCGCACCGGCCGGGCGCGCCGCTGCCGGTCACCGAATGGAGCCGGGCGCGCACCGAACTGACCGTCTCGTTCGGCGGTGCGGCGGACCGGCTGGTTTTCGCGCCTGCGGCTGGCGGCAAGACCGACGTCGCGGTCTGGCGCGGACGCGAGAAGCTCAGCGACGTGAGCACGCCCGTGACGCCGCTCAAGGACTCGCTGCTCGAACAGGAGGCGGCGCGCGTCGCCCGGCTGCGCCGCGAGCTGGCCGGCTTCAGCCCCGACGCGCTGCCAGGCCGGCTCGCGACGCCGCCCGTGCCGGGCCTGGCGCCGGAGCCCGGCCGCGCGGGGCACGCGCTGCGCTTCTCGGGCGCGAAGGAGGGCGTCGTGTGGCCGGTCGACCTGCGGCCGCTCACCAACGGCTTTACGCTCGCCTTCTGGGCGCGGGCCGAGCCGCCAGCGGGCTCGTACGTGAGCTGTAACGGCAACCGGGGCTTCGCGCTCTCGCTCGAGCACGGCAAGTTCCTGCGCAGCGACGCGCTCGGGCAGCACCGCTGGCAGGGCAACGCGCCGCTGGACGGTGAGGCGTGGCACCACTTCGCGGTGACGGCAGACCGCGCGGCCCTCACACTTTTCGTCGACGGTCGCGCGCTCAAAACCGGCGCTCTGGAGAAGCCGCCGCAGCTCAGCCCCGCGCTCACGCTGGGCGCCGGCTTCGCGGGTGTGCTCGAAGACCTGCGCGTCTACGGACGCGCGCTGCCGGCCGTCGAGATCGAGCGCCTCTATAACTATCAGGCCTACGTGGCCGGACAGGAGCGGTGACGTGAGAATCGGATGCCGGGCACACGATTTCGGGCGGCTGCCGCCGGAGGCCCTCGCCGCGGCGGTCGCGGCGCAGGGGCTGACCTGCGTGCAGCTCGCGCCGGCGAAAGCCTTGCCGGACGTCGCGTGGCGCGCGGGAGAGCTGACCCCGGCGCTCGCGTCGCGCACGGCGGCGGCGTTCGCGCGCTGCGGCGTGGAGATCGCGGTGCTCGGCTGCTACGTGAATCCGCTCCACCCCAACCCGGACACGCGGCGCGAGCTGCTGTCCCTTTTCAAGGAGCACCTGCAGGTGGCGAGCGACTTCGGCTGCGGCTTGGTCGCGCTCGAGACCGGCTCGGTCAACGCGGACTACTCGCCCAGCCCGGCGAACCGCAGCGAGGCCGCCTTCGACGACGCGGTCCGGAGTTTCTCCGAGCTGGCCGAGGCCGCCGAGGCCGCGGGCGTGGCGGTCGGCGTGGAGGCCGTGGCGTCCCACGTCGTGTCCACGCCGGCCAAGCTGCGGCGGCTTCTCGACCGCGCGGGCTCGCCGCGCCTGCGCGTGGTGCTCGACCCCGTGAATCTGCTGGAAGCGGAGAACTGGACGCGGCAGGCCGAGGTGTACCGCGAGGCGCTGTCGCTGGTCGGCGACCGCGTCGCGGTGTTGCACCTCAAAGATTTCGCGGTGACGGACGGCGCGCCGCGGCCCGCCGCGCTGGGACGCGGCGGCCGTGTCGACCTGGCACCGGTACTCGAGTGGGCGTGCGGCTGCCGCCCCGACTGCTGCGCGCTGCTGGAAGAGATTGACGCGGCAACCGCTGGGGAGAGCGTGCGCGCCCTCGCACGGGCCGTAGACGCGTGCCAAAAACTGACAGGTGGAGTCGAGCATGAGTGATCCATTGACGATTGTGACCCGCATCGCGGACAAGCTGATCCGCGACACGCCCTTCCGTTACCGACTGGAGGTGGCGCCCTGCAACTCGGTCTTCAGGAACGTCAGCTCCTGCGGCTTGCAGTCGGTCGACTTCGGGCGGACCTTCGGGGAGGGACGGCCCGGTGTGGCTTACGCGTACACGCAGCTCCACTCCGAGAGCGGCGAGGAGATCGAGGTCGAGGTCGAGCACAGCGACGCTTGCCGGATCTCGCTCAACGGGCAGACGGTCTACGAGAAGGCGGGGCAGCGTTCGGCCGGGCTGACGTTCGACGAGCGCAGCATCTCTATGTCGGGACGCTTTTCGGCGCGGCTCCAGCGGGGGCCGAACGCGCTGCTGATCAAGTCCGCGACGCGGGGACGCGAGTGGTGCGTCTTCCTCCAGCCGCCGAGCCGCAAGGGGGCGGTGCTGGAGACGTCGGGCCGGCCCCCGGAGATCGGGCTGCGGCATGTGGCGGACGTGGACGAGGGGGTCGCGCGACTCACCAACTGGCTCGTGGTCGGCCCGTTCGCGGGCGACGGCTTAGGCGAGCCGCACGCGCCCGAGCGCGAGCTACGCTTCGGCGTGATGTACCCCGGACGCGACGGCGACGTTACGTGGACCATCCCCAAGATCGAGGTGTTGGGGAATGTGCTCGCCCCGCAGCCGTGGGGGTCGACCTATACCTGGAACTACCACAACGGCGGCGTGGCCTGGGCGCTGGCCCGGCTGGCCAAGGCCGTGGGCGACGCGCGCTACCGAGAGTACGCGTGGCGCTTCTGCGACTTCCACCTTGAGGGGCTGCCGTTTGTCCGGCATCAGGTGAAGGCGCTGCACGCCGTACGCAGCGCGAACCACCACATCGTGGACACGCCGCTGCTCGACTTCACGCTGGCGCCCGCGCTGCCCTTCGTCGAGCGGCTCCTGCAAGAGCCGGCCTTCGACGGCCGCGCGGAGTATGAGCAGTTCGTCGGCCGCATGCTTCGCTACGCGCAGCGCGAGCAGGTGCGGCTGCCGGGCTCGGGGATCTTCACGCGCACCACGCCGGAGGTCTACACAACGTGGGCGGACGATATGTTCATGGGGCTTCCGTTTCTGGTTCACGTCTCGCGGCACGTCACGGAGCCTGAGGAGCGGCAGGCCCTGCTGGACGAGGCGGCGCGCCAGGCGCTGGCCTTCGGCGACGAGGTGTGGGACGAGGCGGCGCAGCTTTACCGGCACGCGCGCCAGTCGGGCCGCCCGCTGACCATGCCGTTCTGGTCGCGCTGCAACGGGTGGGCGGTCTGGACCCTGACCGAGGTGCTGCAGGCGCTTCCGGAGGGGCATCCGCGCCAGGCGGCGCTGCTGGCGCAGGTCCGGCGGCACATCGACTCGCTGCTGCGCCACCAGAACGCGCGCGGTTTCTGGCCCAACGTGCTGGGCCGGCCCGACTCGCCCGACGAGGTCTCGGGCACGGCGATCTTCGTGCTGGCCCTCGCGCGCGGCCTGCGCGTGGGCTGGCTGGCCGGCGCGCGCTACCGCGCCGCAGCCGAGGCGGGCTGGCGCGCGGTGGCGTCGCGCGTCGAGCCGGACGGTACGGTGCATGACATCTGCATGGGCACGATGTGTTCGGAGGATGTCGAGTACTACGTGCGCCGGCCGTTCTACGACAACGACACGCACGGGCTTTTCGCCGTGCTCTTCGCCGGTATGGAGCTGCACCGCCTGGGTCAGCCGGGACCGGGCTGACCGCGCAAACCGACCGCAAACCGACCAGAGAAGGTTTTGAATCCCGGTGACAACGACTTGACCCGTGTGTTACTCTCCTTGGCGTAAACAACGGCGGGGCTGCCAAGGGTAACCGGAGATGGGTATGGAGCGGGGTTCGCAACGGAGCAGACAGTATCTGAAGGAGCTGGGGGATATCCGGGCCACGCGTTCGGGAACCGGCGAGACCTCCTACTATCCCGCGCTCGCCAACCTCCTGAACGCCGTCGGCGAACGCCTCAAACCCAAGGTCTGCTGCGTGATCCAGCTCCAGAACAGGGGCGCGGGCATGCCCGACGGCGGCCTCTTCACCGCCGAGCAGCTCCGAAGCAAGACCGCCAGGGCCAACCCCGAGAAGAGCCCGCTCGACGTGCTGCCGCCCGCGCGCGGCGTGATCGAGGTGAAGGCCCCCTCGCAAGACCTTGCGTCCATCGTCGCGAGCGAGCAGGTCGGCCGCTACTGGCAACGTTACGGGCTCGTGCTCGTCACCAACTACCGCGCGTTCGCCCTGATCGGCCGCTCGCCGGCCGGCCAGCCCGTGCGACAGGAAAGCTTCACGCTTGCGGAAACCGAGGACGCCTTCTGGCGCGCGGCCGCGCGGCCGCTCGCCTTGACCGACGAGACGTGCGAACGGTTCGAGGAGTATCTTCACCGCGTGCTGCTCCATAACGCGCCGCTCGCCTCCCCGCAGGACGTCGCCGCGCTGCTGGCGTCGTACGCCCGCGACGCGCTGGCCCGTATCGGGTCTGCCGACCTCCCCGCCCTGACCGGCCTGCGCGCCGCCCTGGAAAGCGCCCTCGGCCTCACCTTCGACAACGAAAGGGGCGAGCGCTTCTTCCGCTCGACGCTCGTCCAGACGCTCTTCTACGGCGTCTTCTCCGCCTGGGTGCTCTGGGCGCGGCGGCGCAGAGGCGCGTCCGGTCAGGCCGCCGCCTTCGCCGTGCGCGAGTCGGCCGAAGCCTACCGCGCCGACGCCGACCGCTTCGACTGGCACACCGCCGTCTGGCACCTGCGCGTCCCCATGATCCGCGCGCTCTTCGAGCAGCTCGCCACACCCGCGCGCCTCGGGCCGCTCGGGCTGGAGGAGGTGCTCGACTGGGCCGCCGCCGCCCTCAACCGCGTGGACGCGCAGGCCTTCTTCGCCGCCTTCGACGAGGGCCACGCGGTGCAGTATTTCTACGAGCCCTTCCTCCAGGCGTTCGACCCCGAGCTGCGCAGGGAGCTGGGCGTCTGGTATACCCCGACCGAGATCGTGGACTACCAGGTCGAGCGCGTGGACCGCGTGCTGCGCGAGGAGCTGGACATCCCCGACGGCCTCGCCGATCCCCGCGTCGTGGTGCTCGACCCCTGCTGCGGCACCGGCGCGTACGTCCGCTCCGTGCTGCGCCGCATCGCCCGCACGCTGCACGAGCGCGGCGGCGACGGCCTGACCGCGCAGGACCTCAAGAGCGCCGCGCTCGAACGCGTCCTCGGCTTCGAGATCCTGCCCGCGCCTTTCGTGGTCGCCCACCTCCAGATCGGACTCCTGCTCGAAACCCTCGGCGCGCCGCTCAACGACGCCCGGGACGAGCGCGTCGGCGTCTACCTCACCAACGCCCTCACCGGCTGGGAGCCGCCCAAGGAGCCCAAGACCCTCCTGCTCTTCCCCGAAATGGCCCAGGAGCGCGACGCCGCCGACCACATCAAGCGCCGCGACAGCATCCTCGTCATCCTCGGCAACCCGCCCTACAACGGCTACGCCGGCGTGGCCGTCGACGAGGAGCGCGACCTCTCCGACGCCTACCGCACCGCCCGCGTCGCCGCGCATCCCCAGGGCCAGGGCCTCAACGACCTCTACGTCCGCTTCTTCCGCATGGCCGAGCGCCGTATCGTCGAGATGAACCGCGAGGGCCGGGGCGTGGTCTGCTTCATCTCCAACTACTCCTGGCTCGACGGGCTCTCCTTCACCGGCCTGCGCGAACGCTACCTCGAAGCCTTCGACCGCATCAGTATCGACTGCCTCAACGGCGACAAGTACAAGACCGGCAAAGTCACCCCCGAGGGCGACCCCGACCCGAGCGTCTTCTCCACCGAGTTCAACCGCGAAGGCATCCAGGTCGGCACCGCCGTCGCGCTGCTGGTCAAAGGCGCTCAAGTACGGCCGGACCGACGGGACGGCCGCGTCTCCTTCCGCCACTTCTGGGGCAAGGCCAAACGCGCCGAGCTGCTCGCCGACACCGCGCCGTACCAGACGCTCGCGCCCGCCGCCTGCCTCGGCTTCCCGTTCCTGCCCGCGCGAGTCTCGGCCGGCTACGCCGCGTGGCCCGCGCTGCCCGACCTCTTCCCCGTCTCCTTCCCCGGCGTCAAGACCAGCCGCGACGACTTCCTCGTGGACACCGACCGCGACCGCCTGCTCGCCCGCCTCGCCGCCTACTTCGACCCCGCCGTCTCCCACGACGAGCTGCGCCGCCTCCACCCCGGCGTCCTGGCCGACACCGCCCGCTTCAAGGGCGAGGCCACGCGCGACGCCCTGCGCCGTCGCGGCTTCCTGCCCGCCCACATCGTCCCCTACTGCTACCGCCCCTTCGACACGCGCTGGCTCTACTGGGAGCCGGAGACCAAGCTCCTCGACGAAAAACGCAGCGACTACTTCCCGCAGGTCTTCGTGGGAAACATGTGGATTGAAGCGCGGCAAAAACAAACGCAGGACAAATTCGACCGCGGTTACTTCACACGCGTTCTCGCCGACAATTTCGGCAACGGGCTGTCAACGTTCTTCCCGCTCCTCCTCCGTTCCGACGGCGCGTCCCTGCTGGAGCCTGCGGGCGCGCGGCCGAACCTGAGCGAGGCGGCGTGGGCGTATCTTGACGCGCTCGGCGCCGCGCCCGAGGACCTCTTCTTCCATGTGCTGGCGGTGCTGCACGCGCCCGCCTACCGGGACGAGAACGCGGGCGCCTTGCGTCAGGACTGGCCGCGCGTCCCGCTGCCGGGCTGGGGTGTGGACGCGGCGTCCCGCCGCGTTTCTGACGGTGTAGACGCGACGTCCTCGTCGCATGCAACGCGGCGGGACGCCGCGTCCACCCTCCGCGCCTCCGCCGCCCTCGGCCGTCGCGTCGCCGCGCTGCTCGACAGCGCGACCCCGGTGCCCGGCGTGACCTGCGGCGCGCTTCGCGACGACCTCAAGGCGATCGCGGTCTGTGTCCGCGCCGACGGCCGTCCGATCAACCCTGACGCGGGCGACCTCGACCTCACCGCCGGCTGGGGCCACGCGGGGCAGGGCGGCGTGACGATGCCGGGGCGGGGGAAGGTGGAAGAAACGTTCGACGCTCAACGTTCTCTCGACGTGTATCTCAACGCCACGACCCTCTGGCGCAACGTACCCGAGGCGGTCTGGAACTACACCCTCGGCGGGTATCAGGTGGTCAAGAAATGGCTCTCCTACCGCGAGAGGCCCCTGCTCGGCCGCAGCCTCACCCGCGAGGAGGTCCGCCACGTCACCGACACCTGCCGCCGCCTCGCCGCGCTGCTCGCGCTGCGGGGGGAACTGGACGGGAACTACACTGTTGATATGCAACGCTAACATCCCCTATACTCGTCGATATGAACTCAGGAACCATGACTGAACCGGCTGAGGCCGCCATCCTCAAATCCGCTGATATCAAGAGGTTTGGCCTCTTTTCGAAAGAAGAGCTGGAATTTTCGCAGGGGATTAACGTTTTCATCGGCCGGAACGGATGCGGCAAGTCGCATTTGCTCAAACTGCTTTACACCGTGGTGAAGGAATTTGGCAAGGCGTCCGGGAACGGTAGTGCGCTTGAGGCCGAAAAGCTAGAGAACCGCCTCGCAAGCAAACTCGCGGGTGTCTTTCGGCCCGAAGGCGACCATATCGGACGTCTTGTACAGCGAAAGAAAGGCCGCGGCTCGGCTGAAGTCGGCTTGACGTTCAGCAATGGAAAGAAGTGTGGCTTTACCCTGAGCACACAGGATAGGATCAGCAACGCTAAAGGCGTGGTCGGGTCGCTCAACGAAGCCGTTTTTCTGCCGTCGCGTGAAGCGCTCGCGCTTTTTGAAGGGTTCATCGCCGCATACGAGAAACGTGAACTGTCGTTCGATGCGACATTTTACGATCTCTGTCTGGCCCTGAGCACCAATCAACTCCGTGGCAGACGTGACGACTTGCTCAATGTGCTGGCCACTCCTTTCGAGGAAGAAATTCGCGGAAAAGTGAGTCTTGAAGGCGGTCGATTCTATGTAAAAGGCAATGACGGCAGTATAGAAGCCCATCTGGTATCGGAGGGCTGGA
Source organism: Verrucomicrobiota bacterium (assembly GCA_022704145.1). GTDB lineage: Bacteria > Verrucomicrobiota > Kiritimatiellia > RFP12 > UBA1067 > JAKJGY01. The sequence goes on from JAKJGY010000098.1 coordinate 10,249, forward strand.
GAAAGCTCGCGGTTCTTGCTCAACTCATCATCAATGGAACGCTCACCCGGAACGGCTTCCTGTTTTGGGACGAACCGGAAGCCAACCTCAATCCCAAGATGGTCGTGCAGCTTTCGGAAACGTTGCTGCGGCTCGCCAATCAAGGCATTCAGATCTTTGTCGCCAGCCATGACTACTTGCTGACGACGCGGTTGTCTTTGGCTTCCGAGTATCCCAAGGCCATTCCCGAAGAACAGCGGTGCCCGGTAAAGTTTTTCGGCCTCGCGCGTCGGGGGTCTGATGAGAAGGGCGTGTCCGTGAGCAGCGGCGCCAAGCTCGCCGACCTTCAGGACAACCCCATCCTCGCGGAATATGCAGCGCTCTACGATTACGAGGGCGGATTGTTCGAAAAGACTCAGAGCCAGAAGTGACGCCATGCCAAAACACCTTGATGTCGAAAAGCAACGTTTTGTATTTGGTGACCGCTGGACCGTGGCCTTCAAATATGACGCCACCGCTTTCTATCGCGAAGGCCCCGAAAGACTCAAAGGAGACCTCAGAAAACGTTCAAACAACAGCACGAAAGTTGTACCGCAGGCCACGAGGGCTGTCGATGTTATTGGCGTACATGCGACAGATGGGCTACTGTTGCTTGAGGCAAAAGACTTCAGAGGGTTTACTGCCGAGAATGAGCATCGTGTCAAAGGCGAAGCGGCCCTTGAGGTGGGGCTCAAAGTTAGGGATACCATCGCCGCTCTGGTCGGGGCGGCTCGCAAACCGGTTGATGAGTTTCCGGCAGAAGACGTAACTGCGTTTCTTGTACAGGGCAGGAGGGTCTCGGTCGTTCTGTGGCTTGAAGATGATACATTCTGTGATGAAAGAATGGCAAAATCGAAACTGGGCATCTTGAACGGAGTTTTGAAGACAAAGCTCTCTTGGCTGAATGTACAGACGTTTGTGCTATCGTCATCGGTTCCCAATCGACTGAACGACTTGACCGTGACCGATCTCCCCAGCGCGGGGCAGGTCACTTTGTGAACGCATTATGGGGCGATATTCCCGAACTGCCGGATAACAGCTCGGTCGCCCTGACAGTCGGTGAAGGAGCCGAGGGGGACAGGTGTCATAAGGAGACAACTCTCTGAAGACCAGTCCGATCCATTCTGACGCGGGTTTTCGCGTGAGCGACGCTCCCGTAGACCATGATCTCCCACCTCCGCGAGTCATCAACATCTATCCTGACATCGGTTGCGAATATGCCTGGAATGAGGAGGGTGACGCCCTCGATCATTTCGTACACCTCTGGCCGGATCTTCCTGAACTTGCGGAATTGGAGGAGAAACTGGTGGCCTGGGCTGAAACGTATGACCGGGCCAAGAGCGGCCTTGACGAGGTGTATGAGCTTTACGACAGGAACGACATCGAGGGTTACGAGCGGCGCGGCAAGGCGCACGCGGTTGAACTGGCCAGACTGCTCAGACCCAAGGGCGTTGTGGTCCTTTTCTACGGAGAGCGCATTGAAGCGGACACCGACAAGCCGTCGGAGATCCGCTAACGGTTAAGGTCCAAACAACAAGGGGACAGGCAATTGGCAACACCCAGGAACCGCTTGTTTCGTTCTGCCGTCTGGATGGCCGCCGGCCTATGCGCGTGTTTCGCGCGCGGTGCCGAAGCGCCCGCGGCGGTGCCGCTGGCGCCCGCGCTGCCGCGGCCGACCTTCACCGGCACGCCGCTCGACGTGCGCTCGCCGCACCGCGAGCCGTACCGGGGCGAGGGCGTGCCGCCGCCGCCCCTGCTCGTGCCGGCCGGCACGCGGCTGCTCTCGGGCGGCTGCGCGGTGACGTCCAGTGACGCGCGCGCGAAGCGGCGCGACCTCGCGCTCGCGACGGACGGTGACAAGCAGTACAGTCCGTCGGCTTATCTCGAACTCGCGCCCGGCGTGCAGTGGGTGCAGCTCGATCTCGGCACCCAGGCCGCGATCCATGCGGTCTGCCTCTGGCGCGAGCGGCCGGAGCAGTGCGTCTACCGCGACACGGTCGTGCAAGTCGCGAACGACCCGGCCTTCAAGGCGGGCGTGACGACGCTCTTCAACAACGACTACGACAACAGCGCCGGGCACGGCGCGGGCCAGGACAAAGAATACTACGAAGACCACTTCGGCAAGCGTGTTCCCGGAAACGGTGCGCGGGCACGTTACGTGCGTGTAACCGGCAACGGCAACACCTCCGATCCGTACAACCACGTCACGGAGATCGAGGTCTACGGCGACGTGCAGCTCGCCGTCGAGCCGGAGGCGCGTCCGCCGCCCGCCCGCGCTCTGACCCGCGGGCCGCGGTTTCACTGGCGCGCCTACTACGACAAGCTGTTGACCGACCCTTCCGACCGCTATGTGCTTTGCAATCAGGTGGACTTCGAAGGCCGGTCGCCGACGGCCGACGACGTGCTGCGCGTCGGTATGGTGGATATGCGGGACGGCGACCGGTGGATCGAGCTGGGTGCGTCGCGAGCTTGGAACTGGCAACAGGGGTGCATGCTGCAGTGGGTGCCGGGCAGCGACTGCGAGGTGGCCTGGAATGACCGCGAGGGCGACCGTTTCGTTATGCATATTCTCGACGTTAAGACCCGCCAGCGCCGGACGTTGCCGTACCCCTTCTACTGCCTGAGCCCGGACGGTGCCTGGGCGCTCGCTCCGGACTTTCGGCGCCTCAACGACACGCGGCCGGGGTACGGCTACGCCGGACTCCCCGACCCCAACCGCGACGTGCTCGCACCGGCCGACGAAGGCCTTTGGCGCATCGATCTCAAGACCGGCGAGCGGCGGCGGCTGTTCTCCCTGGCGGAGGTCGCGACGATCCCGTTCGTGGGCCCGCCCGAACTCGCCTTCACCGCCGGCTCGAAGCACTGGTTCAACCACCTCCTGATCAACACCGACGGCACACGCTTCTTCTTCCTGCACCGCTGGCGCCAGAAGGGCGAGACGGGACGCTTCATCACCCGTGCGTTCACCGTCGGCGCCGACGGCAAGGACCTCCACATGCTGATTCCCAGCGGCAAAGTCTCACACTTCGTCTGGCGCGACGCCGCACATATCACGGCCTACGCAGGCCACCCCGACACTGGCGAGTGGCGCTTCTGCGTGTTCGAGGATCAGTCCCGCAACGTGGAGGTGGTCGGCGAGGGCGTCCTCACCTGGGGCGACGGCCACATCACCTACGTACCCGGAACCGACAACGAGTGGGTGCTGAACGACACGTACCCTGACAAGCAGCGCCTCCAGCGGCCACACCTCTTCCACATCCCCACGCACGCCCGTGTGCCGCTCGGCGAGTTCCTGTCGCCCAAGGGCTATACAGGCGAGTGGCGCTGCGACCTGCACCCGAGCTGCACCCGCGACGGCCGCGCGGTGCTGATCGACTCCACGCACAAGGGCGGCCGGCAAGTCTACCGCATCGACATCGGGGCGATCGTCAAGCCCGACGCCGCGAAACCCTGAACAGAGGCCGAAGGACACGATGATGTTCGGCGCTCACGTGCAATCGTTCCGGCATCTTCATGGAGGGTGGCGGTGTTCTGGCAAATGCGCTACAGTAATGCGCAATACTCAAGGAGAGCGTCATGATCCGTCCGCAGTCACGCAGAAACTTCCTGGCCGACGCGTTGCTGGGCACCGGTGCGGCCTTGGCCGCGACGGGCGCGGCACAGCCGGCGGCCGCGCCCAAGATCGCGGGGTTCGATGAGACCGACGCGGGCAGGGTTAGAGACGCGGCCTGGAAGCCCGTCTCGGACCGCAAGGTCAAGGTCGGCATCGCGGGTTACGGGGTCTGCAAGTTCGGGGCGCAGTTCGGCTTCCAGAACCATCCGAACGTCGAGGTGGTCGCGGCGACGGACCTCAGTCCTGCGGCGTGCGCGGAGCTGGCCAAGGTGACCGGCGCGAAGCGGACCTACGCCTCTTGCGAAGAGATGTACGAGCAAGACCGGGAGATCGAGGCGGTCTTCGTCGCGACCGACGCGCCCAGCCACGCGCGCCTCTGCATCGCCGGCCTGAAACGCGGCCTGCACGTGGCCTCGGCCGTGCCCGCGGTCTTCGGGCAGGAGCAGTTGGAGATGGCGGACCGGCTGATGGACGCGGTCAGGACGAGCGGCAAGGTCTACGCCTTGTATGAGACCTCCGCGTTCCGCGCCGAGTGCCATGCGATGCGCGAAATCTACAGGGCTGGCGGCTTCGGCCAGATGGTCTATACGGAGGGCGAGTACTATCACTACATGGACACCCCCATCGGCTCGTACAAGGACTGGCGGGTGGGCTTACCTCCGCAGTACTACCCCACACACTCCAACGGCTTCTACACCTGTGTGACCGGCGGCTCGTTCACCGCGGTCTCCTGCCTGGGCAGGCCGAGCGTCGTGCCGCAGTTCCGGCCGGAGAACAACGCCTACCGGAATCCCTTCGGCACGACGCTCGGCC
>JAKJGY010000099.1 GCA_022704145.1 Verrucomicrobiota bacterium
TTGCCTGGCGTTGTGGCTTGAGGTCGGCCACCGGTGGCCGGAACACGAGCGGCGGCTTTTCGAACTGACCTGCGAGATGGGGCGGCGCGGGCTGTCTATCGACTGGGGAACCGTGGCCGAAAAGACTCTAGAGCTGAACGCCCGCGTGGGAACGCTGATGTACGGCTTGCCCTGGAAGCCGGCGCTGTCCGCAAAGAAGTTCGCGGCGGCTTGCCGGGAGAAAGGTGTCGAGCCGCCGCGCTCGCTGGCGGCCGGTGATGAGGATTTCGGGGAGTGGGCCGAGGAGCACGCGGGCACCGAGCCGGGGAAGTGGGCGGCTGATATGGCGGCTATCCGGCGCTGCGGCCGGCTGGCCAAGGTGCTTGAGTCGATGGAGGCGCGGCACAAGCCGGACGGGCGAATGACATATGAGCTGAAGTACTTCGGCGCTTCGCCGGGGCGCTGGGCGGGCGGCGGCGGGCTGAACGTGCAGAATTTCAACCGCAAGGAGACCGAGGGGCTCGACGTGCGCAAGTGCATCATGGCCGCGCCGGGCCATGTGCTGGCGGTGGCGGACTATTCGCAGGTCGAGGCGCGCGTGCTGCTGTTTCTCGCAGGCGACACCGCCGCGCTCGAACTGCTCGCCGAGCATCCGGAGTGGGACATGTACGAGCTGCATGCCCGCGCTACGATGGGCTATTGCGAGACGGAAAACCTCAAGGATTTCTGTGAACGGACCGGCAGCGGGTTGCGGCAGCTTGCCAAGGCGCGTGTGCTGGGGCTCGGTTTCCGCTGCGGGGCCGAGACGTTCATCCGCGTGGCGCGGGTGATGGCCGGGATGCGGATCGGATTCGATGAGGCCAAGCGGATCGTGCGCGAGTATCGCGAGTCGAACCCCAAGATCGTGCATCTCTGGAACGCCCTGCAGGCGGCGGCGGAGATGTGCGTCGGTCAAGAGGTGAACGAGTATGTGCTGCCCTTTCCCTGCACGCAGCATGACCCGCGCTGCGGGCGGTATCTGTTCTACCGGGACGTGGCTTGGCATCCGCACGGGAAGTCTCTGACCGCGGTGGTCGGCGGGGAGCGCGTGCCGCTGCACGGCGGCATCATCGCCGAGAACTGGACGCAGGGCACCGCGCGGGACGTGTTGGCGTCGGCCTGGCTGCGGTGCGCGGCGGCGGGCTACCGGCCGGTGCTGTCGGTGCATGATGAACTGGTGTTCGAGGTGCCGCTGGCGACCGCGCATGAGGATCTCAAGCGTATTGTGGCGATCATGGAGAAGCCGCTGGCGTGGGCGCAGGGACTGCCGCTGAAGGCGGACGGGAAGCTGATGAGCCGCTACGGGAAGTGAGGCCCGGCGGGTATGCCGGGCAGGTGTTTAGCGGTTTAGGCTGAAGGCTGTTAGGTGACGCGGAGAGAGTTTCGCGCGGAGACGCGGAGAACGCAGAGGTGATGTTTATGGCGGGAGTGTGGCCATTTTCACAGCGGACGGTCGAGCTGCTGTCACAGCCGCCGACCGCCGGCGAGACGCATTTGTGGCTGGCGCGTGCGGCGAGCGGCCTGCGCAACGCGCTGCCTCGCGAGCGGTGCGCGGCGTTTTTGCGCGAGGTTTGCGGGCGCTGGGTGAGTCACCGGCCTGTGCCGGAGCGCGAGATCCTGGCGGCGGTGGCGCTGGCGTATGAGAGTGAGGCGGGCGGGCGGGGGCCTCGGACAACCGCCGATTGGCCTGAGGCCAGCAAAGAGGCGATGGAGGCGTGTCTCGGGCGGGCCGACGTGCAGCCGTTGTTCGACCCGTCGGTCGACACGGGCGTTGGGGCGGTGGAGGCGCTCGCAGGTCTCTTCCTTCCGGGCGAGCTGGTGTGCGGCGGGTGGGACTGCGAGCTGCCGGTCGTGCAGGAGGCCGGGCGCTGGGCGGCGAGCGCGGGGTCGGCGCAGTTTGTGGTGTCGAACCCGATGAAGGGTCAGACGGCGCTGACCAAGGAGGGCAAGCCGTCGGCGCGGTGCCAGGCGAACGTGGCCTTGCGGCGGTGGATTGTGGCTGAGTTTGACGGCCCTGAACTTAACAGGGAAAAACAGGCGAAGCTGGCCAGCGTGCTCGCGCGGGGTTTGCCGCTGAAAATGGTCGTGGATTCGGGCGGCAAGAGCCTGCACTGCTGGTATGCGTGCGAGGGGCTGGACGTGCGCGAGGCGGCGCGGTTCTTCTGGGCGGCGGTCGCGCTCGGCGCGGACCGGACGCGCTGGGACCCGTGCGGCTGGGTGCGCATGCCGGGCGGTTTGAGGCGCAAGGACTGCGGGCAGGCCGTGCGGCAGAAGGTCGTTTACTGGGACGGCGACTGCGGGGTGCGCCATGGCGAATAGCCCGTTGGAGCTGGTGAAGGGTTTTCTGCCGGAACAGGCGGCTGCCGTCGAGACGGCGGTGGCGCACCTGCCGGCGCGGCGGCGGCTGTCGCGCCCGCTGGTGCCGCTGGGTCAGTTCCCGGACCCGAAACCGGAAAAGGAGAATCCGGCGGCGCTCTTCAGGCGCGGCTGGCTGCGCAAGGGCGGCGGGGCGTTTGTCGTGGCGCCGTCGGGCGTGGGCAAGAGCGTGTTCACCATTCAGGCGGCGATCTGCTGGGCGCTCGGCAAGCCCGCCTTCGGCGTGGAGCCGGTGCGGCCGCTCAAGATCGTGATCGTCCAGGCGGAGGATGACCGCGAGGAGGTCGCCGAGTTCCGCAACTGCGTCAGGGCCGGGCTGGTGGGCGAGTACGGTTTCACCGAAAGCGACATCGACAGGGCGATCGGCCGGACCGACCCCGGGACCGCGCGCGTGCTGATGCACAAGGCCGTGGGGCTGTGGGGGCAGTCGTTCGTCGACGAGATCGGCGCGATCCTGGACAGCGACCCGGAGGTCGACCTCGTGATCGTGAACCCGTTCCAGTCGTACTTCGGCGGCGACTGCTCGAAGAACGCGGAGCTGTCGCAGTTCCTGCGCGGCTGGCTCGATCCGGAGATCAAGGATCCCGGCGACGACGGGAAGGACCGGGCCGCCGTGATGTTCATGCACCATACGAACAAGCCGCCGAACGACAAGGACCTGCGCGAGACGTGGGGGGCGGACATGTTCGCGGCGTACATCGGCGCGGGCGGCGCGGAGATCGTGAACTGGGCGCGGGCGATCCTCTCGCTCATGCCGACGGCGCTTCCCGGCACGTTCCGTTTCATCGCGGGCAAGCGCGGCCAGCGGCTCGGATGGGAGGACACGAACGGCAAGCCGGTGTTCTGCCGCGTGCTCAAGCACGCCGAAAAGGGTTGGATCTACTGGAGGCAGGGCACGGCCGAGGATGAGGCGGCGCTGAAGTCGGCGGCCGAGGCGAAGCCCGGCAGGCGCGGCGCGGTCGGCGGCGACGGCAGGGGCGGGACGCCGCCCGTGAGGGTGACGAAGTTCGACGTCCGGAGCGTGGTCAGTTATGTGTCCTGCCACCCGGGCCTGTCCGCCAACAAGTACTGCGAACTGCTGGGCACGTCGGATCCCAAGCCCAGCCGGACCACGACGCAGCGGCTTCTGGCGGAGGCGAAGGACAAGGGCTGGCTGGCGGTCGGCGACGCCGGCGGCGGACACGGCTACACGGTGACGGCCGATGGCGAAAAGATGCTCGGCGAGGTGGCGTATTGAACATGAAAAGTGGGTTTTCACAGGTGGCCCATTTGGGCGATGGGCCAGCCCAAATGGGCCAGGTGCGGCAGGGTGGCCCATTCGGGGGCTATATCCACACTACGTGTGGATATATAAGCGCCGTGGGCTACCCCCCGAAATGGGCCGCCCTCCCTGCACCGCTTTCCGGAGCGGTTTGGGCCACTTGGCCGGCAGTTGAAAAAAAAGAGGCGCGCGCCGGTTCGGCGGCGTGGCGTTTAGGGAGACAAGGGTATGGGCGCGATTGAGGACATTCTGGAGGAGGACAGGTTCGAAGCCAGGCTTCGCGCGAACACCGCGCTTGATCCGGTTTCGAGGAAGAGGCGGCTGGCTTATCTCGAGTCGAAGGCGCGGCAGTGGAACGTGCCCGTTCCGCGGGAGGATGTTCCGCTGGAGGGCGAAACGGACATTCCGGTGAGCCCTTCGGCCGGCAGCGTCCTGCCGTCGGTGCGCATGTTCGGTAGGGGTGTGGAGAAAGGCGGTGGAAGATGGGAATGATGTCACGCAGGAAAGGTGCGGCGGGCGAGCGCGAGGCAGCCGCGAAACTGAACGAGGTGCTGGGCACGCACCTGCACCGGGGCAGACAGTACTGCGGCGGGCCGGAGTCGCCTGACGTGGCGGGCGACCTGCCGGGGCTGCACCTGGAGGTCAAGCGGGTTGAGGCGCTGCGGCTCTACCCGAGTCTGGAGCAGGCGGCGCGTGACGCGGCGACTGACGAAGTGCCGGCGGTGATGCACAGGATGAACAAGAAACCGTGGGTGGTGATCGTGTACGCGGATGACCTGATCCGGCTGCTTGATGTGGTGGACGCGTGCCGAGGGCGCTCCGAGGTGCAGGGCGATGCGGACGAGCTTTTTCGCGGACTGCGTCCGCCGCCGGAGTGCCGGCTGAAAAATCAAAGTCCGCCCTGCCCCGCACCCGCTCCGCTTTTAGAGGAGGGGCTGACGCCTGGTGATGAGAGCGGTAGCAGAAAAAACGGAACGAACGCTGAACATTCAACTTTGAACGCTGAACGCTGAAGTTTTGAGGGACAGGAGGTGGAATATGGAGTGTCACAAGTGCAAATGGGCGGCGAACATCAAGGTTTGGGAACATGGGGGCGTGCCGTTCGAGCAGACGCCGTGTGCGAAGTGTTCGCTTGATGAGCGCTCGGGCTGGACGATGGCGTTCGAGGAGCGGCGCGATAAGTCGCGGGGGCTGGGGGCGGATGACGGGGATGGGCGGGCTGATGACGAACCTGTGGTTTCGGTTCATGAAGAGGCCGCCGCTGGCGGCGTTGCTGACGACGCTGAGGATCTGCTGCCGGTGAGCGTGCTGGCGGACGCGCTGCGGCTGCTGCTCTCGCTGCCCAAGGACGCGCTGGAGATCATCCAGTACCGGCACGCCGGATTGCCGTATACGCTGATCGCCGAGGTGCTGGGTGTGACAGAGGCGGCGGTGTGCCTGCGCCACGCGCGGCTGATGCGGCGGTACGAGGTGCTGCGCGAGCTGTTTCCAGACAAGGCCAAGAAACAGATTTATGGCAAAGGCAACGGGAGGTTGGCTATAAAGGCGGCAAGTGCGGTTGCAGACCGCGAATGTGATTGATCGGAGCGGCGGTTTATGAAACGCTGGATGCGAGATTGGTAACGGGAAAACCTATGGAGAAGAATCGGCCAGTTACGATTGTTGTCGGAGTCATGACAGCGGTGGGTATTGTCGCAGGCTGCTTCATTGGTGCGTCAGTCCTGCCCGGTCAGCCTCTTATGGGCATGCTGCCCATCCTCGTCGTCATCCTCGTAGGCCTCGCGCTGATTGTGTCGGTGAACTATCTGGTATTCGTTCCCTTGTTCTGGATCATCGCAAAGCTGGGCGGGTTTAGACAAACAGCGGAAGGCGCCGGGCAAGCAGGGGGCTGCGATGGCGTTCAGCCGCCTCATGATGCGAAGCACATGGCAAGCGATAGCAGTCCCTGTGCCTTGAATCGCTTGCCCCTCCGGCACCGTGCCTCCAGTGTGGCCGTGCTCGTCCTGGACGTGGCCGGTTTGCTGTTGATTACCTTTTGCACAACGTATGGCGTTCCCAGGTTTCGTCTCATATTTGATGATCTTTTGGAGGGGCGTGCTCTACCTCCCTTGACAAACGCCTTTCTGTCGGTTCCCGGCGCGGCCTATATTTTGTTGTTCGGCGGACTGATCGCCGCCCTCGTGTTAAAGGAGTTGTATGTCGCGAGCAAAACGAGGACGTTGGCCGTGAATGTCGCCGTTTTCGTCGCAGCGGCTTTTTTCTTCATGGTCTTTATCGTCGCTATGTTCATGCCGATGGTTGTGACCATCGAGACTATTGACGGGTGATTGTCTGCCACGCCCCGCAGGGCCACGCGAAGCGGAACCCCGCGCAAGGGACGCGGGTGGAGCGGCAAGCCCTCGATGCGAAGCGGCGGGGCTGCCGCACTGGGAAACTGACAACGGCGGCGAACGCACAGGACGGCATCCTGAGCCTGCGAACGGTGCGGGCCGGTGCGCTGGCCGCCATGATGCCGCCGCGTAACGCCCGCCGGAGACCGTACCGGGCCGGATGCGGGCGGTCGCCACAAAGGCCTGCCGACTGGCACCGCCCGCAAGGCGCACATGCCGCGCCGGGTTTGGCGCTGCCACGTTCGCGGCATGTGCGCAGGTCCGGCTCCGGTATGGCTGCGAAGCAGCGGCGGTCGCGTGGAGCCCGTGGCTGTATTGGGATTTGCTCGTGAAGAGGCGGGTGGGTGGGTCTAATGAATATTCAAGGCGTACCTGCCTAACGCTGCCGCAGGCAATTCTACGCCCGCGCCGAGCGGGCCGGACGGAGAGACAGCCGAGAGGAAGCGTGTATCCGCGCGGCGCGGCTGGCTCCGGACGGACCGCGAGCGTTCTTGAAATCGGACGGGGTGTGCTTGTGTCCCGGCCCGTGCCCGAAGGGCGGCCGCCGGAGGATAAAGCGGCCGCCGCAGTTCCCCCTGCCGGAGCCCGCGAAGCTTGCGAGCGGGTGGCCGCAGGCCAGCCGAAGCGACGCCGGGAATAAGGAGGCGTCGCGAGAGAAGCCCCAAGAAGCCCCCAGCCGATGCAATAATTCAGGGGGTGCCGGGGTTGCCAGGGGTCTGGGGGCTGGCGGGGCTGGCGGGGGAGCGGTAGGGTCGGGGCGCTGCCACCCCGTCTTCGTGTGCCTTTTCGCGGGCGCTAACTGGAGCAGATGGCGCAACGGCCATCCTAAAGCTGCCGTTTTAGGCAACACCCCCGAAGGGGGCCGGCGGAGCGAGGTCGCCGCGCCGGACGTGAACCGGAGACCGGCTTGCGGCGGGCGTGCCGGCCCGTTACGCACCGCGCCGGCGCATGGTTGCGTCAGCCTGACCGCAAAGCCTGCGAGACGGTGAGGCGCGCATCCGTGCGGCGATCAAGCGCGGGAGGAGAGGGCGGGCGCGCGGCAGGCGCTTCGGGGTGCGGGACGTTGCGCACGGGCTTTTTCACGGGCTTCGCCCGCCGCCGGGATACCGGCTGAAAAATCCAAGTGCGCACGGCCCCGCTCCCGCTTCGCTTTTTGAGGTTGAGGCGCCCTGCCGGAACCCGGCGGCTGCCGGCCGGAGGTGAGCGGGCGGCGCGGCGGTCGAGCGGAGCCGGTTACAGCCGCGCATAATCCGGCGCGGCGTTAGCGGCTCGTTGCGCGGGCGCTACACAGCGCATGACTTGAAGGGTGTCGGGGCGGGTTCGGGGATAGAGCGCGGGAGCGCGTTAGATTTTCGTGCCGAGTGAGCGGCGGTGTGCGGCACAGGCGACACTTGCGGGAGGGTGGCGGACTAGCCCGCTCGTGGCGGTCGGGCCGCACACCGCGCGAGGGAGGTTTTCCGTGCGTAGGTCGCGCGGCAGAGTACCTTTCTCATTCTGCGGTCAAAGGGGATGGCAGGGCGGGGTGTGGGGATCGAGACAAGAGGCGGCGGTCACGCGCCGGTCGTCAGGGGCGCGGGCCGCCGCCGCTGATGCCTTATCGAGCCCGAGGCCGGTCGCGCAGGCTTATATGCCGGAGCGACCTGCCGAGGGCGAGGAATAGAGCCGCGCCGAAACTGGCGCGGCGTTAGATTTTTGGGCGTGAAGGGCGGTGGCGTCACTGAAACTTAGGAAAGCGAGGTGTTGTCGCGATTCGGGGAATAGGCCGATTACGGATTTGATGATTGGAGAGCGGTGTAAACGGCATTATTCTTGTGAAATAAGACTTGTCAAAACGAAGCTCGGCTGGTAAATATGATTAGGAATTGAGTCAAAAACGATACACCATTGAGGAGGACGGTATGGATACAAGAAAGATAGTGATTACAGATCACGATGCCCGGCGACTGGGAGAGATCTTGGGTGTTGCCGACGAGTTCAAATACCGGGGCAGGGCTGATTTGGCGGCCTTGGCCGGGGAACTCCGGCGTGCCCAGATTGTGGATTCCCGGAAGGTGCCGGGGAAGGTCGTTACGATGAACAGCCGACTGGTTGTCGAGGATCTCGACAACAATCAGGAACTGGAGTTTTCTCTGGTGTTCCCGGCCTCGGCGAACGCCGACGAGGGGCGGATATCGGTTTTGTCGCCTGTCGGGACAGCCCTTCTCGGATACTCTGAAGGCGACCTGGTTGAGTGGGCTGTGCCTGCGGGACGGCGTCGCCTGTTGGTCAAGAAGGTGGCTTATCAGCCTGAAGCGGCGGGAGACTTCCATCTTTGAGGATGTGGGTTAAGACGGGAAGGGATGTTTTGAAAATAGAAGGAGGTACGAGATGATGATGTCTGTATTGGCGGAAAAAGTCGGTCAGGATTGGATGGTGTCGCTGGTGCCAACGCATGTGGCGCGGGTCGTGGCTGAATACGGTGTGAAGGCGGGAGATGCCGCTGGTGGCGCATTCGTATTGGTTGCGGGCAAGGGGCACACAAAGTGCGATATGTTTAAACCTGAAATTCGGATTAAACTACACGAGCCTGACGGGTGAATGGAGTGCGCAGCTCTTCCGGTTGGAAGGGCACCGCCGTCTAGGCGTCGCGTTGTTTAATGCGGTTTCCGGTTGTGATGGAGATCGGCGAGCGCGTAGCGCGAGCGGCACGAAAAATGGGCGGACACGTAGGTCCGCCCTTGTGTGTCAGGCCACGCAGCGGCCGAGGATCTCGGCAACTGTTGCCGGCGCGAAGTAGTAGTCCAATTCGGCGCCGACTTCGAGCAGTTCCGGGATGCTGATGTAGCCGAGTTCCGGACCCATGCCGAGGTCGGCGATTCCGAAGGACTGAATCTGGCCCTCGTTGTCTGGGTCGCTGTCCTTCTCGATGATCCACCAGTCGGCGCCGCCGAGAAAATAGTGGAGGTGTGCCACGGCGGCGCGGCCTTGGGATTCGGTTGCGTAGGTGGCGGGAATGGCCTGCCACGTCGCGACCAGGCGCGAGACGATGTCCGCGAAGTGGGCGCGTTCCTCGCCTTCGAGCGCGGCCCAGAGGGCGGCGCGTTGGGCTGGTCCGATCAGGGTTTTCAGGATGGCTGGTGTTGTGTTCATGGTGGGAACCTTTTTGGAGAGGGCGGGCACAGAGGCCCGCCCCTACATCATGCGGGGTTTGATTCGTCGGTGAGGGAAAGGCGGCGGGGGCCGCTTCGGGGTACGGGCGATGCGCACGAGCTTTTTTGCGGGGATACCCGCCGCCGGAATACCGGCTAAAAAATCAAAGTGCGCTCTGCCCGTACCCGCTTCGCTTTTTGGTGGTTTGGCTGACGCCACGTAAAAAGAGGGCGCTCAGGCTGGTTGTGCCTCGATCTCCAACGGCAAGTGACGGTCGACGGCCATGTGGGCGGCCAACCGACGCGCGAGGTCGAGCGACTTCCGGACGCGGTAGACGCGTCCGACGGGCTCGCGGTCGTCATCGGCGGCGCAGACAACCCATTCGGGATGTTCGTCGCCGTCGCGGTCGGTGTAGGGCTCGGGACCGGTGCAGAGGATCTGTGTTGCGGTTTTCATGGTGGGGATGGGAGCGATAGGGCGAACACGCGGGTTCGCCGGTACGTTTAGCGGCAGCATTCTGGGATGAGGCAGCGGGCGAGGTCGCGGTCGACCTCGACCATGCCCTCGGGCACGGCTTCGATGAAACCCATGAAGTCGCCGTTCGTGAATTGGCCGAGGCCGTATTTCGAGCGGCGTACGAAAGAGCCGTTTCCAAGGCAGCCTTCGACGTTGTGGCTCCAGGTGTAATATGTGTGCGGGATGTTCGCGCTCATGGCGTTTTCCTTTCTAGCAGTTCGCCGATGCCGGCGAGGTGGTATTGTGCGATGCTGACCGCTTCGGCGGTCTGCGTCTGGTTGGGCTCGCGCTGGTGCGCGATTGACAGCACGGTCTCAAGCTGGCGCATGAGCGCCTGCCACTTGGATTCAAAGGCGGGCGTCTGCCCGACGGGCAGCGCACGCCGGATCTCGTCCGGCGTCCAGCCGCGGCGGTTGCGCGTCTCGGCGGTTTCCAGTTCGGCGATACGGGCGGCGTCTTGTGTGGTCATGGGGTGTCTCCTTCCGTTACACTTTGAGCGCCATCTGCAGGGGCTCGGGCGTGCGGTTTCCTCTTTGGGGGTTTCCCGGCGCAATCAACCGGGCGTAAAGGGCGTCCTTGCGGGTCGGCCGGTGCCGGTGGCAAACCTTTCCGCCATTCCTTTCGATGGTGCGCTGAACCTCAAGCAACGCGAAAAAGCGCGTGCTCTTCTGCCAGCGCTTTGACTCCGTCCTTACCCTTGGCGCGAGGGGCAGGCGCTCGAATTCGATCAGGTCTTTCCACGTTTCAACGAGGTCGCGGCGGATGCTCTGTGTTGAAGCGACTAAGGGTGATGGCGCATGCCAGCGGGCTTCCGAGCGGTCGCCGGTTTTCAGGTAGTGGCGGTAAAGGTCGTTCGAGCGCTCCCGGCTCTCGAACGCCTCTGCCGCGTGTTTGAGGTCGTCTTCCAGCATGGCCCTTATTTGTGTGACGGTGCGCTGGGCGGCTGGCGTCTTGCGTATCGCCACGTATTCGGCGGCTGGCATCGGGGCAATGTTTCTCGCCGTGTCCAGCGCCTTCTGTACGGTGGGTGTGTGCTTCATGGGGAGGCCTCCTTCAGAACGCGTGGGCGTGGCAGGCGCGGATTTCCCAGTCGTTGTCGTCGAATTCGTCCGCTGGGCGGGTGGCCGGGATCGGCGGTCGCTGGCGCATCAGCGCGGCGAGGTGGGCGCGTTCGGCCTCGGTGGCGGGCTCGCCTCCGGTGGCGAGGGCGTATTTGCGGGCGGGGCTGACCTCGGCCGCGTCGGCGGTCGCCTGGGCGAGGAGGGTAATCAGCAGGGCCGTTTCATCGGGCGAGCGGTTGCGCTTGCCGCGCAGGTTGTCGAGTGTGGTGATCGCGTAGGGGCTCATGGTGTGGTTCCTTTCGGAAAATGAGGGCGGCCACATAGGGCCGCCCGTACTCAGTTGCGGGCGTCGTGGTGGGCGTCGGCGTAGACAAGTCCGGTGCCGAGTCCCAAAAAAGCAAGTCGGCAGGCGGCGATGGTGTTTCCGCTGGTAAGCACGTTGTCCACAAAGTAGGTTTTGCGGAGCGGGACAAGCGGGCCGTCGGCGCGGCGGCGGATGTAGTGGTCCTCGGGCCGGATCGGCGGCAGGCGCTTGCGATGGCGCTCGCACGCGGATTCGGTTTCAACGGGGCGCGTGAGCACATCGAAAACTTCGGCATGCGGGGCGCAATAGGCAATGGCGCAAGCCAAGCGGGCGTTGGCCTCGGTGCTGCCCGTGTGGTCGGGAACCGGGATCAGGTTGCAATACTCGCCGTCGATCAGGCGGGCCATTTCGCGGGCGGCGGCGGCCACGAGGTCGGCGTCGCACACGGGGTCTTTGATCAACTGGGCGAGGGCGCGGGCCTCGGCTTCGGCCGTGGTCAGCGGGCGGGTGCCGGGAGAAACGTAGCGTTTCGCGGCTTTGGTCAAACGGTCGGTGCATGTGCTGTGCATGGGGTGCCTCCTTCGGAGGAGTGAGAAGTTAGGAGTTAGGATTTAGGAGTTTGGGAGAGGGCCACGCGTCGGGGCGGTGATCTCTGTTTGTGCTCTCGGGTTTCTCGGCTTGCCGTACGGTGATCAGGCCGTACTCTCGGCGAGTCCGTCCCTGCTGCCCGTTCTGCCGTCTCGGCGCGTGGAAGGGGAAAGAGGGCGGCCACATAGGGCCGCCCGTACGTCATTCAAAGGCCACGAGGTTTTTCTCGCGCAGGCTGACATAGCCGGGCGTCTCGGGGCTGGGGCGTCCGCAGATGACATGGTCAACGATGCGGATGCCGAGGATCTTCGCGGCTTCGATCAGCCGGCGCGTGATATCGAGATCCTCCTTGCTGGGGGTCGGGTCACCGCTGGGATGCGAATGGCTGAGGATCAAACTTGCCGCCGCGCAGCGGCATGCCTCACGGAATATTTCGCGAGGGGAAACGGGGCAGGAATCGAGCAAGCCGCGCAAGCATTCCTTGGGCGCGTCGATGATTTTGTTCTTCGTATCCAAAGCGATAATGAAGAATGATTCCTGGGCGTTTCCACTGGTTGCGGCGTCCATGATGGGGCGCAAGAGCCGGTAGGTGGTTTCCGGGTCGCGTACGCTTGGGTTTCTGACCGCGACATAGGCGGCGCAGGATTCCATGGCGGTGGCGTAGTCCATGGCGAGGGCGAGGGTTTCGGGATTGCGTTTCATTTGCGGGCCTCCTTGGAAAAGGGGAGCCCCTCGGGGCGGCGGTCCGTCCGTCGGGGCTCGGTGCTTTCTGGTCGGGTTGGTTGTCCCAACTTAGAACGGGGTACCGGTGGCCTCGTCGTAGTCCTCGCCCGCCTCGGGGTCGGGCATGGGGACCGCCTCCGCCTCGGGCTGGGCCTTGCGGGGCGCGGGCGGCTCTTGCGTGACGATGGGGAGTTTGCGATCCTTGGCGATGCGCTCGGCGAGGTCGTGGGCTTTCTCCAGCTCCTTCACGCGGTAAACGTCGGAGTACCGGCGTCCCTGCTGGTCTTTGATTTCGATCTGCCAGTACGGGCGGGCGTTCGGGTCTTCCAGCTTCCACACGGGCGGCAGTGTGACCAGTACGCACAAGGCGATTGCGGTTGCTGTGCTTGCGGTATGCGTCGCGGGCGCTGTGGCCTTTGCGGTCTCAACGGCTTCGGCGGTGGCTTTCTTCGCGGTGGTCTTCTTGCTCATGGCATCCTTCTTTCTCGCGTAGGAACACGCGTATGTGAACAACCGAGGGGGCAGGTCCAAGACACAGCTTAGCTCTGTCCGGAGCCACACCCTGACCCGCGGCACCCGCCGCGGGCGGAGGCCGACAGAGCCCGGGCCGCCGCCCACCGCTGGTGGAGCAGCTAGCCCTTGCCCTATCGCCTACACCCCTCGCTTGTCACGGGGTGTAGGAGAGAGCGGCAAGGGTGTGGAACACTGCGGGCGGCCGGCACGGAATAGCTCCGGCCTCCGACCGCGAGCGGAGTGCCGCCTGACTGATTTTCAAGCCTCAAGCTGCCGTAGGCGTTCTCCGAGCGATCGCGAGGGCGAGAAAGGGAGCCGCCGAGGCGCGCGTAGCCCGCGCGGCCGTCCCCGCCGGAGGGAATGGCGGCGGGGCGGCGGCGTGTGACAGCGGTAGTCCGCTGACCTTGCACACGCGGCGTTGCGCCGACGCGCGGGATGTTGGTGGTGAGCGGCGGCTTGTTGCGCTGGCCGTGCGGATACGCGCGGCGGCGCTGCACGACGCCTGAATGCCGAGCGGGCGGAAGCATAGCGTCGTACGCGAGGGCAGGACCCGCAGGAACGAGGAGGCGTGCCCTCGCGAATGACGCGCCCGCCCGCGTGCCTTATGCGCAACGTCCGAGGCGGTGACCGTACGCGTCCGCAGGGCGGCGGCTGCCACAAAGCCTGCGACTGGCGAGCCGTCCGTCCCTGCGGCGCGTATGGCGTGCTGCGGCACGCGCCCAGACGTGGAGCGGGGCGGGGGAAGTTCTAAAGTCGGAGAGTTCGGAAGTTCTAAATTTGAGAAAGCCGGTTCTGTTTGTTCTGGGGGTGTGGGAGAGAGCGGCAAGGGTGTGGAACACTGCGGCAGTGGAACGGTAGATCGGAATGGCGATAGTGCTTTTGCTGGAGAAGCTTCGGCTGACAGGTCACGGGGTTGTAGGAGAGAGCGGCAAGGGTGTGGAACACTGTGGCGGTGGAGATGCTTATGCAGCTTGTTTGTTTTGAAGTGCTGGGAATAGGACGGATGGGACTTAGGGGACGGATAGCATAGGCTGGTACAAGTTGAAAAGCTGAGGATGCTGGTTAGACAGATGCTGGTTACACGTTGGGTGCTTGTTAGAGAAACGGGACAGGTGATGGTTGTTCAACGCATGGGGGCTGGAGCCGAGACCATGGGCTCGGCGAATCGAGGGCAGACCCGCCAGCCGGCTACCCGAGCCAATCCGGGCGAGGGCCGGCGAATAGGGCGGGGCTGCCCGAGGGCGCGGCGATCGCCCGCCGCCAGCATTTGCGGCGGGAAGCGACCGCGACTATAGATTTTTCCCGGCGCGGCAATATTCGCGCCGTCTCCGGCGGGAGCCGGTTAATTCGATGCAACGCGAAAGCGAGCGGGCGGTTGCTGTAGCGTCGTACGCGTATCCCGCGAATGACGCGCCCGCCCGCGTGCCGATTACGGAGTCCGGGGGCGGCAGAGGCGGGAGCGGATGGCCGCAAGGCAACGGCGCGCCGCGCGAGGGCAGCCTTCAGGCCGTCAGCCCGCTTGCGGGTGCCCGTTGGCGGAGCGACGGCTGCCGCGGCGGACAGTCCGTCTCTCGCCGGACCTCGGACGGAGTGCGATACAGCCGCGCGACAGCAATCCGGCGCGGCGTCAACAGAGGGTGGGTTTTGTATGAGGTTAAGTTTCCGCGTTAGGTAGAGGGGCTTTAGCGGAGGGATAGTCTATGAGCGATATCGACCAGTTCGAGGAGCACAAGTTCAAGGCCGG
>JAKJGY010000007.1 GCA_022704145.1 Verrucomicrobiota bacterium
AGACTTTGTCACCGCCTGCGTCGAGGACAGAGCTTCCGCGCTGCGCCTGCTCACCGCGCGAAAACCGTTCACATAGAAACGCCCTGGTGCCGCAACAAGGACACTTTGCGCCGGAACGAGACATTGTACCCGCTGAGATTCGCTTGTCATGCTCGCGCTTTTGAGCTGCGTTACCACCCTTCGGTTCCACTTCATTGCGGATGCCAAACCGCACTCCTGTTTTGTCGTCGTTAGGCTCTATGGTAAGGAGCGTTCGATAATTTGTTTTTTTTGAGAGCCAAAGCGTTTTGAGAAGTGGAAGCGTGGCTCGGCAATTCTTGCAGTTTACTGCGCGAGCCCAAAGGTAGGCTACGGTAGGCTTGGCAATCCAACGAGGGTTGCATGCCTTTTCTAAATACTCGGGTGTAAAGTCTCTGTTTAGGGCATCGATGTCAGGGGCTCCATCCTCCGTGAGAGGGACAAGCTGCATTTCGCGCCGCTCGTAGGGTTGCGGGTTCTTATTATCGAGCGGTTCAAAGTCGGCGTAAGTAGGATAAAACTTGCCGAGTTCCATGCGAGCGTTATTGTTAATCCAGCGGCCCCACGCCCTCACATGCCAGGCAAGGTCGGCTTTGGGCGCACGGCCAGAGTCGACTTTCACCCATTCGGGAAAGATGCCCGCTTCAGCCTCAGTCTGTTTCTTTGTTTTTTTGGTTCGGCCGACAAGGTGCGGATGCGCCTTGTAGAAGTCATTCATGAACGCTTCGTTCTCCAGAATAAAGTCCGGCAGTGGGTGGGTTTTGCCGGCGAGTTTCTGCGGGTACTCCAGCGTGCATTTCTGGATGAACCAGGCGACGGGATTGATGTCCACGGAAGTCGCCTCGCAGCCGAGTCGCATCGCTTCGAGCGGGATCGCGCCGCCGCCTGCGAACGGGTCGAGCACTTTTGGGGCGCGACCACCAAAAGCCTTAAGGATCTCCTGGCGAAGCGACTCCAGCGCTTCTTTATTTGACGTTTCCCGTCCCCAATGCAGGATACCGCCCTCGGTCTCTTCCTTTTCGCGTTCAACCACGCTGCCATCGGGCATCTTCTTGCGCTCGTGGTTTTTGACCACCCTGCCGCCTATCCGCTCGCAGAGTTCTTTGCGTTTCTCGGCGGTCCCAGGGTCAGGCAGGAGGGTGGCAAGGAGGGCGGCGCGGCAGGCGGCTAGCGGACGGCGGGCTGGCCAGATGTGCAGCGTGGAGATGTGGCCGTGCCGCACATTCTTCTCGTGGACGGAGTCCAGCGAAGCCTGTTTTAATGGAAAGGCGTGTTCGATGAGGCGGGAGGTGTCGTTCATGGGATGACCTGCGGAGGTTCTACGGTTTTTACGAATGCCATGATGAGGTTGTCGATGATTTTCGGGTACGAGGTGTTGAACCCCTGTCCGGTGACTTGAAAGGTTGTTCTGTCGCACTGGTCAAACATGGCTTTTATCTTCATGGACAGGTCGACAAACAGCTCAAACTGCTTGCCTATGCCCTCTGGAACTTGCGGAAGACGATATTTGCCGCTCTTGGTAAAAAACTCGGTCGCGTCTTGAGTGAAGAAACGCACGGTGTACTGCCGGTCAATAGGGGCGATGAGGTGTGGCAGGATATGGGCCAGCGTCTTGGCGTTCGCGACCAGCGTGGAATCGGAAATGGATACGCGCAACCGTCCGTAGACGTCCTCCAAGCCGCGAAGAAGCGCTTTGTAATGCATAGGCGTGACGTTTTTGAACCGTTCGTTCCGCAGGGCCGTCAGTTCCGGCCGGCAAGCAAGGATGTTGGAACGGAAGACGTCAAACTCGACCAGTTTGGCCTTCGTGTCTTCTGGATCGCCCATGCGGTGCATGCCCCAGGAAGCGAGCGTGGCGTAGATCATTTCGATGTGCCTGTCGCCCAGGAAATCCGCCGCCTGCGCGAGCAGCGCTTGTCGGTGGAAGTAGACCGACGGACCGCCGAAATCTTGAAGGACGGTAACGGACAAGTCGTAGTAGCGTGGCAGGTCGGCCAAAAGAGCCTCGGCATTACGGACGTTCAAGCCTATGCGTTTTGAACCCATGATGTTTTCCTACGTGTTCCAAGCGCTACCAGCTTGGCGGTTTGTGGAAGTTGCCTTGTTTATCGGTCAAGACCGGCGGAAACTGGCTCGCCTGCAAGGCGGCTTCGCGAATGTGCTTGTAGAAGCGGGCCGTGGTCTGGAGCGTCTTGCAGGCCTTTAGCTGCGGGTTGAGCACGCCGACTGGTTTGTGGAATTTTGTTTGGACAAACTGAATGGGCGCTTTCAGGTCGGAATCACCGCTGATGATGACCGCGCATTCGAAGGCGTTATCAAACGCGTCGGTGAGCAGGTGGGTCGCCAGATTCACGTCGGAACCCTTTTCCTCGGTCTTTACGACGTCAATAAAGCGCTTGCCGTTAGGCAAGGGCTTGACCAGCGGCATGCTGACCACGTGGGTCAGATAATGGCCGAAAATGATCTGGAGGTTGGGGAGGGTCTGGAGCGCGCGAAGGTAAACTAGTTGGCGCATCGGCTGTGACGGGTCATCGGGCCGGGCGTGTACTCGGGCCGTGAAGTACTTGAAGCCGATCACCGTGTTGGTTGGGATCATCACGCGGCAGAGCGCCTGCAGATCGAGCCACTTGTAGTGCGTGCCCTTGACGGCTCCGTAGTAGAGGTTGAAGCCGTCCACATAGACCATGGTCTTCATAACGGCCCCTCCCGGAAAAAGCAAGAGCCGACCCTTTCGGAACGGCTCCGCGCCCCTTCGCCGAAGCTAACGGGGTTGTTTATGCGATCACTATATGCCAAAACCGTGCGGTCTGTCAATTCAAAGCGAGTCAATTTTTTGCTCATTTCACTCTCCTTCACAGACCTGGTCGACTTGCGACTTTGCAATTAACACGCTGCCCTTGGCCTTAGCCAACAGGTTCTCGAACGGGTCTTGCACGCGAACGAGCCGAGGGCTGGGGGTGGCGCAGTCGTAGACGGCGTAAAGCCAGTAGCTTTTGCGCAAGTTACAGGCCTTGGCCCATTCGTTGGCTGTGACTTCGACAGCGCCGGTTGCGGCGCGCCCTTTGACTTCGATGCAGCGCTTCTCGCCGTCGGCCCTGACAGCGAGTAGGTCGAAGCCTGGGTTGTCCGGCAGGCCCGCGCGACGGGCGAGCTCGGGTGTGTGAACCGCAAGGACCTTCGCGCCGGCGGCTTCTTCGTAGGCTTGCGCCAGCCTCATGGCCACGAGTTCGACCGCAGCCTCCTGCTGTTCGAGGTCGGCCGGGAGCGAGGAGGGAACGACAAGGGCATGCGCGATGAAAGTAACAGTGCCGGGCGCGATCAGCTCAGGCTCGCGGCGCAGAACGGCGAGCACGTTGTCGCGTTTGCTGGCGAGTTCGCGTTGCTGCCGTTTTACGTCTTCCAGCGCCTCTTGGGCCTTGCGATTGCCTTTGCGGGCCTTTTCGGCATGCTTGACGCGGGCGGTGAGCAGTTCGGCTTCCTGATAGTCGCAGCCACGGCGGATAAAGCCTTCGCGCTCGGGGACGGTGGCGAGGAGCGCCCTCTTCTTTTCGAGCGCAAGCTCGCGGGCGACGCGTTCGGCCAAGAAGGCACGCGCCTGTTCCTTTTCCTCGCGGGCGGCTACGGCCAGGCGCTGCGCCGAGGCGGGCAGACCCCTTCCGCCTTTGAGCAGGAGCAGATGTTCGACAGGGCAGAGTTCGAGCTCTGCGCCCTCGTACTGTCGCACGCCGACAAGGCTGCAATCCAGCAGTTCTTCCCGTTCCAGCTCAGGCAGAGTAGAGTCGGCTTTACGGACAACCGAGAGCAGGGCCAGATGGAAGAGGTAGGGCTTGTCAGCGACCGAGTCAACAAAGAGCGCTCCTCGCGAACCGGCTTCCGAGAGCCGTTCTGTGACAAGCTCCCGGAAACGCTCGAAAACGGGCTCGCCTGGATGTATCCAGATGGCCTCTTTGCTGTCTGCCGGGCGCAAGAACGAGAAACGGTCGCGAAGTTCCTCGGGGTACTGTTCGAGAACCGAGAGCAGGGGGTCGAGCGCGTCAGGGCGGAGCGCACGAAGCGAGAAGACGCCGTCGAGAGCACCTTCGAGGGCTATGTCGACCAGCGGCGCGGCCTGCTGGAGGTATTGCCGGGTGTAGCCGGGCATGAGGCGGAAGTAGGCTTCCTGTTCGATTTTGAGGCGCAGGCCGGGGAGTTCGCGGGCGACATCGCCACCGGAACCGTAGAGGGCCTTTTCACGGGAGTCGAGAGCTTCAAGCTGTTCCGCGGTGAGGCTGCCTGCCAGTTGGAGCGCCACAGCATCGGCGTCTTCCGTAACGGCGAGTTCCATGTAGTGCTTGAGGGAGACGCCGCTGTAAAGGCGTCCGATGCAGTCGTAGACCTTGTCGGAACGAAGCTGCTTGCGGATGAGCTCCAATTTGTCGAGCAGCGTTTTCAAGACCTTGCCTTCGCGGGTCTTGGGCGCGACCAGGTTCATGATGAGCACCGGATCGTGCTTCTGTCCGTAACGGTGGATGCGGCCCATGCGCTGTTCAAGGCGGGCGGGATTCCAGGGGATATCGTAATTGATCATGAGCCAGCAAAACTGCAGGTTGATGCCTTCCCCGGCCGCATCGGTGCAGATGAGGAAGCGGGCTCCGCCTTTGTCGAGGGGTTTGCGGAAACGGGCGACCTCTTCCTCGCGCAGCGTGTAGTGCATGCCGCCGTGAATCTGCGCGACCTGGCCGGTATAGCCGAGTCCGCTGAGGCGTTTCACAAGAAACTCCAGCGTGTCGCGGTGCTCCGTGAACACGATCAGTTTCTCTTCAAGGAACTTGGGGGACGTGAGGATTTCACGCAGCTTGTCGAATTTCGATTCGTGCCCGTCTTCGTAGACTTTGCGTGCGAGCGCCAGCAGGTTGAGAACCTGTTCACGTTCGGCCAACAGGTCAAGGAGTGAGGCCGCAACGACGCCTTTGAGAAGGCGGTCTTCGGCCTCTTCGTGCGCCTCGCCTGTTTCCTCGTCGCCTTCGTCATCCGCGGTCGTGGTATCGAGGAGATCCTTGTCGTGAAGTTTCGACTGCAGGGTGGCGAGCTGCTCCGTTGAGAGGCGACCGCTTTGGACATCATCGATATAGCCGTCGAGTTTTTCGAGGCGGCGCTCGAAAGAACGCAACAACGCATATGTGGAGCTGACGAGGCGGCGCTGGAAAACACTCATCGCCAGGCGCGCCGCCTCGCGATTGAGGAGCTTGGCTTTGTTATAAACAAAACGCAAGTAGTCGGTGGTTTCGTCGTATAGCTTCTGCTCGCTGACTTCGCCTTGGGAAAGGTCGAAGCCGAGGGTATCGGACAGGCGTTTGGGATAAAGCGGGCGGCCGTCGAGATGGACCATTTCCTCTTTCGTCCGTCGAAGGAAATGTGCCCGCCGTTGCTCGGGCGGATAGTTGTCGAAAGCGTCGGGGGACGCAAGCATTTCGGGTTCGAGCAGACGCCAGATCGCGTAGTAAGGGTAGTCTTTGCCCATGTGCGGCGTGGCCGTCAGGAGCAGGAGGTGAGTGGCGCTCCAGCCGAGTTTCCAGGCGTGCTCCGAAGTCGGGACGCCTGCGAGCGCCTCAGCAAGGCGATAGCGGTCGGTTTTGCGAAGGCGCAAGTCGTTGCCGCGGTCAGCGCTCAACTTGTGCGCCTCATCGAAGATGACAAGATCGTAGGGAATGACATCCGGTTCTTGAAGGCGCGCGAAGACACGGGGACTGGCGAGGGTGTCGATGCTGAGGATCAGCCGGTCGCTGGCAGCGCCGGAAAAGGGGTTTTCGGTTCGGACGTCGTTGCCGGAGACAATCCGGAACGGCAAGCTGAAAAGGGTCAATAGCTCCCGTCGCCAGTTGCCGATGAGGCCGGCGGGTGCGACAACCAGAATACGACGCAGCAATCTCCGGGAGAGCATTTCGCGGAGATAGAGGCCGGACATGATCGTTTTTCCTGCTCCGGCGTCGTCTGCTAGAAGAAAACGGAGGCGCGATTGTCGAAGCAGGTGCTCGTAGACCGCAAGCCGCTGATGCGGCAAAGGGTCAATACTCGAGATCTCGGTGGCGAAGACCGGGTTCATGAGGTGGCCGAAGGAGAGCCGCTCACCTTCGGCCAGCACTTTTACAGTATCGGGGTTGGCGGTGAAATCGAGCAGCGGTTCAAGCCGTGGGGAAGGCGTCGAAAGGGGCTCGTCCTTATCAGCGGTGGGAGTGGCGGTGAGTTTGCGCAGTTGGGACCAGTAGACTTTCGAGGGTTTGGTCTGGTTGTTTTCCCAGCGATTAACAGTGGCGAAAGAGACGCCAAGGCGTTCAGCAAGGGCCTGTTGGGTAAGCGAGAGGCGTCCGCGCAGGCTTTTGATTCGCTCCGCGTAGTCGTTTTCAGGGGATTGACCCAGTTCGCTTTGTGCCTTTGGAGTCATAAGAAGGTGCATGATGCTCAGTGGCGCAACGCCAACAATATAACAGGTGTTATAAGCAGCCGTCAAGTTGACACGCGATATTACGCCAGATACCGCGTTTGACGGGAGTCGCTGAAACCATGTTTCAGGTATTATTCGAACGCATCTCGTTTGAATGCCAGGGTGATTTCGAAGTCACACTTTTGCCCAGCGTTGTCTGCATTATAAGTTGAACGTCAGCGTGTTACATAGACAATGTATCCGGTCGCGGCATTATTTGACAAACAGTTAATGGAGGTGTTAGCCTTATCATTTCACGGGACCGAGGAATTCGGTGAGCGGTAGAAAATTAATTTAAATCTGTGTACGATAGCAAACGTCCGCACGAAAATCTAACCGGAAAAATTGCAATTTTTTTCGTCGGTTCTGTTGCGGCTTGACCGCTCAGCTTGTAAAAAAAGCCCGTTATTTGCCAAGGGAAATACCCGGCAGTTAGGAGCAGTCGATGCAATCAATAAACACTCGTTCCCCGTCCTCTACGGGATCTCGACGCCGCCAGGCCGGACCGATCATCCCTTCCCCACGCGCGCGCCGTCCCTTTTTGGCTGGATCGTCCGACTCGCAGCGTCGGACATACGAGCCCTGCGTCCTGAGAATGGCTGGCGCGCAAAGGACGCCCGTCATGCCTGATCCGCCACCTCGACCGGCAGGCCCGCCTCCGAAGGGCGGCCGTAAAAACAAAAAAGACCAATAAAACCGAGGTTTTATGGGCCTTTAAGATGGTGGCGGGTGAGGGTCACGATCCCCCGACCTGCGGATTATGATTCCGACGCTCTACCAACTGAGCTAACCCGCCGAAAAAGTCTTTTTACTTTACCTGATCTGGCCGGGGGGTGTCAATGCTGTCTGCGGAAATTTCGCTTTACCGCGTTGCCGCACCCTTCATGACACCGCGCAGGGCCCCGGCAGCGGCCTGAGGCGAGGCAAGCGTCTCAGACCGGCAAGGGCTGGCCCAGAAAATCCGCGAACGCGCGCAACAGCTCGGTCTCGTCCGACGTCAGGAAGCCGTCCTCCCGCACCACGCGGGCGCAGGCCGCCAGCAGCGCGCCCTTGTCCGCCGGGCTCAGGCCGTCCAGCCGCTCGAAAGCCGCCTGCAGCGCCGCATACGCGCACTCCGCGCGCGACGGGAAGGGCGCGTCCGCCGCGCCGAACGCGGGCGCCTGCGCCGCGCCCGCGCGCCACGCCGCCTCGGCGGCCGAGTCGTCCGCGGGCTGGCCGGCGTACGCGAGCGCGGCCAGCGCCACAGCGGCCTCGGCGCGCAGCGCGGCCGGCGGCAGGAGCCGCCGGCGGCCCTCAGCCGCGCCCAGGCGGCGCGCCACACGCCCCTGCAGCGTCTGCTCGAAAAGCGACAGGCTGCCGTCGGATTCGGACAGCTCGCGCACCAGCCGGACGCAGGTCGCGCAGCCGGCCGAGCCGCGTTGCCGCACGCCCTCGACGGCCAGCTCCGCCACCATACGCCGCACCGCCGGGTCGGCCGAGCGCAAGGCGGCGCGCCACGCCTCAGCCTGGGCGGCCACCGGCTGCCCCTCCAGCGCCACAAGCCGCCCGCGCTGGCGCTGCCGCAAGGCCGCGTCATCCCCCAGCAGCAGCGCGTAGAGCAGCGCCGCCGCCGACTCGGGCTGTGCCGCCGCCTCGCGCAGTTCGGGCGGGAGCCCGCGAGCGAGCGCGAGCGCCTCCGGCTCGTGCTCCGGCGCGGCGGCCGGGCGCCCGTCCGGCGCCGGCGCGCCCCCGGCCAGCTCGGCGGACGGCCGGGCCCAGGCGCGGAAGTCGCCGTCAAAGTCGGGCTCGATCCTGCGGATACGGGCCACCAGCGGCGGATGTGAGGCGAAGAGCCCGTCGAACCCCGACGCCGAGGCCGGCGCGAACAGCAGGTGCGCCAGCTCCAGCCGCCTGGGGCTCTGTATCGCGTTGCCGGAGCGCTGCGCGCCGATGCGCTTGAGCGCGCCGGCCAGCCCTGCGGGGTGACGTGTGAACTGCACCGCCGAGGCGTCCGCCAGGTATTCGCGCTCACGCGCGACCGAACCCTGGATCAGCCGGGCGAAGAAGACCCCCACGCTCCCGATGACCCACAGCGCCAGCCCGGCCAGGAAGAGCACGAGCACGATCCCCCCGCCCCCGCCCTTACGCCGTCCGGAGGAGATCCGGACACGCCCGAGCACGCGCATCAGGCCGAGGCCGATCTGCGAGGTGACGAGGATGCCGAAGAGCACGCCGATCAGCCAACTGTTCAACCGCATGTCGCCGTTGAGGATATGGCTGAACTCATGCGCCACAACCCCCTGCAGCTCGTCGCGCGAGAGCCGCGACAGCGCCCCGCGCGTGACCGCCACGGCCGCGTCATGCAGGCCGAACCCGGCGGCGAAGGCGTTCACGCCGCGCTCCTCGTCCAGCACGAACACGCGCGGCACCGGCACGCCTGAGGCCAGCGCCATCTCCTCCACCACGTTGAGCAGGCGGCGCTCGCCCGGCTCGCACGTGCCGGGGACCACCTCGCGGCCGCCTGCCGAGCGGGCGACTGCGGCGCCGCCCTCCGCGAGCGAGGCCCGGCGGAAGAGCGTGCCCCCTCCGATCACCAGCAGGCTGGCGCCTGCGGTGACCAGCAGCCACAGCGGATCCCACGCCAGCACACGGAACGGCGCCGCGGCCGCCGAGCGGCCGCTGTCGGGGTCGTGCGCGGAGCCGAGCTGGCCGAGGGCCACGGCGGCCACCCCGCGCGACGCGATGTAGAACGCGGCGACGATCAGGATCACGGCCAGCGCATAATAGACCAGCAGCAGGCGCGTCCTGCGCCGGGCGGCCTCCTGGTGATCGAAGAACTTCATGGGCGTCCGAATCAGAAGCGGACTTGCGGGGCCTGGCGCTCGGCGGGCGCCTCCACCTCAAACAGGCACGCTTCGGCGAAGTTGAACGACGAGGCGATCAGGCTGCTGGGGAAGACCTCGCGGCCGGTGTTATAGGCCATGACCGCGTCATTATACGCCTGTCGCGCGAAAGCGATCCGGTTCTCCGTTGAGGTGAGTTCCTCCTGAAGCTGACGCATGTTCTGGTCGGCCTTCAGCTCAGGATAGCGCTCGACCACCACCAGGAGCCGGTCGAGCGCGCCGCGCAGCGCCCCCTCCGCGCCGTTCAGCGCCCGCACCGCCGAGCCGTCGCCGGGCGCGGCGGCGGCGGTGCGCGCCGCCGAGGCCGCCTGGTTGCGCGCGTTGACCACCGCCTCCAGCGTATTCCGCTCATGGGCCATGTAGCCCTTGACGGCCTCCACCAGGTTCGGGATCAGATCATAACGCCGCTTCAACTGCACATCGATCTGCGCGAAGGCGTTCTTAAAACGGTTCCGCAGCAGGACCAGTCGGTTATAGATGCCCACAGCCCAGAAGACCGGCAGCAGCAAAACGGCCAGCACCACACCCACGCTCAACAGACCGCGCATAAGTCAAGACCTCCGCGCCCCCGCACACCACGCCTCACGCCGTCCCGGAGGCACGGACGGCGGAGGGGACCGAAAAGGGTCAGAACCCCGGGGGGATCGGGGGGCGCGCGACAGGGGCGCCCGCCTTCTGCAGGGCCTGCGCCTGCACCGCCTGCGTCAGGGCCGTGACCGCCTTGACCTCGGACGGCGGCACCAGCAGGGCGCCCAGCATCTCGCCGCCGACCGTCCAGCCGGTGAAGATCACACCCTCGCCGGGGGGGATGCCCTTCGCGGCCGCGGCCAGCTCAGGCTGTGCCGCAAGGCCGAGGCCCATCAGCCCGCCGAGCGAGAGCCGCCCCATATTGTGGGGCGCGCCGGAGGGGGAGAGCACCGTGCGGATGCGCTCCGCCTCGGCGCCGGGCCGGGCCGGGGCGCGCACGCGTTCCGCGACCGCCTCGATCAGCGCGGGCGAGCCCATACCGAACAGCAGCGCCTGGGCGGTCGCCGCATACTCGTAACCGCCGCTGAACAGCTTCATCATCTCACGCATCGACGCCACGCTGGACTTGGCCGCCGCGTCAGCCTGCTCGGGCGGCAGGTTAGGCGGCAGGCCTGCGCGGGCGGCCTTCTCCAGCGCCACCTCATCGAAATCGGTCTTCCAGGAGTACACCGTCAGCCCCTTGGCGGAGCGCTTGGTAGGCTCAGGGAAAGTCAGGCCCGACTTCCCCATCAAGGTCTGGTACACGGGCGTCTTCATCAGGGCGAGCTGCTCGTTCAGGTAGCCGGCCGGATCGGCCACATTCATGAACCCCTGGACCGGCAGCGTCCCGTCGGCGCCCGGCGCGCCAGCGGTGACGGCGAGCGGCGCGCCGAGCAGACGGATCGAATGGCCCATGACGCTGGCCAGCTCGTTGGTCTGCATCGTCGCGTAGAGCGGCGAGGCGGTCAGCATGCGCACATAGAAGTCGGCGATCTGGCGCTTGAACCGCTCCGGCACGGCGCCGCCGCCCGAGGCGAAGCTGAGGAACGAGCCCTTCTCGACAAACGCGAGCTGCGCCGCCGTCGCGGGCTTGGCGCCGGCCACCAGCGCCGCCATGTCGGTGCCGGCCTTGGGCGCGAGGCGCGAGCGGATGAAAAGGCCCTCGGTCTGGATGTTCAGGCTCAGATGGTAGGCGTCGACCTGGCGGAACAGTTGACCGTAGAAGTCCAGCGCCCCGCTGACCGCCTGCCGGCCCTGCTCGGCCGCCGGGTTCGGGTTGGCCTGCGCCGCCGCCATCGTCTTCTTGAAGGAGTCCAGCAGGGGCACCATCGCCGACGGCGCGACCGAGACCCGGATGGCGCCCGGCATCGCCGGCATGGGCGGCAGCCGCTCCAGGCCCGCCGCGAGGCATGCGGCCGGGTCGTCCGCCTTGAGCACGAAGAACAGGCGGCCGCCCGCCTCCTTCGCCGCCATCCCGTTCTCCAGCGTGTAGACGCCGCCCACCGGCGCGGGCAGGGCCGCCTCCGCGCCGCCCGCGAGCGCCTTCAGGTACGCCTCGGCCGTGCCCGACGGCGTGACCTCGACCACCAGGCCGGTCTTATTCTCGCCCAGGTTCAGAATGTGCAGCGCCAGCGGCTTGTCGTTGTTCATCTGCGCCGCGCCGGGCAGTCCGGCGCCCATCATCATCGGCAGCGCGCCGAGCTGCGGCGCCTGGAAGACCTCCGCACCGGTGAACAGTTGCTTCTGGAGAACCGAGAAGCTCTCCACATAGACCGAACAGAGGCGTGTCGCCGAGACCGCGCTTTGGACGAGCCCGGCCGACAGAACCAGAGCCGACAAACAAGGACGCACGAGACGTGTCTTCATATAGCCTTTCCCCGCAACCGCACAGGCGGCCGCATTCCGTTTATGCGCTTCAGTATGCGGCCAGACGCCCCGCCCTGTCAAACCGGAACGGCTGGGGTGTCATGGGAATAAGCGGCAAGCTCCTGGAGCGCTTAAGCCCTCTTCAGGCACGTGACTTCGACCCCTTCCTGATGTACACTGGAGCCCATCCAGTCAAGGAGCCTACACATGACCAACTTCACCTATCACAATCCGGTCAGACTCGTCTTCGGCAAAGGCATGATCGCCCAGCTCAGGGAGCTGATCCCGGCGGGCGTCAAAGTCCTGCTGACGTACGGCGGCGGGTCGATCAAGAGGAACGGGGTCTACGAGCAGGTGCGGCAGGCGCTGGCCGGGCATGAGGTGGTCGAGTTCGGCGGCATCGAGCCCAACCCGCGCTATGAGACCTGCCTGAAGGCCGCGGCGCTGGCCAAGGCCGAGGGCGCCGGCTTCCTGCTGGCCGTAGGCGGCGGCTCGGTGCTGGACGGCACCAAGTTCATCGCCGTGGCGGCACGCTACGGCGCGGGCGACCCGTGGGAGATCATGGAGGGCAGGAAGCCCGTCACCGAGGCGCTGCCGCTGGGCGCGGTCCTGACCCTTCCCGCGACCGGCTCGGAGATGAACACCTACGCGGTGATCTCGCGCGACTCGACCGGCGAGAAGCTGGCGTTCGGTTCGCCGCACTGCTACCCGCAGTTCTCGATCCTGGATCCCGAGACGACCCTCTCGCTGCCGCTGCGGCAGGTCGAGAACGGCATCGCCGACACCTTCGCGCACGTGATGGAGCAGTACCTGTGCGCGATCGGCCGCGCGCCGCTGACCGAGCGCCTGGCCGAGGCGGTGCTCAAGACGCTGGTCGAGGAGGCCCCGAAAGTGAAGGCGCGCCCGGACGACTACGAGGTGCGCGCAAGCCTGATGTGGTGCGCGACGGTCGCGCTGAACGGGCTGCTCGGCTGCGGCGTGGCCGCGGAGGACTGGGCCACGCACATGATCGGCCATGAGCTGACCGCGCTCTACGGTATCGACCACGGGCGCACGCTGGCGGTCATCATGCCAGCCGTCCACCGTTACCAGCTCGCGCGCAAGCAGCCGCGCCTGGCCCAATACGCCAAGCGCGTGTGGCACATCGTCAGCGGCGACGAGGCGGAGCGCGCCGCGCAGGCCGTCGCGAAGACCGAGGCTTTCTTCAGGTCGGTCGGCGTGCCGACGCGCCTGTCCGAATACGGCCTCGACGCCGAAGAGGCGGGCCGACGGGTGGCGGAGCGGCTCGCCAAGCGCGGCGTCACGCTCGGCGAATACGGCGACCTCGGCCCCGAAGCGGTGCGGGCGATCATCGCGCTGGCGCAGTGACGGCGGACGGCCCGACGCGGGCTACCGAGGGGCGCCGGCCCCGCCTCCCGCAAGGTCGGCCCGCTGCCACACACGCACGTAGTCGATGAGGAAGTCGTCGGGGAGCCGGGCGTCGTCGAGCCAGTCGTTGTCCCAGCCGCCGGCCGGGAGCGTGAACATGATGTGCCCGGGGACGCTCATGATGCGCTCGTTCTTCCAGCGGCCGATCTCCCGGCCCTGACAGTAGAACACCAGCTCGCCGGGGGTCCAGAGCAGGCCGGAGGTCACGAAGCCGTCCTTGTCAGGCGTGTAGTAGACCGCGTGCGAGCCGTTGGACTTGTGCTCCTTGCCGTAGCCGTCCCAGTGGGTGGCGATGTTGAAGCGGTTCACCCCCCAGCGGGTGAGGTGCTCCATGATGTCGAACTCCATGCCGCCGTTCTTGGTGTCGGAGCGCTGCCACTGCGGGCCGTCTCCGCCGCGCTCGGGCATCATCCAGAAGGCCGGCCAGAGGCCGGGCGCCGTGGGCAGCTTCATGCGCGCCTCGAAGTAGCCGTAGCGCTGCGTGAACTTGCCGTAGCTCTCGAGGAAGCCGGTGGCGTAATCGCTCTCCTTGCGGGCGGGGTCGTCGTTGTGGTGGCCGCGCCGCTTCATCAGGCGCAGGTGGGCCATGCCGTCCTTGACGAAAGTGGTCTCCTTGGAGAAGTGCGTGACCTTGTCCCAGTAGTTCTCGCCGTAGAAGCTCCACTTGTTGGTGTCGACCGCATCGCCGTCGAACTCGTCGCGGAAGGTCAGCCTCCACTCGCCTTCGACCGGCGGGCGCTGCCCGAGCCACGCGGGCGCCTGCGGCGGCGGCGTGGCCACCGCGACGCGCTCGACGACCAGCGCGGCCTCGCCCTCCGCGGCGTCGCGCCTGAGGATAAGCGTGACGCCCGCGGCGGTCTCGCTGGTGAAGCGCGTGCCGCTCTTCTTCTCTTCGCCGTCCCAGAGCTGGTCGCGCAGGAAGGGGACGACCGTCTCCTGCCGCGCGCCCGGTGCGAGCGTGGCGGTGAACGAGTCGGTCGGCCCGCCGTTGCTCTCAAGCGTCAGGTTCACGGTCAGCGCCGCAGGCCCGTCGTTGCGCAGCGTGACGCGCGCCTCGTTGCCCGCGCGCAGGTTCCAGCGTCCCGCCGGCGGCTTGAGGGCCACGCGCCCCTCGCGCTTGCCCGCCGCCAGAGTGACGCGCAGTGTGCCGTTGGAGGCGGAACCGCTCCAAGCGGCGGCCGCGTCGCGCGTCTCGACGAGCGCGGCCACGCCCTCCTTGGCGCTCAGCAGCACGCCGCCGGGCGGCACGACGCGGACGCTCTTGGGGTCGACCGGCGGCTTCTCGCCCGCCGCGCCGTCGGCCGCGAGGGACTCGACACGGAAGACGGCGGGCGCGTCCTTGACCTTGCCCGCGAAAAGCAGGAGCTTCGTGACGGCGGCGGCGTTGAGCTTGTAGGCGGGCTTGTGGCCGAACGAGTGGCCGAAGATCACCTTCACGACGCCCGTCGCGCCGGGCTGGAGGTAGAGGTTCTCCGCGTTCCACGGGTTGGCCTTCCAGTCGCCGTTGTCATCCACGCGCAGGCAGACCGTGACGGGCTTCGCGCCCAGGTTGCGTACCGAGGCCGCAACGTGGCCGTACGCCGCGAGATCCCAGGTCTGGCCGGAGGCGGGCGTGAGCGTGACACCGGGATAGCCCTCGTCACCGGGCTGGACCGTGACGGTCAGGCCGTCGGCGGCGCGCGCGTGGGCGACCTGCGCGGAGCTGGGCGCGACCTGCGCGTCAAGCAGCGAGCGCGGCGCGGCGCTGGCGGTCGAGGCGGCGAGCAGGGCGAGAGAGAGGCAGAGGGTCAGGCGCATAGAGTTTCCTTGTGTATAATCAAACAACACGACGACGTCCGACTGCAGTCGGCGGCTGTCGGAGGCTGTCGAGCGGGCTATTGGACGGAGAACAGCGTACCGCGCGCGGACGAGGTCAGCGCGACGTCGTTGCCATCGCCGCCCAGATACGTGATTTTGAACGTGCGGCCGCTTGCCGTGAAGGCGCCGCCCTCCGGCAAGCCGGCGAAGGCGCCCTCGATCAGGTTCGAACCTTGGTTGTCAATGATCGTGAGCGGGGCGCTGAGCGCGGCCCCGCCACCGGGCAGCAGCTCGACCTCGAGTGCGGCATCTGCGAGCAGGACGCGCGCGTCGGAGTTTGTGAGCACGGCCTTGCCGTGGCCGGTCGCCGAAATGCCGATCCGGAGCGTGCCGCCGGCGGCGAGCCGCAGGTGGCGTCCGAGCGTCAGCGCGCCGGGCTGGCCCGCCGCCGCGCCGGGCGCGAGCGTGCCGCCCTCGACATTGACTGTGCGTGCGAGCGTGCCGCTGCCGGCAAGCGTGCCGCCCGCGCGGACTAGCGCCGCGCTGGCGGACAACGCGCCGTTGACTCGCAGCGTGCCGCCGTCCACGAAGGTGTGGCCGGAATACGTGCAGGCGGAAACGATGACCGCCTCGCCCGCGCCGCGTTTGTACAGGTTGTTCCGGTTGCTCACGTTCTTGGTGGACGTCATCACGGCGTTCGTCAGCGCCGCCTCGACTGTGCCCGACTCCAATGTGAAACTGTACGCACCGAGTGCGCCGCCGCCGACGCTGTCGGTGACCGTACCGGAGGCCAGCGTGAAGTTGCCGAGGGCTGACGCGAAGCCCGCGATGTCCAGCACGCCCGTGCCGGTCACGCTGACGGGCGAGACACTGCGGTTGGAGGCGTTGCCCGCGCTATTCATGGGGCCGAGCGCGGCGGCGTGGCCGAACTTCAGCGTGCCGTCCGAGACGGTCACAGGGCCTGCCAGGGTGTTGTTTCCGGAGAGTAGCAGCGTGCCTGCGCCGGTCTTGTTCAGCGCGCCGTAGCCGGAGACGACGCCGGAGACCTCCAGCGTGCCGTCGTCGGTCTGGAAGGTGCCGCCGTTGGCGTTTAGCGTCACGGTCTTCGTGGTCGTGAAGCCTGCGGTGGTCTGGAGCGTACCGCCGTTGAACGACAGGTTGCCGGTGCCCAGGCACCCGTTGGCCTGGACGGCCACCTTTCCGCCAAGCAGGTAGGTCATCGTGGTGTGGTTGTTGTTCGCGTTGGTCAGGACCAGCGTGCCCGAACCGGCCTTCTGCACGAAGCCGCCGCTCAGCCGGGAGCCGATCTTCAGGACGCCTTCGCCGTGGTGGTGGACGCAAAGGCCGCCGGAATAGACGATACTCTGACCGTTGATCTCATAGTCGTCCGCGCCCAGGAAGAGCAGACCGCCCGCGTTGAGGGACAGGTTGCCGCTGGTCAGGGTCAGCGATTGCCCGGTGCCGTCGGTCATCAGCTTGAGGGTGCGCATCGAGGCCGTGCCGAGCGTGGCGCTGCCCGTGTGAGCCACGTTCTGATCCGTGCCGGGCGCGGCGAGCGTGGTGTAGCCGGAATAGGCCGTGATGCCGCCGCCGCTGACGGTCGCCCAATCCGTGCCGCCGACCGTGGCGTAACCCGTCCCGAGGATACCGCTCGTGTTGCCCGAGGTGGTCGAGGCGACGCCGTCCTCGAAGTCGATCAGGCCGCCGTTGCTTCGGGTGATGGCGCCGAGGGCGATTGTGGAGGTCCCGCCGTCCGTGCGTCGGATGCGCGTGTGGCCGACATCGAGCGTCGTGCCGCCGCCCGCGCCGAGCGTCTGGCTGAAGCTGCCGCCCTTAAGCTGGAGGTCGACCCCGCCGAGGACGAGCGCCGTGACCGTGTTGGTGCCGGCGGTGAGGCGGCTCGCGCCTGATGAGGTGTAGTCGAGGATCGCGGCGCCGCCGCGGAGCGAGGTCGCGCCGAGCAGGTCGCTGGTGCCGGCCAGCGTCAGCGTGCCTGACCCCGATTTGGCAATACCGCCCCAGAGGTTGGGGATACCCGTGAGGACGCTGGTCGAGGCGAACACCGTATTGCCCGGCCCCAGGACGGTCAGCGTGCGGCTGGTGACGCAGTTCACGGTGCCCGCGAAGGTCAGCGTGCCGGAAGCCTGGTTGACCAGCGTCGCGCCACCGCCGAGGGTGAACGAGCCCCCCAGCGTCAGGTCGTTTGTGCCGGTGAAGCCGAGCGGCCGCCCGCCGTCGTTGCCTGCGGAGCCTCCGAGCGAGACGCTGTTACTGAGGATCTGGCCGTTCTCCAGCGCCTTCAGGTAGAAGCCTTGGCCGCTGTTTGTGAAGAGCGCCGACAGGCCGAACGGCGTGATGGTGGCGCCCGGCCCGCCGGGGCCGCCGACCGTGATGGTGTTGAACCCGCTGCCGGGCTCGACGATGATCTCCGTGCTGCGGCCGATACTGGCGGCCTCGCCGAAGAGGTTGGCTCCGGTGAGCGTCAGATTCGCACCGCTGCCGGTGAACACGAACTTGGCGCCCTTGTTGGCCGTGTTGTAGGAGCTGCCGGCGTTGTACTCCCGGATGTCCGCGCTGATGGTGAGATCGGCGCCCGAGGGGAGCGTGGGGCTCTGGGGATTGTTGTTCGGCACGGTAGAGTCGCACAGCGAGTAGATGCCGGTGATGGTCATCGGCGCGGTGTTGACGATATTGATGGACGGCGCGGCGTACTGCGTGATCGTGAAGGCGGGCGTGCTGCCGGAGCCCGTCAGGGTCAGCGCGCCGTCGCCGGACCAGTAGGTCGTTCCGCCGTTGATCTTGACCTTGTTGGCGAGGGTACGGGGGAAATCCTCCACCAGGATCGTCCCCGAGTTCAGCGTGAACGTCCCCGTGCCGAGCGCGGCGTCGTCACCGAGGCCGACGGTCGAGGTCGAAAGCGTCGTGCCGCCGCTATGCGTGGCCGGACCGTTCAGGCGGAAACCGCCCGCGCCGCGCAACGTGAGCGTGTGCGCGCCGGTCGCGCCGACGCCGTTCTGAAGGACGGCCGCGTTGGCGCTGCCGTTGGTCCAGGTCTGGCTGCCGGTCAGGGAGGCCGTGACGCGCTGTCCTGCGGCGGTGGAGCCGACGACGAGCGGCCCCGCGCCGGCGAAGACCTCAATGCCGCCCGTGCCGAGACTGAGCGTGCGGTCCGCGCCGCCGCCGGTCAGCGTGACGCCGCCGCTGGCGGATTCCCGGAGCGAGAGTTTCGAAGCGGCCTGATTCGCGCCGAGAGCGACCGCCTGCGCGCCGGATACGCCGTCGGCGCTGAAGGTCGCGACATCCGCCGCACCGGGCGCGGCGACCGGGTCAGGCGTAGCGGCCGACTGGACGGTCGACCAACCCTCCACCGGACTCCAGCTCGTCCCCGTACCGTCCCAAAACAGTTCTACCGCCTGCGCGACACCGAGAACCATGACCGCCAGTGCACCAGCCAACGGCCCCGTATGAACCCGACGGTGTACGCCGCCTTTCGCCAAACAGTGAATCACCACGCGCTTTGTCATGTCTGCCCCTCCTGATGCGGATTCCTAAGCCTCGTTCGAGTGCCGCCGGCGCTCTTGCCCCGTAACCCGTCCATAGGATCGACTTCTTAATACCAGAGATTCAGAACTAATGTACAGGAGGTTGGCGGGAATCCCGAATTCTTTCATTTATTTCATCGGGACGACCCGACGATGTGCGCTCCTGCGCCCCCGGACTGCCGCAGGGGAGGTATAAGGGGCGGGCCCAGTCGATTCGCGCACGACCTGTTCGGTGCGGCAGCGGATCTCGCTGCTGCGCCAGATCTCCCGGTTGCGCGCGCCGCCGGAGAGGCTCAGCAGCAGGAACGCGGCGCAGGCGCCGAGTTCGATCTTCTGGACGTGCAGCGTGGTGAGCGGCGGCGCGGTCAGGGGGGCGGCGTCGATGTCGTCGAAGCCGATCACGCTCAGCTCCTGCGGGATCCGCAACCCGGCCATACGGGCGGCCTCGAACACACCGATCGCATAATGGTCACAGGCGCAGAGCATCGCCGTAGGCCGTTTCCGGGACCTGAGGATCGGCTGGACGCCGTCCGCGATGTCGCGGATGTGGCCGGAACCGGCATAGTGCCAATCGGAACGGACGGGCAGACCGGCCTCCGTCATGCCGCCACAGAAGGCGAAGTAACGTTCGCGGAAGCTGGGGTTCTCAGGGTTGCCCACGAACCCGATGTCGCGGTGCCCGAGGCTGAGCAGGTGGC
This sequence comes from Verrucomicrobiota bacterium, assembly GCA_022704145.1. Lineage (GTDB taxonomy): Bacteria > Verrucomicrobiota > Kiritimatiellia > RFP12 > UBA1067 > JAKJGY01. The sequence continues at coordinate 19,199 of JAKJGY010000007.1, forward strand.
GGAGTGCGGCGGCGGTGCCGCCCATGTTGTCGATCGCCACCACCGGATGCCCGCCGACGCCGAGGATGTCCAGCAGCACCACCGGACACGCGCAGGCGTCAGCAAAAGTCTGGACCTGGCCGTCGGGCTCGCCAAGGAGCAGTACGCCGCAGTCGCGCGAGACGCGGAAGGGCTGTAGGAAAGCCTCCTCTGTCAGGCTGTTCCGCACCTGCTGGACGGTCTTCATGCCCTCCGCAGCGAGCACCGAGACGATGCCGTTGATCACATGGCGGTAGAAGTCGGTCACGAGGCGGAAACGTGACGAGAAGAAGAGGTTGGTCGTCGCCTCGGTCAGCGGCGCGACCGAGAGGTTACTCGCGGAGAGGATCAGCGGCTCGACCGCCTCGCGCCGGAAAACGATCACCTGGACGGTGTTCGCGCGGCGCAGCGAGCCGCGCGGCCGGCCGCGGCGGGGCGCGGGAGAACACTCCGCGTCACGCTCGCTCGCCCGCGCCGCCACCAGGATGCGCCGCCGCAGCTTGGTGTCCACGCCGGCCGTACCGTTGAGCGCGCGCGACACGGTCGAGGGGGAGCACCCCACACGCCGCGCGATCTCCTGGACGGTCAGGCTCATGCGCGCCGCTCACGCTTTCAGGTAAGAGCAGCAATAGTCGGTGAGGGTGGCGACGTTCAGGCTGAAGCTCGCGTTCGCGGGCACCTCAAACGCCTCACCGCCACGCACGGTCTTCCACGTGTCCTTCCCCGGGAGCAGCACCTCCAGCTCACCCGAGAGAATCTCCATGATCTCCCGCTCTTGCGTACCGAAGGTATACTCGCCCGGCAGCATGATGCCCAGCGTCTTTTTCGAGCCGTCGGGGAAGAGCACGGTGCGGCTGGTGACCTTGCCGTCCCGATAGACGTTCGCCTTCAGGACGACCGTCACGTTCTTAAACTCGCTCATGAGAAAACCTCCTTAGCCGTTGCCAGTCAGGAAAGGCGCCTCACGCCCCCCTTACGCGGCACAGGATAGGTCAAAACGGTTCCCGACCGCAAGCGGTTTGCGCGGCGGACACCTGCGCGGCTGACCTACTCCGGGACGCCGGGTCTCGCGCGCGGGCCGAAGCGTTCGACGGGGATCGTCCGGAAACCGGGTACCAGCCGGTAGACCGCCGCGTCGGGCCGGAGGCGGAAGTCGCCCCCCGCCAGATCGACGAAGCCGGGGTCATCGGCCGTCACCGCATCCGTCTCATTCGTGACCCAGCGGTTACTCTTCACCTCGCCGCACCGCACGAACAGGTTACGCCGCGAGAGGTTGTCGCGCGGCGCGCCAGGCTGGGGCTCCATGAACCCCACCAGATGCGGGTAACGCTCGGTGAAAGGCGGCCGCGTGATATCGACCTCCTTGAGCAGCCGCTCCTGCCACAGCGGCGCGCGGATGAAATCCGCCCAGCGCTTGTCGTTCCAAGGGGCCGAGCCCAGCGCCCGTTTACACTCGACGAAGATATTGTTCTCCGCCAGGTTCCCGTGCCCGCCATGCGAGAAGACCGTGCCGAACGAGCCTTTGCCCGGGTCGCCGCAGCGGTAGAAGATGTTGCCGAAAACCACCTCGCCACAGTCGCCGTCGTCAAAGTACACCGCCGCGTTACCGTGACCGCGCGGGCTGCCGATATCGCGCCAGAGGTTGAAGCGGATCACATTGCCGCAGCAGGAGGGATTACGGCCCTTATAGAACGCGGCGGCGTCATCGGAAGCGACGCACACGTTGCTGACCACATTATACTCAAACAGGTGGTCGTTGCCGGACACGCTCACCGCCTGATGCGGCGCCTCGCTGAGGACATTGTGCCGCGCCACATTGCCGACCCCCGCGAGGTGGACCGCGCTGGCATAGGTGAGCTGGTGAACCGCGAAATTGCGGATGCGCGTGTCCTCAACCACATGTCCGGCGGGCGTCAGGGCGCGCCGGTCGCCGCCGCCCAGATACACGCCGCCTGTGCCCGTATCATGGATGTCGCAGGCCGTGACGCAGACTCCGCTGCCGCCCTCCACAAAGACCGCCCGCCGCCGGATATTGCGGAGCACCGCGTGCTCAAGCCGGACGTCGCGGCAGTCGCGGATCTGGATCGCGTCGCCCTGCGACTCCTCAAACACCAGCCCGCGCAAGGTCAGGTTCGTGACGCCCTGCAGCGTGACCAGCGGCCCGTCGCGCACGGCGAGCGCGACCCGCGCACCCGCGAGCGGCCCCGGCGGCCAGAAGTAGAGCCGGCCGCTCTCCCGGTCGATCACATACTCGCCGGGCTCGTCCAGCTCCTCCAGCAGGTGTACGGCCCGCCAGCGCCGCGGCGAGGGGTTGCCCTGCCGTACGCCGTACTGATGCCCCACCGCCAGCGCGATCTCACGCTTGGCCGGGTCGATCGACGCCACGCGCAGCGCGTCGTCATACCAGTCGAAACACCAGAAACCGTGGAGCCAGACCCCCTGCCCGACCGGCCAGCGCGCCGGCCGGTCGCCCTCGTATACGAACACGCCGCCGCGGTTTTCGGTCGGGCGCGGCTTCTTGGGGTCGGCCGCATCGCTGACCGAGCCGTCATTGCGCATCGTCCCCTTATCGACGATCGTCGCGATCGTCGCCCAGCCCGAGTTCGGCCAGCGCGCCAGCGGCATGCGCCGGCCGTCGAAGAACAGCTCCGGCACCGCGAACGGCAGCCGGAAGTTGTCCGCCAGCTTCGGCGGCCGTGGCAGGCCCAACGCGTCACAGTCGGCAACCCGCACCCCATCCCGTGCGGCGGGCTCGAGCCGCTGCCGCACCGCCTCCTCCGCCAGGGGCTGAAAAGCGGCCGCCGGGATCTCGCGCGCGCCGCTCAGCACGGCCTTCGCACCGGGTGCGGCCGTGATCACGACCGGCGCGCCCTCAAGCCCGGAGTCCTGGGCCACAAACGCCACCGCCACGTCGGACGCGTAACGGCCCGCGTGCAGCACGATCTCAGCGCCGCCTGTGAGCGGCCCGCCTTCGCGCGCGGCGCGCAGCGCGTCACGCGCGCGTCCGAGCGTGGCGAAAGGGCGCGCCAGAGAGCCCGGCCCCCCGTCATCGCCGTCTGGGCGCACGTGGAGGACGACGCGCTCCGCACCGTAGCCCGCCAGCGCCCCCCACGCCACACTCAGGACAAATACGACACTCGCCGCACGCCACGCATGCGGCCTGACCCCCTTCGGCATCTTCCCCTCCCCTATCCGATCACCGCCTCAACGCTCTTTACGATGGTAGTGCGTGTGCAGCAGATGGTGCGATTTCTCGCCCAGCGGCGTCCCCAGGTACTCTTTGTAGAGCGCCGCCACATCCGGATTCTCATGCGACTTGCGCATCGCCTTACCCTCGTCCTCGCAGTAGATCCCCGCGATACGCCTGAGCCGGACGGAGTCGTCGGTGAAGCGCGGCTGGCCGCCGCCGCCGATACACCCTCCGGGGCAGGTCATAACCTCCACGAAGTGATACACCGCGCCGTTGGCCTGGATGTGCTGGAGCAGGCGCCGCGTGTTCGCCAGCCCGTGCGAGACCGCCACTTTCAGCTCGACACCCTCGAGGAACGACCACTCCTTGCGGGTGCCGGTGATGGTCAGCGCCGCCTCCTTGATCCCCTCAAGCCCAGACACCGCCTGGACGTGCAGGTTGTCGACCGGCAGCTCACGCCCGGTGACGATCTCATAGGCCGTGCGCAGCGCCGCCTCCATCACGCCGCCCGTGTTCGCGAAGATGTCCGCCGCACCGGACGAGAGCCCCAGCGGGGCGTCCATCGCCTCCTCAGGCAGGTTCCTGAAGTCGATCCCGGCCTCCTTGATCATCTTGGCCAGCTCGCGCGTCGTGAGCACGTAGTCCACGTCGCGCACGCCGCTCGCGGTCATCTCCGGCCGCTGCGCCTCAAACTTCTTCGCCGTGCAGGGCATGACCGAGACCACCACCAGCTCCTCAGGCTTAAGCCCGAGCTTCTGCGCGTAGTAGGTCTTGGCCACCGCGCCGAACATCTGCTGCGGCGACTTGCACGTCGAGATATTGGGCAGGAACTGCGGGAAATAGAACTCCGCGAAGTTGATCCACCCCGGCGAGCAGCTCGTGAACATCGGCAACGCCACCGGCTCCTTACCGACCAGCGCCTTCTTCAGGCGGGTCAGCAGCTCAGTCCCCTCCTCCATGATCGTGAGGTCCGCGGTGAAGTTCGTGTCGAAGACACCGTCAAAGCCGAGACGCCGCAGCGCCGCCGCCATCTTGCCCGTCACGCGCGTGCCCGGCTCATATCCGAAGCACTCGCCCAGCGCGGCCCGGATCGCCGGCGCCGTCTGGACGATCACGTGGAGCTTGGCATTATCAAGCGCCTTCCAGACCTCCGGAATGTGGCTGCGCTCGACGATCGCGCCCACCGGGCAGATCGCGGCGCACTGGCCGCACTGCACGCAGGCCACACCGTCCATGTCGCGTGTGAACGCCGGGCCGATCACCGTCTGGAAGCCGCGGCCCTGCGGCACCAGCGCGCCCACCCCCTGCACCTCGCCGCACACCGTCACGCAGCGGCGGCACTTGATGCACTTGGCGTTGTCGCGCACCAGCGCCGGCGTGGACTCGTCCAGCTTGCGCTTGGCCTTGACCCCCTCATAAGGCAGGCCCGAGACGCCCATCTCGTCGGCCAGCGCGCGCAGCTCGCAGTCGCCGCTGCGGTCACAGGTCTGGCAGTTGCCGTCGTGCTCGGAGAGCAGCATCTCAACCACATGCCGCCGCGCCGCACGCGCCGCCGAACTGTTGGTGCGCACCACCATCCCCTCCGTCACCGGCGTCGAGCACGCCGCGACCAGCGTGCGCGCGCCCTCCACATCGACGAGGCAGACGCGGCACGCGCCGATCGCCTCACGCTTCTCCATATTGCACAGCGTGGGCACGGTGATGCCGACCTGCCGCGCCGCCTGAAGGATCGTCGCACCCTCAGGCACCTGAATCTTCTGTGTGTTGATCGTCACATTGAACATGGCCGTATCTCCGTTAGGCGTGTGTGCATGCGCAAGGTTGCTTGCCGTAGTCGCAGCGCAGGCAACGCTTGGCCTGCCGGACCGCCGTGCCCTCGTTCCACGGCTGCTCGACTTCCGCAAAATTCTGCCGCCGCTTCTCCAGCGGCATCGTGTGCAGCTTCTCGCGGGCGTAGACGACCGGATCGGCGTACGGGTCGAACGCCACGCCGGGATCGCGGTACCCGCGCCAGAAGGGGCGCTCCGGGACGCCCGCCAGACGGGCGTCGATCGCCACCGCCGCGCGCTCGCCCGCCGCGATGGCGTCCGCCACCGACGAGGGGCCCGTCACCGCGTCGCCGCCTGCGAACAGCCAGGGCTCGGCCGTAGCGCCCGTGCGCGGATCCGCCTGGATCCAGCCGCGCGTGGTGTACGCGACGCCCGCGGAGCCTTGAAGCGACGGGAGGTCCAGCGCCTGGCCGATCGCCACGATCACCTGGTCGACCGCCAGCACCTCGCTGGCCGCATCGGCGCTGCCCTCAGGACGCCGCCGCCCCGAGCGGTCGAACTCGCCGAGCCGCATCGCCTGACAGCGGACGCCGCTCACGCGGCCGTTCTTGACCTCAAAGGCCTCGGGGTGCAGCAGCGTGCGCAGCGCCACGCCCTCCTGGAGCGCCTCCTCGATCTCCTCGGCGTAGGCGGGCATCTCCTCACGCGTCCGGCGGTAGATCACCGTCACGGACTGCGCACCCAGCCGGATCGCGGTACGCGCCGCGTCGATCGCGGCGTTGCCGCCTCCGATCACCGCCACGCGCTTGCCCACCGGCACCGACCCGCGGATGTTATACTGCCGCAGGAATGACATCGCCTCCGTCACCCCCTGAGCGTCGGCGCCCGGCAGATCCAGCGGCACGCCCTGCGGCGCGCCGACCGCCAGGTACACCGCCTCGTAGCCCTGCTCGCGCAGGCTGTCCAGCGTGAAATCGCGGCCCAGCGCCTGGCCGGTCTCGATCGCGACGCCCAGATGCTCGATCATGCGGACCTCCCGCGCCAGCTCCTCACGCGGCAGCCGGTAGGCCGGGATCGCCTGCACCAGCATGCCGCCCGGCCGCGGCTCGGCCTCGAACACCGTCGGACGGTAGCCCAGACGCGCCAGGAAGTAGGCGCACGACAGGCCGGCCGGACCCGCTCCCACCACGGCGACCTTGCGCGCGGCGTTCGCCGGGCTCTCATGAACCTCCGGCACCTGGATCGTCACCTCCTGATCGACCATGAACCGCTTGACGCCGCGGATCGAGACGGGCTCGTCGAGCGACGCCCGCCTGCACTTGTCCTCGCAGGTGTGGAAGCAGACGCGCGCGCAGACCGACGCGAACGGGTTGCGCTCGCGATGCAGCCGCAGCGCCTCGGCATAGCGCTTCTCGCCCACCAGCGCCACAAACCCCGGAACGTCCACGCCCACCGGGCAGGCGCTCAGGCACGGCGCGCGCACCAGCCCCGCGCAGACCCCGGCGCGGCAATGCCGGTCGCGGATATGCTCCTCGTACTCGTGGCGGAAATGCCGGATGGTCGAGAGCACCGGGTTCGGCGCCGTCTGGCCCAGCCCGCACAGCGAGGCGCCCTTGATGAACTGCCCCAGCTCGATCAGCCGGTCGATATCGGCCAGCTCGCCCTGCCCCGCGCAGATGCGCTCGAGAATCTCCAGCATCCGGCGCGTGCCCACGCGGCACGGCACGCATTTGCCGCAGGACTCCTCCTGGACGAACTCGATAAAGAACCGCGCCACGTCCACCATGCAGGTGTCCTCGTCCATCACAATCAGTCCGCCCGACCCCATGATCGCGCCCAGCTCGGCCAGCGGCTCATAGTCCAACGGCACGTTCAGGTGCTCGCGCGGGATGCAGCCGCCCGACGGCCCGCCGATCTGCGCCGCCTTGAAGTGCTTGTTGTTGCGGATTCCGCCGCCGATATCGTACACCAGCTCGCCCAGCGAGGTCCCCACCGGCACCTCCACCAGTCCGGTGTTCCGCACCGCGCCAGCCAGAGCGAAGACCTTGGTCCCCTTGCTCTTCGGCGTGCCCATCGAGGCGTACCATGCGCCGCCCTTCAGCAGGATGGCAGGCACGTTGGCATAGGTCTCGACATTGTTCAGCACCGTCGGATGGCCCCACAGCCCCTTCTGCGCCGGGAAAGGCGGCCGCGGCCGCGGCTCGCCGCGCTTGCCCTCGATCGAGGCGATCAGCGCCGTCTCCTCGCCGCAGACGAACGCGCCCGAACCCATGCGGATCTCAAGGTCGAACGAGAAGGGCGTTCCCAAGATATTCGCGCCGAGGAGCCCGCAGGCGCGCGCCTGCGCGATCGCCTTGGACAGGCGCTCGACCGCCAACGGATACTCGGCCCGGACATAGACATAGCCCTGTTGCGCACCGATCGCGAACGCCGCGATGGCCATGCCTTCGATCACGCTGTGCGGGTCACCCTCCAGCACGCTGCGGTCCATATACGCGCCCGGGTCGCCCTCGTCCGCGTTACACAGCACATAGCGCACGGCGTCGGCCGACTCGCGGGTCAGATGCCACTTGAGCCAGGTCGGGAACCCCGCGCCGCCGCGGCCGCGCAGCCCCGAGGCCTTCATCTCGGCGACCACGCCCTCCGGCGGCAGCTCCGACAGGACTTTGGCCAGGGCGGCGTACCCGTCACGCGCGATCGCGTCGGCGATGCGCTCCGGATCGATCCAGCCGCAGTTCCGCAGCACGACCTGGGTCTGTCGCCTGAAGAACTCGATATCCCCGCGGCAGGGCGCCGGCTGCTTGCCCGAAGCGTCAGCCACCAGCAGCCGCTCGACCCGCTTGCCCCCCACCAGATGCTGCCGCACGATATCGCCCGCGTCACTCGGCTTGACGCCCTGATAGAAGGTGCGGTCGGCGCCGATCAGCACCACCGGCCCCATCACGCACGGGCCCATGCAGCCGGTCTCCACCAGCGCCACCTGGTCGCCCAGCTTCTCCATCTCCAGCGCCAGCCTCAGCGCGTCGCGCACCTCCTTCGCGCCCGACGCCAGACAGCTTCCGCCGAAGCAGACCAGGATCTGGTTCGCGCCAGCCCCGCCACAGCCCCCGCACGGGGCAGCCGCGCTCAGGCGGGCGCGCAGCTCGCCCAGCTCCGCCACACTACCGATTCGCTTCAAGACAGGGGTGTTCATGCGTGCTCCTTTTCTCCTGCCGCCAGGGCTCCGGCCAGGATCTGGTTGACCATCTCGCCGACTCGCGCGGGCTTGACGCGCTGATAGACGGTGTCGTTCACCATGACGACGGGCGCCATGCCGCACGCCCCGAAACACCTCCCGACCTCAAGCGAGAACTGCCGGTCGGGCGTCGTCTCGCCCACCTCGATCTCCAGCTTCTTCTTGAACGCGTCGAGCACCTCCTTGCCGCCACGCACATAGCACGCCGTGCCCAGACAGACCCGCACCAGGAACTTGCCGCGCGGATGCAGCGTGAAGAAGGAGTAGAAGGTCACCACGCCCGTGACCTCGCTCACCGTCTTGCCGAACCCGTCCGCGATCCTGCGGATCACCGGCTCAGGCAGATACCCGTAGATCGTCTGCGCGAGCTGGAGGGCCGGGATCAGCCCGCCGGGCTTGTCACGGTACTCGCCGATCACCTCGTCCAACTTCTTAAGCTGCTCCTGCTCCGAAGGCTCACAGGCGCACGCACAGGCGCACGGGGCCGTCGCGGATTGAGTCGTCATAGCGGGTTCTCCCACCGCCTCCGTCCGACGCCGGAGGCGAACAGAATAGGCTGCGCGCCCGCCAGCGCGTGCGTCGGCACGCCTGACCGCGGGCGGCTTTTCCCGGGTTGCGGCTAGAGCGACCCCTCGATATATTTCTCGAGGTTACGGATCAGGGCCGTCTGCTCCGTGGCCACAAACTTCACCAGATCCCCGATCGAGATGATGCCGAGAATCTTCTCGTGGCTGTCGATCACCGGCAGATGCCGGATCCGCTTCTCGGTCATCAGCGCCATGCACTCATCGACCGTGTTGTCGGGCGAGGCGTAGATCACCTTCTTGGTCATCGCGGCCTTGACGCTCACTTCCCGCGGCGACTTGTCCGCCAGGATCACCTTGCGGAAGCAGTCCCGCTCGGCGAAGATCCCGGCAAGCTTGCCGTGCGCATTCAGCACGACCAGTGACCCGATATTTTTGCTGTCCATAAGCTGAATCGCCTCGAACACAGACGCTTGCGGCGAGATCGTGACGATCTCCTTGCCTTTTTGCTGTAGAAGCTGGGTCACCGGTGTATTCACTTCGGCCTCTCCCTTAGTTAACGGCGCTGACGCACCCGTCCGCTTGCCCGCACCCCCGCCCTCCCATGTCCGGCCCGACTCGGTATGACAGGCGTAGCGGAGGCCCGCGATTTCGTACTCCATAAACGCCGGATCATGTACCCATCATTACCGTATATCAGAGTGTACGGGAACCTAGGCAAGACGTCAAGAAGCACCGAATTAAAAAATCGCCGGGGGGTCGATTGACAAAGTAAGTTAGCCCCCTGGGCTGGGGAAAGGGCGCGGTCAGTCAGCCAGAGGTGAGATGCCCAGATGGCACCCTTGCCGCCGCCCGCCCCCCTGCGTTACACTGCTGCCGTAATCAAGGGTGCCCTTAAGGAACGACCGCTATGCCCAGACAGGCCAAGTATACCGAGATTTTCCACGAGCTGCGCGCGCAGCTCGTGGAAGGCAAGTTCGCAGACAGGAACCGGCTGCCGAGCGAGGCGCAGCTCGTGCGCAAGTACGGCGTCTCGCGGCCGACCGCGGCCCGCGCGCTGCGGGAACTGCAGGCCGCGGGCTTCGTGGAGCGTCGCGCCGGCGCCGGAACCTTCGCGCGCCGCGTCACCGAGTCGGATGCGACCGGCGGCGCGCTGATCGGCCTGCTGGTGCCCGGCATGGGCGTCACCGAGATCTTCGACGTGATCTGCGGCCGGCTGATCGGCCTGGCCCGCATGCACGACTACAGCGTCGTCTGGAGCGGCTCCCCCGCCCAACCGGAACCCGAAGCCCCGCCCGCGGAACAGGCCGAGGCCTTCTGCCGCGAGCTGATCGAGCGCAAGGTGCAGGGCGCCTTCTTCGCCCCGTTCGGCTGGCTCAACGGTCAGGCTCAGGTCAACCGCCTCATCGCGGCCCGCCTGCGCGTGGCCGGCATCCCCGTCGTGCTGCTCGACTGCGACGTGCTGCCCTTCCCCCAGCGCAGCGACTTCGACCTGGTCGGCATCGACAACTTCGACGCCGGCTACATGCTGACCGAGCACCTGCTGAACCTGGGGTGCCGCAGGCTGTTCTTCGTGGCCAGTACCCACACGGCCCCCACCGTCGAGGCCCGCTACGCGGGCTTCCGCGAAGCCCTGCTCGCCCACGGCGCCACGGTCGACACCGGCCCCTGCCCCTCCACCGACCCCACCGACGAGGCTCAGATCACCGCGCTGCTGAACCGCAAGCCCGACGCGTTCGTCTGCGCCAATGACTACAAGGCCGGCGTACTCATGCGCACGCTCGAGACCCTCGGCTGCCACGTGCCGAACGACGTACGCATCGCGGGCTTCGACGACGTGAAATACGCCACCCTGCTGCGCGTGCCGCTGACCACCATGCACCAGCCCTGCCGCGAGATCGCCGCCGTCGCCTGGCAGGTCATGCAGAACCGCCTGGCCAACCCAGCGCTCCCGCCCTGTACCGTCAGCCTGGCCGCACACCTCGTGGTCCGGCAGTCCTGCGGCGCCTACGTGCCGCGACGCTGAAGACCTGACGCTGACCGAGCACGCAACCCAATCAGTATCCGCGAATGAACGCGAATGGCCGCGAAACATGGGTTTGGGGATACTTCGCGTTTATTCGCGGATAAGAAGGTGTTCACCGACACCGTTCTATTTGGTGCCGTTGTTTGTTCGCAAGGCAGTAAGCTGAGCTATCAAGGATGCGACCTGTGCTATCAGGTTTCTTTACATCTTGCCGGTTTTCAAGTTGCGCCTGACAGTTTCTTCCGCGTAGATTGTGCTCAAAGGACAGGCTGTTCACCCTGACACGCGCGCTGTCCCGCAGTCACGAAAGGCACACCATGCAAACGCTCGGAGAGAAACTCGGCCACATCGTCGTCCCCCTCGCCACGCCCTTTAAGGAAACCACCCAGGACCTCGACCTCGACGCCGCCGCTGCGCTGGTCGACCACGTCATATCCAACAAGCTCTGCGACTCGCTCATCGTGGGCGGCACCTCCGGCGAGTTCAACGCGCTGTCGCTCGACGAGCGGCGCGAGCTGTTCCGCGCCGTCAAGGACGCCGCCGCCGGCCGCGTGCCGCTGGTCGGCGGCGCCTGTTCCAGCGCCACGCGCGAGGCGGTCGAGCTGGCCCGCCTCTCCGAGCGGCTGGGCTTCGACGCCATCATGGCGCTCGGCCCCTGCTACTGCAAGCCGACCCAGGAGGGCGTCTACCGCCACTTCCGCGCCATCGCCGAGGCCACCGCCCTGCCGGTCATGCTCTATAACATCCCGATCTTCACCGGCCTCAACGTCGAGAAGGAGACCGTCGCGCGCCTCGCCGCCGACATGCCGAACGTCGTCGGCATCAAGGACGAGGCCGGCATCAACCCCACGCAGATGACCGAGTTCCTGCGCGTCACCCCGCCGGGCTTCACCGTCTACAACGGTGACGACATCATGGTGCTGTGCGGCCTCGCCCAGGGCGCCTCCGGCGTGGTCAGCGGCGCCTCGCACCTCATCGGCCGCCAGATGCGCGAGATGATCGACAAATTCCTGGCCGGGGACATTCTCGGCGCGCGCAAGATCCACCTGGCCCTCGACCCGCTCTTCAAGGACTTCTGCCAGAACGGCCGCACCAACGGCATCCCGATCTGGAAGGCGGCCATGAACCTCTGCGGCCTCAAGGTCGGCCCCCCGCGCCTGCCCCTCGCCCCCGCCACCGAGGCGGAGACCGAGACGATCCGCGGGCATCTGGTGAGGCTGGGGATTCTAAATTGAGAGTTGGAAGTTGAACGTTGAGAGTTGAAAGTTCAAGCAAACGCTCAACGTTCAATGGAAAACAGGAGGAAAGCGATGAAACGGACACGCATGACAGCACGGTTCATTCTGGGCGCCCTGTTGCTGGGCACCGGCCTCGCCGGCAAGGCGGGAGCGGCGGAGGCGCTCTTCGGCGCTTCCGACGATAATCTACTGCTTAACGACCAGATCAGTTGGTCGCGCCACAATTGGGGCGTCTTCCCGCAGCTCGCGGTCGGCCTGAACGCCGCCAACCAGCCCTACCGCAGCCTGCTGCGCTTTGACCTCTCCGGCCTCGGAGCCGAGACCTCGATCACCTCGGCCACGCTCACCCTTGTGACGGACCGGCTCGACAAGCTCCAGCAGGCGAACGGCAACTTCGACCTTCGGCTCTTCCTTCTGGCCGATTCAAACCAGGGATGGGTTCAGGGTACGAATAACGGAAACACCGCCACCGCCGGAGAGCCGTGCTGGCGCTACCGGCAGTTCGACACCGCCGGCTGGACCGGCGGGCCGGGCATCGGCAACAGCACTGCCTCGGCCGGCGTCGCGGCCCTGCTGGGCACGGTGCAGGTCGACGTCACCAACACGGTCCTCGGACAGGTCTTCACCTTCACCATCGATTCGCCCGAGGGCATCAACGCCCTCACCAACTGGGCCGCGGGCGGCGACAACGCGGGCTTCCTGCTGGCGACAGACGAGGCTTCTGGCGGCCAGAACGCCATCTACTTCGGCTCGAAGGAAAACACCAACGCCGCGCGCCGGCCCAAGCTCACGGTCCGCACCACGACCGGCGACATCGACGTCGGCGCGTCGGACGACACGATCATCTGGAACGGCTCGTTCATCTATTACAGCGCCTACAACTGGGGCCAGCACAACCTGCTCTGGGCCGGCCTGAACGGCGTCAACTGGCCCTACCGCAGCCTGCTGCGCTTCGATCTCTCGTCCCTGCGCGCGCGCTACACCGCGCTCGAATCCGCCACCCTGACGCTCACCGTGCGCAACGTCAGCAAGATCTCTGTCGCACGCGGCAACTTCGATCTCAAACTCTTCATGCTGGACGACGCCAACGCCGCCTGGACCGAGGGCACGAAGAATTCCGCCGTGGCCGGTACGGGCGACTCGTGCTGGGAACATCTCGCCTTTGACACAGTCGGCTGGGCTGGCGGTAAGGGCATCGGAGCCAACTCGGCCTCGGCGGGCGTCAGCAACCTGCTGGCTTCAGTCACCGTCGACGTCGCGACGGTGACCAACGGCCAGAAGATCGTCTTCACCCTTGACTCGCCCGAGGCGCTGGCCGCGCTCGAGGCCTGGGCGCGCGGCCGCACAAACGCGGGGCTGCTGCTCGTTTCGGACGAGGCCTCGAACGGCCAGAACGCCCTCGGTTTCGCCTCGGCCGAACACGCAACCGCCGCCGACCGGCCCGCGCTGGCCGTGACCTACACTGCCGACGAGACCGCCTTCGTCGCCAGCGAGGACAATTTCATGTATAGCCAATCTAGCTATAGCGATTATAACTGGGGCAATTGGAGCACTCGCCAACTCGCCATCGGGCTGAACAGCGCGACACTCACTTACCGCACGCTGATGCGGTTTGATTTATCTTCCCTCGACCGGGCGCACAAGCAGGTCAAGTGGGCAACGCTGACGTTGACCCAGGCGGCCAACACGAAGATCGTACCGGCGAACGGCGCGACTTTCGAGACGCGTCTGCACCTGCTCTCAGGTGCCAACGCGGGCTGGATCGAAGGCACCAAGAGCGCTGCCACTGCCGATACCGGCGAGAGCTGCTGGAACTGGCAGCGGTACAATACCGTGACCTGGACCGGCGGCGCGGGCATCGGCATCAGCACGAACTCGGCCGGCATAGCGGCGACGCTGGCCAAGGTGCTTATCAACACGACAACCATCAACGTCGGCACCCAAATCGTGTTCCACATCGAGACCCCGGAAGGCCTCACCGCCCTGGAGCGCTGGGCGCGGGGGGGGGCTAACGAGGGGTTCCTGCTGACCACCGACGAGGCGTCGTCCGGCCAGAACGCGCTCCTGGTCGGGTCAAGCGAACACGGCACTGCCGCCTACCGCCCGACCCTGCGCGTGGTGCTCGAACCCAAAATCCCGCAAGGCACATTGATCCGGGTGTTATGAGAAAGAGAACGCTCAACGCTGAACTTCCAACTCTCAACTCTCAATTTCGCGTTTTAACTTGAGTGTTGAGCGTTGAGCGTTAAACGTTGAACGTTCATTACCGCCCATGACCTCCCTCGAACGAGTCCAAGCCGCCCTTTCCGGCACGCCGCCTGACCGCGTGCCGGTCGGCCCCTTCGTGGGCGCGGCCGCCGCGCCGCTGGTGGGCGCGTCGCTGCGCGACTACTACACGGACGGCGCGGTCATCGCCCGCGCCCAGCACGCGCTCTGGCAGGCGGTCGGCCACGACATCCTCGTGACCGCCGCCGACACCTACTACATCGCCGAGGCGTTCGGGCTCAAGACCACCCACCACGAGCACGCGCTGCCCACGGTGGACGAACCGCTGCTTTCCATGCTGGAAGAGGCTGACGCGCTGCGCCTGCCTGATCCTGAGGCCGACGGCCGCATGCCGGTCTACCTCAAGGCGCTGGAGGAACTGCGCGTGTTGACCGGCAGCGAGGTCGCGCTGCGCGGCACCGGCACCGGCCCCTTCTCGCTGGCCGCCTACCTGCTCAGCGAGCAGGCGTTCCTGACGCTGCTCGCCGACCTCGACTGCGGCGAGCGCGGCGAGGAGGACCGCCTGCGGCTGCACCGCCTGCTGGACCTCATGGCCGACACCACCGCCGCCTTCCTGCGCGCGCAGATCGACCGCGGCGTGCACCTCGCCTACCTGGGCGACTCGCTGGCCTCGGCCGAGATGATCTCGCCGGCCATGTACCGCGCGTACGCGCTGCCCTATCACCAGAAAGTCTTCGCGTCCGCGAAAGCCCACGCCGCCGCAGCCGGCCGCACGGTCTTCACGCTGCTGCACATCTGCGGCGCGAACCAGCCCTCGCTGGCCGCGTTCGCCGAGACGGGCGCAGACCTACTCGAGATCGACCACAAGGTGCCGCTCGCCGAGGCGCGGCGGCTCGCCGGGCCGGCGACCTCGCTGATCGGCAACCTCGACCCTGTGCAGACCTTGCTGCTTGGCACGCCCGAGCGGGTTTTCGTAGAATCGGGTCGTGCGATCCGTGAGGCGCGCGGCGCCGACGGCCGCTTCATTCTCGGATCCGGCTGTTTCGTGCCGCCCGGCACGCCGCTGGAAAACCTGCGGCAGATGGTCGCCGCAGCGGAAAAAACGAACAGCGAAGAACACGGAACCACATGGTAGCAACTCGCCCCATCTTCATGATTTGCATGGGCATCCTTGCGTGTAAAGACGGGCAAGCGTTGCACCGCGCCAATCCCGCTTTGCCGCGAGGGGAGGAGACCGGCAAAGCAGAGAGAATGGAACCGTTGATGCGGGGTACGCTGTGGTGGGTTGGCACGCCCCGGCACTTCACTTGGAAGAAGAGCGACTTTGAAAAGGAAATCCAAGCCCAGATGGATATAGGCTTCGATCTTCTGTGGCTATTGGGTTCAAAGTCGGCCATGGATCACACCGATCATACCGACAGCAAACAGGATGTGCTGGAGACCCTCTATAGCATTGCCGACGAAAGAAAGCTGCGTGTCCTCATTGATCTCATTCCTGGCGGCGGGGATTTGCCCGGCAAACTGCCGGTGGACCACGCGGTCGCCGCCGCACGTGAGCACATCCGCAGACTCGTTGACCGCTACGGGCATCACGGCTCATTTTACGGCTGGTATCTCAACAACGAGCTGAATCCGCTCCATCCGTCAGAGCAAACCGTTTCGGCATACTGGCGCGCGTATTGGAAGGGCGTGGTTGACGAGTGCCGTCGAGCCGCCCCCCGAAGCGTGGTGGCCATCTCGCCGTTCTTCCTGCTGGACGAGAAAGGGGTGCGCGGCTTCACGTACCTGCGGCCTGAAGAGTATGCCGCGTGGTGGGACGCCACGTTGAAGGAGACGGGAATCGACATCCTCATGCTCCAGGACTCGGGCGAGCATCTCGGTTTCTTCACCGTAGAGCGGCGCGAACCGTTCTGGGCAGCGGTCGCGGAGGTCTGCCGCAAGAACGGGAAACCCTTCTGGCTCAATGTCGAAACGGGTGAGGTCGCTGTGTCCGACTGGGGCGAATACCTGAAGCTGGAACGCGAGGCCGCTTCGCAAAGGAAGAGCAAAGAGCCGGGCGAGGGCGTTGTGCCCTGGCGGTTCACGCCGATCGACAGTCTTGAAAAGAAACTCCGGGCTGCGGCCAAACATGCGGACAACCTTGTCAATTGGGGCTACTACCCTTTCATGGACCCTGGCGGGGACGTTGAGAGCCGGAAAGCGTACGAAAGCTACAGGGCGTACTACCGGAAGGTTCGCGACAAGTGATTGTCCAATAAGAACGACGTGTTTTAGTATGTTGTCATCGTCGTGCGACAACGACGGGTAAACGAGAAAGGCTGACGTGATGGACGCAGGAAAATTGACAGGCATGATCGCGCCGATGGTCGTGCCGTTTGACGAGGCGGGCGAACTGGACGGGGCGGCCTTCCGTGCGGAGGCGCGCTATCTGCTCGAGCGCGGCGTGGACGGCATCAGCTCCGGCGGCAGCACCGGCGAGGGGGCGTTGCTCTCGGACGCCGAGCTGTGCCGCTGCCTTGAACTGATCCAAGCCGAGAACACGCGACGCGTGCCGGTTTACGCCGGCGTCATCCGCAACTCCACCCGCGAGGTGATCCGCGCCGGGCTCGACGCCAAGGCGTGCGGCGCGGACGCCCTGCTCGTGACGCCGGTCTTCTACCACGGCGCGACCGAGGAGGGCAACTTCCAGTTCTACCGCGCCATCGGCGAAGCGGTCCAGCTTCCGCTGATCATCTACAACGTGGTGGCCTCGAACCTGATCACGCCGCCGCAGGTGGTGCGCATCTGCGAGCTGGAGTGGGTCGTCGGCGTCAAGCAGGTCGACCCCGTGCGACTCGCGGAAATCGCCGCGCTGAGCCGGAGCGGCACGCACATCTACGCGGCCTGCGACCAGATGCTCTACGGCACCTACACGGCGGGCGCGTGCGGCGCGTTCTCGGCCATGGTCACCATCGCGCCGGAGCTGTGTCAAAGTCAGTGGCAAGCCTTTCAGCGCGGCGACCAGGCCGAGGCAATGGCGATCCAGCGCAAGATGGTGCCGATCGTCATGACCTACCTGCAGGCGCCCTACCCCGGCAAGGTCAAGGCGCTGGTGAACCTGCAGGGCCGCTCCGGCGGTCTGCCGCGCCACCCGATCCTGCCGGTGACCGACCCCGAGCTGCTCGGCCGCATGCGCGCCGCCCTGCACGGCGCAGGACTGACGACCGAAACCGAGGCTCTGCCTTTTAACCGCTAATGTACGCGAATTGACGCTAATGAGAGCGAGGAACTATACGCTAATGACAGAGTGTCACCATTCGCGTGGATCTGTGTCTATTCGCGGACAAAAACTATGACTCCATTGGCGGGCACACTTCTGATTATCCTCTTCGCCGCGCTGGCCGCGCTCGCGCGCTGGGGCCGCGTGCGCGCCCTGCAAGGACTGGGCTTCACCTTCGCGGTCTTCGCGACCGGCGCGGCGGCGTTGACCTTTCCGGCGCTTTTCACCGCGTGGGGCGGCTTCGAGTTGAAGCGCGCCATCGTGCCGCTGGTGCAGCTCATCCTGTTCGGCATGGGCATGACGCTGACCATTGACGATTTCGCGCGCGTGCTGCGCATGCCCAAGGCGATCCTGCTCGGCGTGGCGCTTCAGTATCTGGTGATGCCGCTCTGCGGGTTTCTGAGCGCGCGTGCTTTCGGTCTCGAGGCGGAAGTGGCCGCAGGCTTGATCCTGATCGGCTCGTGTCCCGGCGGCGTGGCCTCGAACGTGATCACGTATCTGGCGCGCGGCAACGTGCCGCTCTCGGTCTCGATGACCGCCTGCTCGACGCTGCTCTCGCCGCTGACGACGCCGCTGGCCATGCGGCTGCTGGCCGGCGCGTACGTGCCGATCGCGTTCCTGCCGATGATGCTCTCGATCGTTCAGATGATTATCCTGCCGCTGGTCGCGGGACTGCTGATCTACCGCTACCTGCCGCGGCTGGCCGCGCGGCTGACCCGCGTGCTGCCTCTGCTGGCCATGCTCGCGATCTGCGTCATCATCGGCATCACCATCGCCCTGTCGCGCGACGATCTGCTGCGCGTGGGTCTCGCGCTATTGGGCGCATCCGCGGTTCACAACGCGCTCGGCTACCTGCTCGGGTACCAGGGCGCGCGTTTGGCCGGGCTTGACAGCCGCGACTGCCGCACCGTGGCGCTGGAGGTCGGCATCCAGAACGGCGGCATGGCCACGGGGCTGGCCTTCAACGTGCTGCACAGCGCGCAGGCGGCCATGGCTTCAGCGACCTTCGGTCCGTGGAGCGCGGTCACCAGTTCGGCGTTGGCGTCTTGGTGGCGCCGTGGGAGCGAGTCCAAAGTCAGTCGCTCGGACGAGGCCGCTAGTCGAGCGTCGTAAGTCGAGCGTCGGCATTAACCACGAAACACACGAAACCTCACGAAACGGGGATGCGATGAAAAGAATGCTGGGGCTCACTCTTGGTCTAATGCTAGCGCGGGCGCAGGCCGCCGTGGCGCCTGCAGCAAGCGAAGCGCGGGCCGCCCGGCCGAACATCCTGTTCGTGCTGACCGATGATCAGCGGTACGACGATCTGGGAGCGGCCGGAAATACGGTCATCCGGACCCCGAATCTCGACCGACTGGCGGCAAACGGCGTCTTCTTCCGCCAGTCCTATGTGAGCAGCGCGGTCTGCATGGCGAGCCGCGCGACGTATTTTACAGGCCTGGTCGAGCGGCGGCACGCCTGCAATTTTTACTATCGCAGACTGTCCGGCGAGCTTTGGCGGCAAAGCTATCCGATGCAGCTTCGCGCCGCAGGATATCGCACCGGTTTTATCGGCAAGTTCGGCGTAAGCGTTGCAGGTCGTGACCCCTCCGCGCTCCAGAGGGACTTTGACTGGTGGCGCGGCTACGACGGGCAGGGCAAGTATTTCCCGGAAGGGGAAAAAGGGCCGCATCTGACGCGGATCAATGGCGATCAGGCCATCGAGTTCATCCTCGAAAGCGCCAAAGGCAGCCAGCCGTTCTGTCTGTCTGTCAGCTTTTTTGCCCCTCATGATCCCATGCAGCCTGCGCCAGAGTTTGCCGACTGGTACAAGGGGCAGACGCCCCCCAGCAAAGACAGCGTGCGCTTTGAGGAAATGGCTGGGTTGCCGGACGCCTATCGCGGGGCGGCTTGGTACGCAAGGATGCACTGGCAGCAGAACATGTCTACGCCGGAGCGGCGTGCGCAGTACGTGCTTCAGCGGTACCGCCTGATATCGGGCGTCGATCAGGAAGTGGGCCGGATCGTGCGGGTGCTGGAGCAACAGGGCTTGGCGGACAACACGGTGGTCGTTTTCACCTCGGACAACGGGTTCTATTACGGCGAGCGGGGCATGGCGACCAAATTTTACATGCACGACGAGTCCGTCCGCGTGCCGCTTATCGTGTACGATCCCCGTTTGCCTGCCAGCCGGCGCGGACAAGCGGTTGATCGGCTCGTCTCGAACATCGACCTCGCCCCCACGCTGCTGGATTGGGCCGGCTTGAAGCCGCCCGCAAGCATGCAGGGAAGCAGCCTGCTTCCCCTGATCCGTGGTGATGACGTGACCTGGCGCGACGCTGTCTTCTTAGAGAACATCATCAAGGAACGCCGCCCGATGTGCGACGCGATCCGTACGGAGCGCTGGAAATACATTGCCCTGTTCGAGCAGGAGCCGCTGCAGGAAGAGTTGTACAACCTAGCGGCCGACCCGTTGGAGCTGCGCAACGTTGCGGAAAGCCCGGAGCATGCGGAAACGTTGCGCGAAATGCGCGCACGCCTTCAGTCCCTGCGCGTGAAGTTGTCAGGAAGCACCACCGGCTTCCCCGAATGGATACAGACCCAGCGCGAGAATGAGGCGAACTGGCAGGACTTTCGACGCACTTACTTCAACTTAATCAAACGGACGCAGAAACAGGTTCGATAGAACGTCGTCTACAAACGCGACAGCACGGTTACGAAAGGGGAGAGAGATGACCAAAAGGATGGGAATCGCACTGATTCTATTGGCGGCGCAGGCGCAGGCCGCCGTGCCGCCAGCGGCGCGTTGGACGCTGGATGTTGTTGACGGCAACAAGGTCGCGGAGGCCGGCAGCCGGCATCACGGCCAGGCGCACGGTGTGCTGAAAAACGCGCCGGGCGCTGAGGGCCAGTCGCTCGTTTTCGACGGCGAGACGGCGCTCGTCACCGTGCCGGCCGCGCCGGGACTGAGCATCGGCGAGGGTCCGTTCACGCTGGCCGCCTGGGTCTGTCCCTATGCGCTCGGCAACGGCCAGCAGATGATCGCAGCCAAGAACCACTATACCGCTAACCGGCGCGAGTGGGGGCTGATGATCGACAGGGATGACCGAATACGCTTTTATGCGCATGTTGGCGGCTGGAAGACGCTGGCCTCAAAGACCCAGCCCAAGCCCGGCGTCTGGCACCATGTCGCGGTCACGTTCGAGAAGGGCTTAGGCCGCCTCTACGTGAACGGCAGGCTGGAGGGCGAGGCTACGGATATGGGTGAGACAATCGCTGCCACGGACGCGCCCTTCTCGCTGGGCGGTGTCCACAACGGCGGCACCCCGACGCAGCTTCTGCGGGGTGCGCTTGACGAGGTGGCGGTGTGGCGCGCGGCGCTCTCCGCAGAAGAGATCGCCGGGCTCGCGGACAAGCAGCACGCGCCGCACAAGATTCCAGAAGTCGTGAAGCCGATCGCGCTCTGGAACGGTGGCGAGCTGCCCAAGAGAGCCGATATCCCGGCGCTTCAGGGCGTCGCTTTTCACGTCATCAAGCAGCAGCGCCCCGACACCGACGGTTGCCATTGGACGCTCGGCGTCGGGCTGGCCTGGCATAAAGACAAGCTCTACGCCTCTTACGGCTTCAACAAGGGCTCGGAGAACACGCCGACGGAAGAGGCCCACGTGCGCGTCAGCGGCGACGGCGGCAAGACGTGGGGCGCGCCGGTGGTGATGGATCACGGGGAGGGTAATCTCGGCGTCAGCCACGGCGTGTTCCTGTCGCACAAGGCCACGCTTTGGGCCTTTATGGGAGCGTTCCACGACAAGTTCGAGCGCACCCACACGCGCGCCTACACGTTGAACGAAACCACCGGCGCTTGGGAGCCTCACGGCGTGGTGGTCGAGGCCGGCTTCTGGCCGATGCAGGAGCCGCAGAAGATGGCAGACGGAAACTGGATTATGGCCGGGGCGCGCGTCTCGCACGGACTCCATGTCGCCGGTGATCTGCCAGCGGTCGCCATCAGCCGGGGGGACGACTTCACCAAGTGGGATCTGGTGGTCATTCCCGCCGCGCCGGATCTGGGCAAGATCTGGGGCGAGTCCACGGTGATCGTGGAAGGAAAGCGCATCACCAACATCTCCCGCTACGGCGCCAAGGCACTCGCGCTCGTTTCGTTCAGCGAGGACTTCGGTCGCACCTGGACGTCGACGCGCCCCTCCAACCTGCCGATGGCCACCAGCAAGCCCTACGCCGGCACGCTCAGCACCGGTCAGCGTTACTTGGTCTGCACCACCACCGCCGACACCGGCGGCGGCCGCTCGCCCTTGACCATCGCCGTCAGCAAGCCGGGCGAAGCGACCTTCAGTAGGGTCTTCGTCATCCGCCGCTCGGTTTACCCCGAAGGTCCCGGTGTGTCCGATCCAAAGGCTGATTTCAGCTACCCTTATGCCGTGGAGCACGAAGGCAAGCTGTATGTCGGCTACACTCACAAGAGCCATGCCGCGAACGAGTTGGCGGTCATCCCGCTTGAGGCGCTCAAGGAACCCGAGCCCGCGAAGCTCTGGAGCGGCGGCGGCGAGGTGCCGAAGACCGCCGAGGCACCGGTGCTGAAGGGAACCGGTTTTCACGTCATCAAGCCGTATGAGTTCAAGGACGACGGCTACCGTTTCCTGCACGGCGTGGCGCTGGCGTTTCACAAGGGCAAGCTCTACGCGTCGTTCGGGCACAACCAGGGCGGTGAGAACACCGACACCGAGGAGGCGCGTTTGCGCGTCAGCGCCGACGGCGGCAAGAGTTGGGGGCCGGTGGTCACGATGGATGCAGGTAAACCGGGACTAGGCGTCAGCCACGGCGTCTTCCTCTCGCACGGCGGACGGCTTTGGGCCTTCCATGGCGCGTATGAGGGCACGATGAAGAATGTGCATTCCCGCGCTTACGTGTTAAATGAGGCTGACGGCACATGGGAGAGCAAAGGTGTTGTGATAGAAGGCGGTTTCTGGCCGCTGCAGGAGCCGCTCAAGATGGCCGACGGCAACTGGATCATGAGCGGCGCGCGCGTCGGCGACGGCAATCCGGCGGCGGTCGCGATCAGCCGGGGCGAGGATTTCACGCGCTGGGATCTGGTGGTCATCCCCAAGCCGGCCGGCCTCAAGATGTGGGGCGAGTCAACCGTCTTCCTGGACGGCAAACGCGTGGTCAACATCGCCCGCTGCGACGGCAAGCAGCCCGTGGCGCTCGTTGCGGTGAGCGACGACTGCGGCCGCACGTGGAGCGAGTCGCGACCCTCGAACCTGCCGATGGCCGCGAGCAAGCCCTACGCCGGGACGCTCAGCACGGGGCAGCACTACCTGATCTGTTCCACCACGGCCGACGGCGGGAACCGGCGCCACCCGCTGACGATCGCGCTGACGCGGCCGGGGGAGGCGACCTTCTCGCGGGTCTGCGTGATCCGCCACGCCCTCTTCCCTGAAGGGCCGGGCGAATCGCATGCGCGCGCCTCGCTCGCCTATCCCTATGCAGTCGAGCACGAGGGAAAGCTCTATGTCGGCTACTCCAACTCCGGCGGCGGCGTGGGCCGCGTCGGCGCGAACCGCGAGCTGTGGAATAACAACAGCGCCGAGATGGCGGTTATCCCGCTCGACGCACTGAAGTAATAACAGGAGTCGAAAGTCGTGCCGGGTTGTTCGGGCCGGAGAATATGTGCCCTTACGGCCGTTTCGTTTCCAGAACGCCGTGCGATGTCCTGATCGGAAGGGATTCAAGATAACGGCTCGGTGCTCGGTAAGCGGCTGGGCGACGGACACAGAAATGTGCGATGGGCACCCAGAGTGCGGCGGCGCTGCATAGAGGAGTTGTGCCGTGTTCTGCGGGCACCTTCCGCATGAGTGCCTAGCGTTCAAGCGTCACGGCACGTCCCCAGCGCGAGCAGGCCGTAGAAGGTGTGCTCGGCATCGCTGCTGCGGGCGTCGGGCGAAGGGCCGAAGAGCCCGTCAGCAAGCCAGCAGGCCTCAATGAACGCCAGATCCTCAGCGTGCCCGTCAGCCAGCGCCCGCCTGCCCGCAGGCGTATCAGCGGCGGCGAGGGCGAAACGCGCGGCGGCAGTGGCCAGCAGGTCGGGCGCGGCGCCCGCGGCCGACGCATACCCGCCGCCGACCGCGCGCCGCGCCGCGAGCCCCTCCGTTGCGGCCTCGTCCTCCTGCCGCGCGACCGCAGCCAACACCGCACGCGCCGCCAGGCGCGGCGTGGCCGCGCGCGCCGTATCCGGCAGCGCCAGACGCCGCCAGACGCGGCACGCGACACCGCGGGGCACCCCGCCCGGCAGGAGCGTGTCCGCAAGCATACCCAGCAAAAAGGCCCCATACGGGTCGCGCGACTCGCCATGCGCCGCCGCCGCCCCCAGAGACAGCCAGCCTGCGAGGGGCGACCGCCAGCCCTCGCGCACCCTCACAATCTCCGCGCAGCGCGCGTCCATCGGCCGCGTGAACCCGCCGCGGCCGAGGAACTCGCGCAGCGCGCCGCGGTCATACGGTCCGCCCAAGGCCCGCAGGCACAGCCACGCGAA
This sequence comes from Verrucomicrobiota bacterium, assembly GCA_022704145.1. GTDB lineage: Bacteria > Verrucomicrobiota > Kiritimatiellia > RFP12 > UBA1067 > JAKJGY01. The sequence continues at coordinate 43,207 of JAKJGY010000007.1, forward strand.
GAAGGAGTAGTAGGCGTCCGGGCGCCCGTCCAGACCGGCGAAACCGCCCCCTGCGCACTGGAGCGCACACACCGCGCCCGCCACCTCGGCACGCGCCGCTGGGAGCAGTCCGGCGGCACCGCGCGCCGCCGCGGCCTCAACCCTCTGGAGCAGATTCGGCATGTGCCCCTCAAACAGAAACGGGGGCGCCTCCCGGTGCCCCCGCAACGTTGCCTTCCGCTGTCCGTCCGAGGACTACTTGAAGAGGCTCTTCAGGCTCTTGGCGGCGTCCTTGGCCGCGCCCGCAGCGCCGTCCGCCGCCCCCTTCAGCGCGTCCGTGGCGCCCTTGGCAGCGTCAGAGGCCGAACCGCCCACGCCCTTCAGCAGCTCGCCCGCCTTATCGGCCACCTGCGTGACCGCCTTCGACAGCCCGCCCAGGATACCGTTCATCACCTCCGACAGGGCGTCGGCAAACGATGTCCCGTCGGAGCCCTTGCCGATATCGCGCAGCGTCACCGGCGGCAGAGGCAGCGTCACCGGCTTGCCGAATGTGACCGCCGAAGCGTAGGAGACCTTCGCGCCCTTGAGCGTGAACTCCTCGATGATCACCTTCTTGCCGGGCTTCTTCTCGCCGTCCTTCGCGGCCTTCTCCTCCTCCGCGCTCTTCTTGGTGCTCGCCAGCATGACGTCAAAGTTGGACTTGCCGTCCTTGACTTCATACGAGATCGCAGGGGAGTCGATCAGGATCTTGCGCACCACGATCGTGTCGCCCATCAGGGAGCCGAGGTTCAGCCCGACCTCGATCTGGTCGACAGCGAACGCGTCCTTGTCCGAATACCCTTGCGGGTTTCCGACCTTCACCTGAGAGATCGTCAGGGTGCCGGAGAACGGGCTGAGCTTGACGTCGCCCACCGAGACCGGCACGCCCAACGCCTTTGGCCCGCCCACCGCCGCCGCCTGCTTGACGGCCGGCCCGATCCAGAGCGGCAGCGTCAGCACGACAGCCAACACCACCACATGCAGGATCACCACACCTTTGAGAACACGCTTCACCACGCGATTCATAACATACCCCCCTCTCGCTGTTTCTCCGGCTCAGGCGGCACGGAGCGCGACATGCCGCGCCCCGCCCGTCCGCCCTATTAGACCGTGTACGTCGAGGCGGCCGTATTTCCGCCGCTCTCCGTCCAGATGTGATGGTAGAACTCACCACGCGGCTTGTCAACGCGCTCATACGTGTGCGCGCCGAAGTAGTCGCGCTGCGCCTGCAGCAGGTTGGCCGGCAGGCGGGCGCTGCGATACGAGTCGAAGTAATTCAGCGCCGTGCTCATGGCCGGCACCGGGATCCCCAGCTCGATCGCGGTCTTGATCACCGAACGCCAGGCGTCCTGCGCCTTGGCGACGACCTTCTTGAAGTAAGGGTCGAGCAGCAGGTTGGCCAGGGCAGGGTTGGCATCGAACGCCTCCTTGATCTTGCCCAGGAACCGCGCACGGATGATACAGCCCTGACGCCACACCAGCGCGATCTCACCGTAGTGCAGGTCCCACTTGTACTCCTTGGCCGCTGCGCGCATGAGCTGGTAACCCTGCGCGTAGGAGCAGATCTTGGAGGCGTAGACCGCCTGCTCAAGCTGCTTCACAAAGAGCTTCCGGTCGACCTCAACCTTGGCGGCCGGCCCCTTCAGCACCTTCGACGCCGCGACGCGCTCGTCCTTGATCGCGGAGAGGCAGCGCGCGAACACCGCCTCGGCGATCTGCGGGATGCCGATGCCGAGATCCAGCCCGGCCTGGGACGTCCACTTGCCCGTGCCCTTCTGTCCGGCGGTGTCGAGGATCAGGTCCACGATCGGCTTGCCGGTCTCCTCATCCGTCTGCGACAGGATATCGGCCGTGATGTCGATCAGATAGCTGTCGAGGTCGCCCGCGTTCCACTTGGCGAAGACCTTCTGCATCTCCTTCGCGGACATGCCGAGGCCGCGCGACATCAGGTCGTACGCCTCGCAGATGAGCTGCATGTCGCCGTATTCGATGCCGTTATGCACCATCTTGACGAAGTGGCCGGCGCCGTCGCTGCCGATCCACGCGCAGCACGGCGTGCCGTCGTCCACCTTGGCCGCCACGTCCTGGAAGACGTCCTTGACGAAAGGCCAGGCCTTGATTTCGCCGCCGGGCATGATGGCCGGGCCCTTGAGCGCGCCCTCCTCGCCGCCCGACACGCCGGTGCCGATAAAGCGCAGGCCCTTCTCAGCCAGATACTTCGTGCGGCGCACCGTGTCCGGATAGTGGCTGTTGCCGCCGTCGATCACGATGTCGCCCTTCTCCAGCACGGGCAGCAGCGACTCGATGGTCTGGTCCACGGCCTTGCCCGCCTTGACCATCATCATCACGCGGCGCGGCTTCTTCAGGCTCGCGGCCAGCTCTTGCAGCGTGCGGCAGCCGATGATCTTCTTGCCGGCGCCGCGGCCGTTGACGAACGCGTCAACCTTCTCGACCGTGCGGTTGAAACATGCGACCGTATACCCCTTGCTCTCGGCGTTGAGGATCAGGTTCTCGCCCATCACCGCCAGACCGATCAGACCGATATCCGCCTTCTTCGCTTTCTTCGCCATTGCTGTCTTCCTTTTCCAAGTTTCCAGTTTTCAGTTCCAAGTTCCCAGTTCCCGTCACACCCCGCTGTACGCCGAGAAGCCGCCGTCGATCGGCACGACCACGCCGGTCACGAAGCCGGCGGCCTTGTCGGAGACCAGCCACAGCAGAGCGCCGAGCAGGTCGTCCGCCTCGCCGAAGTGCCCCATCGGCGTGTGCGCCAGGATCTTGGCCGAGCGCGGCGTCGGCGTGCCGTCCGGGTTCTTGAGCAGCGCACGGTTCTGCTCGGTCACGAAAAAGCCCGGGGCGATCGCGTTCACGCGGATCCCCGACTGGGCCATGTGCACCGCCATCCACTGCGTGAAGTTGCTCACGGCGGCCTTGGCCGCGCTGTACGCCGGGATCTTGGTCAGCGGCTTGAAGGCGTTCATCGACGAGATGTTGATGATCACGCCCGAACGGCCGAGGGCCATCTTCTTCGTGAACGCCTGCGAGGGCAGCAGCGTACCGAGGAAGTTCAGGTTGAACACGAACTCGATGCCCTTGGGGTCGAGGTCGTAAAAGGTCACGAAATCGCGGTTTTCCTTGAGCAGGTCGTCCGGATTCAGGTACTCCATCGCGGTCGTGCCCTTGGGGTGGTTGCCGCCCGCGCCGTTGATCAGGATCGAAACCGGCCCGAGGGTCGCTTCGACCTCCGCGTTCGCCGCCTCCAGGCTCGCCTTGTCCAGCGCGTTGCACGCCACGGCCATCGCCCGTCCGCCTGCGGCCTTGATCTCGTCGGCCACGCGCTGCGCTGACTCCAGCTTCAAATCGGCCACGGCCACCGCCGCGCCGCACTCGGCCAAGGCCTTGGCCATGGCGCTGCACAGCACGCCGCCGCCGCCCGTGACCACCGCCACCTTGCCGCTCAAATCCACCTTAAACGGAACTGCCATGTCTACTCTCCTTGTTTTGACTGTTCGGTTGGAATGCTGGAAGGTTGGAATATTGGGCTGGAAATCGCTTTTCGTCCCCCATCATTCCACTCTTCCATCGCTCCATTATTCCATGAACCTCTCCCGCACCGACCACAGGCCGAGAGCGGGGTTGCTGATGTAGAAAAACTCCTCGCCGTCGGGCAGCACGTTGACGCCGTCCCTGAGCGTCGCCGGATTATAGCGCGCCAGCGCCTCCTTGACGTCCGCGTACTTGAAGCCGGCGCCCTCGACCTCGGCGCGCGTCAGGTGACCCGGCGCGTAGGTGATGCCGAAGCGCCCCTCCGACGAGCCGTGGATCAGGTGCGCGGCCGCGCCGAGGTTGGCCTGCAGGTCGGCGTTGGCGTTGACCGCCGCGAGCGTGCGGTCGGTGCCGAAATAACCGTATTTCCGGATCAGGGCGTCGATCTGCGCATCCTCGCCGAACTCCTTCACGCCCGGCGCGAGGATCAGCAGCTCGCCGCCGTCGGCCATCGCCATGCGCGTGCGGTAGACCGCCTTGTTGCCGAGCCACGTGCTCTTAAACTCCGAGGGGTCCAGATAGACGACGCACTTCTTGAAGGGCTTCGGAACCATCTCGAAGTTGACCTCGAGCGAGAGCGCCGCCGCCCGGTTAAAGACCTCGATGTCCGCTCCGACGTACAGGCCGCGCACCGCAAGGCCCCCGGTCTGGGCACGCCCGACGACCGTCTGCACGTAGACCAGCTCAGGCAGCAGGTGTCCGAAATGGTCGGAGCCGTAGTTGAACAGCTTGCGCACCGGCGTGTCGGCGCGCCCCATGATGCGCTCCATACCGTACACCGCGCCGACGAAATGGCTGCGGTTGATCGCCACCGAGCCGCCCGTGCCGACGAACACGTTCTTGTTGTAGTTGGCCATGCCGATCACCTCGTGGGGCACGACCTGCCCCAGCGAGAGGATCAGGTCGAAGCCGCCCTCGACCAGCAGCCTGTTCACCTGCACCGGCCACTCGAAGTCCAGCTTGCCTTCGGTGATCTCGCGCACATATTCCGGCGGCACGGTGCCCAGCGTCACCACGTCGTTACGCCAGTCATGCGGCTTGAAGAGCGCGGGCGGCATGTCGCCGAACATCTCCCGGATCTGGCTCTCCGTCATCGGCGAGTGCGTCCCGAGCGCGGGCAGCACCGCCGCCAGCCGGTCGCCGTAGTACTCCCAGACATATTGCGTCAACAGGCCGGCCTGCGAGTGGAACCGCGTGAAATCAGGGGGCAGGGCGAGCACCCGCTGACGCGGCCCCAGCCTGTCCAAAGCCTCAAACAAACCCTTCTTCAACTGGGCGGCGTCGAGCACGTCCGACACCGCGCCACGTCCGTAAAGCAACATGCGCTCGTTCCTTCCTTTGGGAGAACCATATGATGACACAAAGTTCCGCGCCAAAGCAAGCGCGTCCGCACACTCCGTTTGCGCCTCGCCCCCCATTTTCGCCGTTCCCACGCGCCCTGCCGCGTGCTAGACTGAAGATAAAGGAGCCCGCCATGAACCTGACCCGACGCACCTTCTCACGCACCTCGCTCGCCGCCCTCCTCGCCGCCCAGAACGCCCCGTTCGTCGCCCGGGCGCAGGAGGCCCGCACCTTCCGTGTCGCGCTGATCGGCTCGGGCTGGTGGGGCATGAACATCCTGAACGCCGCGCTCGACGGCGGCGCGTGCGAGGCGACCGCCCTGTGCGATGTCGATGAGCGTATGCTCTCCAAGGCCGTGGCGTCGCTCGAGAAGCGGGGCGCCCCCAAGCCCAAGCTCTACAAGGACTATCGGGAGTGCCTCGCCGCCGTGAAGCCTGATATCGCCATCGTCGCCACACCGGACCACTGGCACGCGCTGGCCATGATCGAGGCCTGCCGTCAGGGCGCGCACGTCTACGTCGAGAAACCCGTCAGCCATACGATCCTCGAAGGACGGGCCATGCTCAGCGCCGCCGCGCGTTACGGCCGGGTCGTCCAGGTCGGCACGCACCGCCGCGCCTCGCCGCACAACCGCAGCGCGCGCGAGTTCGTGCAGGCCGGCAAGCTCGGCCGCCTCGGCCTGATCAAGTGCTTTGTGACCTACGGCGGCGGGCCGGAGAAGCCCAAGCGTAACATCGAGCCGCCCAAGGGCCTAGACTGGGATTTCTGGTGCGGCCCGGCGCCCCTGCGCCCGTTCTGCGGCGACCTCGACAACGCCTGGGGCGGCGGCATTCACCCGCGCGGTTTCCGCATGTTCATGGACTACGCCAACGGCCAGCTCGGCGACTGGGGCATCCACTGGGTCGACCAGGCGCTCTGGATCACCGGACGCGAGGCGCCCGTCGCCTGCCACTCCGTCGGCGGGCGCCCGGTCAGCGGCCCTCCGGTCCTGACCGCCGAGGAGCAGACCTCCGACGCGCCGGACCACCAGCTCGCGACCTGGACCTTCGCTGACGGCTTCAATATGACCTGGGAGCACCGCCGCTTCGCTGGCAACCCGCACGAGAAGGGCGAGAACGTCGGCGTGCATTTCTACGGCGAGCGCGGCGTGCTGCACCTCGGCTGGCAGAAAGGCTGGACCTTCTACCCCGCCAACCCGAAGGAGCCGGTCGTGCAGGAGGACGCCCAGCTCGGGCAGCCCGACGGCCAGAATATCCGCGAACTCTTCGCGGACTTCCTCGACGCGATCCGCACCGGGCGCCAGCCGCTCAGCGACCTCGCCGGCGCGCACCGCGCCACCACCCTGTGCCTGCTCGGCAACCTCTCGCTGCGCCTCGGACGCAGCGTCCGCTGGGACGAGGCCAAGGAGTCGACCGGCGACGCCGAGGCCGACCGCCTGCTGCGGCGCGACTACCGCGGGCCGTGGGTCTACCCCACCGCCTGACAGGTCGCGCCCCACTGCGCAAAAAAGCAGCGGGACGCGGGCCTGGCCCGCGTCCCGCTCCGTAATCTCCGCTCCAGTCGGCCGCCCTTAACGGTCGAACTGCGCGTCAAACGCGATCGCGCTCGGCGTGAAGTCCACGCCACGCACGAACTCGCACGCCTCCCGCGCCCCGTGGCAGCGGTCCATGCGCGAATCCTCCCACTCCACCGAGAGCGGGCCCTGATACTTGACGTCATTGAGCGCGACGATGATCTCCTCGAAGTTGATATCGCCGTGACCCAGCGAGCGGAAGTCCCAGTAACGCCGCGGGTCAGCGAACTCGGTGTGGCCGCCGAACACGCCGACCGTGCCGTCGCCGTGACCCCACCAAGCGTCCTTCATGTGCACGTGGAAGATCCGGTCCGCGAAGGTGCGGATGAACTTCACATAGTCCACACCCTGATAGCCGAGGTGCGAGGGGTCGAAGTTGAAGCCGAATGCCGGATGGCCGTCCAGCGCCTCAATCGCGCGCTGCGCCGACGCGATGTCGAACGCGATCTCCGTGGGATGGACCTCCAGCGCGAAGCGCACGCCGTTCTCCGCGTACACGTCGAGGATCGGCTTCCAGGTCTTCGCGAACTCCTTATAGCCGTTCGCGATCTGCCCCGGCGTGCAGGGCGGGAAGGAGTAGAGCAGATGCCAGATCGGCGAGCCGGTGAACCCGTTCACGACCTTGATGCCGAGGTTCTTGGCAGCCTTGGCCGCCTTCTTCTGCATCTCGACCGCCCACTTCCTGACGGCCTTGGGGTCACCCTTGAGCGCGGGCGGCGCGAAGATGTAGTGGCGGTCGTCGATGTTGTCGCACACGAGCTGGCCGGACAGGTGGTTGGAGATCGCCCAGCAGCCGAGGCCGTTCGCCTCAAGCACCGCCCGCTTGTCGTCACAGTAAGCCTTGCTCTTGGACGCCTTGTCCAGCTCGATGTGGTCGCCCCAGCAGCACAGCTCGAGCCCGTCATAGCCGAACCCCTTAGCCATCTCGCACATCTTCGCGAAAGGCAGATCCGCCCATTGCCCGGTAAATAACGTCACGTTCCTCGCCATAACTCCTCCTCACTTAGCGTGTTGTCGCGGGACAGGCCCACCACGCCGGGCCTCGCCCCTCAACCGTACGATGAGGCACACCATAGAACAGACGCCGCCGCAATTCAACCAAAATGTCATCGGACTGCGCCCCACGGGCGCAGCGCCCTGCCCGCCAAGCTTGATCCGTTGGCCCATATCTGGCATAGTGTGAAACACCTTAAATGACGGATTTGTTCAATAAGGAGGTATTTATGACAGGGTCTCGCGCCTGGCTCACCGCCCTCACCCTCGGCCTCGCCTGGTCCGCACACGCCGGCACACGTATCCCGCTGGGCGATACCGCGGCCTCCGCCTCGACCACCTATCCCAACCGCGACCCGAAGTACGCGGTCAACGGCGCCGGGCTGAGCGGCGACCAGCACTCGAACGCGGGCGACTACGCCACCTGGATGACCCAGTCCAGCGGGGCGATCTCGGGCGCCTGGTTCCGCGTCGACCTCGGACAGGTCTATCCGCTCGACTCGTTCAAGCTCTGGAACTTCAACTTCTGGCACGCCACCGTCGCGACCACCAACCGCGGCATCCAGCGCGCCGAGGTCTACCTGTCGAGCGCCTCCTCCAACCCCGGCTCTGATTTCTCCAACACCGCCGTCTGGACCCGCGTCCTGCCGTCCGTCACCTTCGCCAAGGCGCCGGGCCAGTCGACCTACACCGGCGAGCCGCATGTCAGCCTCGCCGGCCACTCGGGCCGCTGGCTGGCCCTGCGCGTCCTCGCCAACTTCGGGGGTTCAGGCGCAGACACCGTCGGCCTCAGCGAGCTGCAGGTCTTCGCGAACAGCACGCCCATCGTCAACGCCCTCTCCGCGTCTGTCACCAGCGAGACCCAGGCCGTCCTCGCCGGTGCGCTCGCCTACACCGGCGGGGCCGACACCCACGTCTACGCCCACTGGGGCACGACCGACGGCGGCACCGTCTCCTCGGCCTGGAGCCAGGTCTCCGCCTTAGGCGTGACCCCCCTCGGCGACATCAGCGCCCCAGTCTCGGTCGCCCCTGAAACCGCCTATACCTTCCGCTTCCGCGCCATCAACAGCGACGGGACAAGCTGGTCCCAGCCTCTCACTTTCATCACCGCGCCGGTCACGGTCGAGATGCCCGCCACCGTACTGGAAGGCGCGGGCACGCTCACCGTCACCCTGCGCCGGCCGCAGGCCCTCACCAACAGCGCCCTCACCGTCCGCTACACCACCGGAGGCACCGCCCTCCCCGGCACCCATTACGCGCCGCTCTCCGGCGTCGCCACCTTTCCCGCCGGAGCCGAAACCGTCCCGCTCGCCGTCACCCTGCTCGACAATGTCAGCCGCGAGGAGGACGAGCGCACGCTCACGGTCAGCCTGACCTCCGACGCCTGCCTCGTCACAGAGCAGAGCGCCGCGACCACCACGATCCTCGATGACGACACCCTACTGGACACGACCCGCTGGAACCGCCACATGACGGTCACCCTCGGCGGCTATACCGGCGCGTCCGCCCTCACCCAGTTCCCAGTGGCCCTGCGCCTCAGCGAACAGCTCCCCGGCTTCCGCTACGCGGATTTCAGCTCGCCCGCGGACGGCGCCGACCTGCGCGTCACCGACACCGCGACAGGCCAGACCCTCGCTCACGAGATCGAACTCTGGAACCCGTCGGGAACCTCCGTGGTCTGGGTGTCGGTGGCCACGCTCTCCGGAACAGCCACCGAGCTGACCCTGCACTGGAAGAACCCCGCCGCCAGCATGCCCGGCTACACCACGAGCGGCAGCGCCTGGGACTACGGGTTCAGCGGCGTCTGGCACCTGGACGCCACCGCCGCCGCTGACAGCACCCGCGAGGGCAACCACGGCACCGCGTACGGCAACGTGACCGCTATGCCCGGCCTCCTCGGCCAGGCCCTGGCCTTCAACGGCAGCAACTATGTGCAGGTGCCCCACCACACCTCGCTCGGCGCCGACGTCGCCACCAACCTCACACTCTCGACCTGGTTCCGGCCCTCAGTCACCCTCCAGCGCACCAACGACACCATCCGGCTGATCGAAAAGGGCGACGGCTATTTCTTCATCCAGGGGTACAGCAGCCAAGGCGGCCTGGTCTTCCTCTTCAAGCAGAACGACACCAACCTCACCTCGATCGGCAACGGCGCGGACATCCCCTCCAACGAATGGCACCACGCCTGCGCCACGTATAACGGCGCCACGATGCGCCTGTTCCTCGATGGGACGCAGGTCGCCTCCACCAGCCGCACCGGCCCGATCGACGACGACCAGCTTCCCTTGCGTATCGGCTCGGACGACAGCGGCAAGTACTTCAAAGGCCTCCTGGACGAGACGCGCATCGAACGCACCGCACGCAGCGCCGACTGGGTCAAGGCCTGTTACGACAGTCAGACGGACGGCTCGACATTCGCAACCTACGGGGCCGTCTACCGGACGCTCCGAGGGTCGCTGATCGCCATCTTCTGAGGCCCGCCGCCCGCTCAGACCTCCGCGACCGGCGCGCCGAAGGACTCGCCCAGCACCGCGTCCAGCCGCCGGCCAAACCCGTTGACCGCGCCTTCCAAGCTCTCCAACCCCAATGAGCCGGGCTGCTCGCCCTGGTCGAGCAACGCCCGCGCCACCTCCGCCACCGTGACGCTGCCGCCACACCGGCAGAGCAGGTACTCGCCCGGCCGCCCCGCCACCTCGGCCAACAGCCCCGACTCCATCAGATTATCCAGGATGTCGCGCACGAACCGGTGCGGGATGCCGTGCTTGCGCGCGAAGGCCTCCGCCGCAAAGGGGCCGCCCCCGGGCTCCCGAGCCCGGCGCGCCGCCTCGCCGCACAGCGCCACCGCAAGAAGCAACCGCGCCCGCACGCTCGCCCCCGAGGCGAACTGCTCCAGCATGTATGTGTCGCGGTTCTGGACCGCAAAGGCGATCTCCGATCCCAGCAGCACGATCTGCCAGCTCGTGTATACCCACATCAGCAGGATCGGCAACACCGCGAACCCCCCGTACAACGCGCTGTACTTGGCGATCCCCACCTGCAGCATCGCGCAGAGCTTGAGCCACCCCGCAAACAGCACCAGCGTCACAAAGCCGCCCGCCAAAGCCGGCACCACCTTCACCCTCGTGTTCGGCATAAAACCCAACAGGAAAGCGAAGGTCAGCGACCCCACCGTCAGGGTGATCACCGTCTTCAGCACCCCGCTGCGGGTCAGGGCCTGCACCGACGCCGTGGCGGATTCCCCGACCGCCTTATGCATGACGTCGTGCACCATGCTGGCGACCGGCACCGTCGAGACCGCCATGATCAGGAACGGCAGGATCATGATCACAAACAGGTAGTCCGCGACCTTGCGCACCAGTTGCCGCGGCCGCTCCACCCCCCAGACCTGGTTAAAACTGTCCTCCACCTTGCCCAACGTGCCCACCACCGACCAGAGCAACATGACCAGGCCCACGCCTCCGAGCGTGCCGAAGCTGATCGAGTTCACCTGCTCGAAAAGCCGGTCCGCCACCTCACGCACCTGCGACGAGAACGCCTGCGCCGCCTCCGCCTGCGCCGCCTCCGCCTGCGCCGCCGCAGGCGCGTCCGGGGCCGCCGCCTCCGCAGCCAGCCCGGCCTGCGCCAGCCACTCGTCCAACTGCCGGTCGAGCTGGGTCTTGGCCATGTCCGCGCCGCCGAACGTGCGCGCCAGCGCCAGCCCCAGCACCAGGATCGGCACCAGCGCCATCAGCGAGAAGAAGGTCAGCGAGGCCGCATGCAGCGCGCACTGGTTGCGCCGGAAGCCGATCGCCACCAGGCTCACGAGGCGTAACGTATGAAGCCCCATGCGCCGCGCCGCAGGAAGCTCGTGCGCCCGCACCCCCCACTGGCCCTCGCGCAGAAACCACGACATCCGCGCCAGACGCGTCCCGTTCTCTTCACCGTTCATCCGCCCCTCCCTTCCTCACCGCCCCGCCGCCGGCCGGCAGGGGCTCCGCCGCGACCCACGCGCCGACCGTTATCGAGCGCGGCGTGGTCACGCACACATACTCGCACGCGCCGCAGCCGGTGCACAGCCCGCCGTCCACCACCACCCGGCTCGCCAGCTCGACCGGATCCCACGACAGGTCCAAAGCCCCATACGGGCAGGCGCTCACGCACGCCCCGCACTCCCGACCGCGCCCCAGCAGGCACCGGTCATGATCCACCTGCGCCCGTCCCATCGGGCGCACGAACTTGTCCGCCAGCGAGAAACGCCGGATCGCCCCAGTCGGACACGCCTGCCCGCACGCCCGGCAGCTCTCGTTGCAGTGATCGTCCTCGTAGCTCACCTCGGGCGCCAGCACACCGGCCCAGCCCCCGCCCGCCCCGCCGAAACGGATGATGCCGCTCGGGCAGGCGCGCACACACGCCCCGCACCGTACGCACAGCCGCGTGAAACGCTCCGGCGGCCACGACGCAGGCGGACGTATCGGCCCCCGCGCCTGCGCGCGCCCGGGCCAGAAGACCAGCCGATACCCCGCGCCCGCACCCAGTCCGAGGAACGCCCGCCGCCCCAGCCCGCCGCCGCTCCGCTCCGCCTGGCCGCCCGCCCGCCGCGCCGCCCAGAGGCGCGCCGGCACCCGCAGCGCGTCCTGTACGGCCCCCAGCGGGCAGAACCGCCCGCACCACAGCCCCGGCGCCGCCAACGCCAACGCCAGCAACACGGCCAAGCCCGCCGCCGCCGCCCAGTCGAGCGGCTGCGGCTCGCGCCGCACCACGCCGAACGCCGCATTGAACAGCACCAGCGGATCCAGCCAGCCGAAAAGCGGATACCCCGCCAGCGCCGCGCCCAGCCCGACCGCCAGCACCC
>JAKJGY010000303.1 GCA_022704145.1 Verrucomicrobiota bacterium
CCCCGCCACGCTCGACGCCGTGGTGCTTTCGCACGCGCATATCGACCATAGCGGAAATCTGCCGACGCTCGCCCGGAACGGCTTTCGCGGCAAGGTGTACTGCACGCCCGCGACGCACGACCTGTGCGCGATCATGCTGCGCGACTCGGCCTATCTGCAGGCGCGCGACCTGGAGGTCGTCAACCGTAAGCGGGCGCAGCAGGGCAAGGCGCTGTTCGAGCCGCTCTACGAGCAGGAGGATGTGGGGGCGATCCTGGAGCGGTTCGAGCCGGAGCCGCTCAAGCGCGAGGCCGATCTGGGCGGCGGGGTGAGCCTGGTCTTTCACAACGCCGGGCATATCCTAGGTTCGGCGCTGGTGCAGCTCGACGTGCGTTCCGGGCCTGGGGGGCGCTCGCGCCGTCTGCTGTTCAGCGGCGACCTCGGGCAGCCGGGCCAGCCGATCCTGCGCGACTACGACTATCCCCAGGGCGCGGACGCGCTGATCATTGAGAGCACCTACGCCGACCGTGACCATCCGTCGGCGGAGGACGTCAAAGGGCGGCTGAAGGGGTTCATCGACGATATCTGCCAGTTGCGCTCGAAGCTGCTGATCCCGGCTTTCAGTGTGGGGCGGACGCAGCAGGTGCTCTACTATCTCAACGAGCTGGTCGAGTCGCGCCGCATCCCGCAGGTGCCGGTCTATGTGGACAGCCCGCTCTCGCTCAAGGCGACGCAGGTGTACGCCTCCCATCGGGAGTGTTATGACGAGGCGGCCTCCGACCTGCTGCGGCGCGGTGACGACCCGATGCGGTTCCCTGGCCTGCGGTTCATCGAGACGCCCGAGCAGTCCAAGGCGCTCAACGAGCAGCCCGGCCCGATGGTGATCATCGCGGCGTCGGGCATGTGTGAGGGCGGACGGGTGCTGCACCACCTGAAGCAGGTGGTCGGAGACGCGCGCAACATTATTCTGATCGTCGGCTTTCAGGCCGAGAACACGTTGGGGCGGCGGATTGTCGAGCGGGTCTCGCCGTTGAGGATCTTGGGCGACGAGTTCGAGCTGTTCGCGCGCGTCCATACGATTAACGCGTTATCGGCGCACGCCGACCGCACGGCGCTGATGCGCTGGTTCGACGGGGTGAAGGGCAACCTGTCGCGCGTGTTCGCTGTACACGGCGAGCCTGAGAAGGTGGGCGCGATGGTCGACCTGGCGCGTGCGCATGGGGTCGAGGAGGCGGTGGCGCCGGTGCCGGGTCAGTCGCTTGAGTTCGGCTGAGGACGCGGCGCGGCCGCGGTCTGGGGGGGCGATGGCGCGGTACGGAAAGGCGGCGGCGTTCGGTGCGGCGACGGCGTTCGGCGCCGTCTGCATGGTGGCGCAGACCCTGCTGTTGCGGCGGTTCCTCTGGCGGTTCGAGGCGGCTGAGACGGCGGTGTCGCTGTTTCTGTCGGGCTGGCTGCTCTGGTCGGGCCTGGGTGCGGCGGTGGCGGCCTGTCCGGCCGGCCGGCGGGTGACGGCGCTGCTGGAGCGTGCGCTCTGGGTGCCGGTGGCGTTGGCGGCGGGCCTCTATTTCCTGCAGGTCGAGCTGTACGCGGCGCTGCGCGGATGGCTGGGCGCGGCGGGTTACGAGCGGCTCTCGCTGGTGCGGCTGGCTGCGGCCTGTCTGGCGGCCAACGCGCCGTTCTGTTTCGTGTCCGGCTTCGCGCTGCCGGCGGTGTGCCGCAGGCTGGCGGCGGCGGGTGCGGCGATCGGTCAGGCCTTCGCCTGGGAGGCGCTCGGTGCCGCGCTGGGCGGGCTGGGGCTGACGCTGCTGCTGACGGCGGGCTTCGCGCCTGATCCGCGTGACGAGGTGGAATGGCGCCGGTTTTTCCCGCAGGCCGAGGGGCGTCCGGGACGGTTCGAGACCGGCGGCGGCACGACGCTCTACGGCGTGAGCGGCGGGACTTTCTATGCGCTTTCCTCGGGTGGGGTTTCGGAGGTGCTGCCGGAAGGCGACCGCGCGTTCGAGCTGGCGGCCCTGGCGCTGTCGCAGCGGCCGTACGCGCGCGATGTCCTGCTGCTCGGACGTGTGCCGCTGGCTGTCGGGATGGCGCTGGAGGCGTTCCGTCCCGACCTCTCGGTGACGTGGTGTCCGGGTGATCCGGCTTATGGGGCGCGGGTGCTGGAGGCCGTGCGTGCGGCAGGGCTCAAGACGCGGGTGCGTGCGGCGGGAGTGACGCCGCAGGCGGCGCTGGCGTGCGGGCCGGCCGAGGCCTACGATGTGGTGCTGGTGGCGCCGCCGTCTGCTGCGGCGTTTGAGGGCGCCGCTTGGCGAACGAGCGGTTTTGCGGCCGGGGTCAGGCGGGTGACGCGGCGGACGGGCGCGGCGCTGTTCGGTCTGGAGGCGGCGGGTGTCGCGCTGACGCCCGAGGCGGCGGCGCTGCTGGGCGCGACGGTTCGCGGCGTGCGGCACGCCTGGCCGGAGGCAGGCGTGTTTGCGGCGGGTGCGGGCGGTTGGTGGGTGGCCGCACAGGTGCCGGGGCTGGCGTACGGCGCGGAGGAGGCTGCGGCCCGGTTCGGCCTCCTGAAGCGCGAGGGCTTCCCGTCGGAGGCGGTGGTGAGGCTCTATGATCCGGCGCGTGGCGCGCGCTTTGTGGAGACGTGCGCCGTGCTGGATGCGGCGAGCGCGCCAGAGCCGCCGGAAGAGGGGGAGGCTGCGGCGCTTCAGGCTGCGGGTGTGGCGGCGGCGTTGCGCCGCGCCGATCCGGGGTCGGCGCCGGGGCGTTGGCTGCCGTGGCTGGCAGGCGCGCGCGGGGTCCGGATGGTCGGCCTGTTGCTTGCGGCTCTGGCGATGCTGCCGGTGGCGTTCGGGTCGCGTGAGGGCGGGGCCGGGCGGCTGGCGGCGGCGTGGCTGGCGGCTGGCGGCGGCTTGGGTCTGGCTGGGCTGTTGGGCGTGCTGTATCGGCTGCAGGTGCGGTTCGGGTCGCTCTATCTGCTGGCGGGCGCGTGTGGCTGCCTGTACCTGACGGGGCTCTACGTGGGAAACCGTGCGGTGGGTGTTTGGGCTGTGCGGCGAGACAGGCGTGCGGGTGTGTTGAGGCTGGCGGCAACAGGCGTGACCCTGCTGCAGGCGGTGTTGGTCTGCGTGGCGGCGCGGGTAGCGGAACAGGCTGAGGGGGCGTTGGCGCTGGTGGGCCTCTGTGGCGTGCTGGGGTTGGCGGCGGGCGGTGCGGTGCCGGTGGCCGTTG
>JAKJGY010000100.1 GCA_022704145.1 Verrucomicrobiota bacterium
GTGCCACGGGTAGGTGAGCGTCTTTTCAGGCCCCTTGAAGTAATACTCCACATGGCATTGGGCGCAGGCCAGCGAGCGCAGCTCCTGGCGCGAGGCCTCGCGGTTGACGTCGTACTCGCGCGCGCGGTCGCCCTCACGCCAGCGCGTGACGCTGGGCAGGTGCGGCAGCGGCGCGTCGGAGCGGGCGAGCTGCGGCAGGGCGTTGAGCAGGCCGGGCCGCGTGACGCGCAGCCGCATGTTCGCGGGGTCGTGGCAGTCGAGGCACGAGACCGGATGGCGCACCAGCCTGTTCCCCTCGGCGTCGGTCAGGTTGCGGGCCTCCTCGTACGGGAGGGGCCCGACGCGCTCGAAGCCCTTCTGCGTCTGCTCGGCGAGGCGCGCGTCAGGAACGCCCGCGCGCCGGCCGGCCTCGCGGTAGAGCGGCAGCACGGAGGCGTGACAGTGGAGGCAGGCGCCCGGCTGCTTGAACCGGGTGACGCGCTCGGTCTCCTCCTGGTCGGAGAGCATGTAGGCGTGGCCGCGCTCCTCGCGGTAGTCGACGCCGAAGGGATAGCCTTGGAACAGCAGGCGCCAGTGGGGGTCGGCGTCAAGCTTCTGGAACGCCTCGCTGCCGCCGTGGCGCGTGCGCGCGATGTCCACGGTGCGCTGGTAACTGTCATACTGGCGCGGGAAGTTCTTGCCCCACTCGGCCGGGTCGTCGATGCCCTCATGGAGCTTGACCAGCTCGAAGACCGTCTGGCGCGACTCCTCCTTGCGCGTCATGATGTTGCGCCAGAGGGCGAGGACGCCCACCGTCGCGGCGGCCGTCAGCAGCAGGGTCAAGGCGTAGAGCGGACGATGGCGGGCCGGACGGGTGGCGGGCATTTTTTCAAGCATGGCGGGATCTCCTTGTGACCTTGACGTGTTCGGCGCGTCGTGTGAACGGGGCTTCCTGAGCAAGTCTCAGCGGTCGGGGCCGTGTCCGACGCTCGAGTGACAGCGGGAGCAGGCGAAGGTGGACGGGGCGCCGTGGCGCTCAAGCATTTCGCTCACGAGGTCGCCATGGCAGCGGACACAGTTGCGCTGCACGATCCGGGCGCTCTTGTCCTTGATGCGGATCGGCTCGTGGAAGTCCTGGAGGGTAAACGCCTTCGAGTGCTCGAAGCCGTTCTCCCCCTTGGTCAGATACTTGGGCAGCAGGCCTTGGGGCACGTGGCAGTCGTTACAGGTCGCGTGGGCGTGATGGCTGGCCTTCTGCCAACCGTCGTAATGGCCCCGCATGACATGGCAGTTCGCGCAGGTCTCGGAGTCATCCCCCAGGTACGCGAGCCCCTCGCCCTCATGAAAGGTGAAACCTCCCGCTCCAAGCAACACGCCGAGAAGGGCGCACAGGAGCAGTCCGGGGTTTGATAACTGTGGTGTCATCAGGCGCACGTCTTACACTTTTGTCTTCAGTATAGCGCGCGGATGGAGAATTGCCTAGCCCGAACTTGCCGGAGTTTGGGGTCGCGAATCCTGAACGAAGCGTTGCCCGCTGAGTCCGGCAGATCCGCATACGCCGCAACGCAGGAACTTTGTCGTAAACCTTGTCGTGAGCTTTGTCGCGCCCTTCTCGCGCCTTGCCGAGTGCCCCGCTGCATGGTACAGTGCCAGGCGGCACAAGCAGCTTAGGCGAGAGGGGCGGTATGGAGAACTCGATCGGTGACCAGAGGACGCTGTTGGGCGGCATGGAGGGCCGGAGGCCAGGGAGTCGGGCGGCGCTCTGGCTGGCGGCGGCGCTGGGCCTAGGTGGCGATAGGGCCTATAGGTCGTATAGGACTTATAGGGCCCGGAGCGGGGCGCTGACCGTCTCATGAAAGCAGCCCTTCTGCGCGTTCTCCTCCTGTCTGTCACCCTGCCGTTTCTCAGTGCGGCGGAGACCAAGCCCAACGTGCTGCTGATTGTCAGCGACGACCAGGGCTACGGCGATTTCGGCTTTACCGGCAACACGCTGGTCAGGACGCCGAACCTCGACCGGCTCGCCGCCGAGTCGGCGGTGTTCCGCAACTTTGCGGTCGCGGCGGCCTGTTCGCCGACGCGCGCCGCGCTCTTCACGGGCCGAGATCATCTGCTGACCGGCGTGTGGGG
This sequence comes from Verrucomicrobiota bacterium, assembly GCA_022704145.1. Lineage (GTDB taxonomy): Bacteria > Verrucomicrobiota > Kiritimatiellia > RFP12 > UBA1067 > JAKJGY01. Next base: position 2,107 of record JAKJGY010000100.1, read on the forward strand.
TGTGCCGCCGCGGGCGAACCTGCGGCCCGACGAGGCGCGCATGCCCGCGTTCTTTAAGGCCGCCGGCTACAGCACGCTGCACGTCGGAAAGCTGGACAGCGTCAAGGCCGAGGGCAAGACGATCGAGGCGTTCGGCTGGGACGACTACCTCGGCGGGGGCGGCTACGAGCATCGCGACCCGATGCTGTGGCGGCCTAAGAACAGCGTGCGGGGAACGGGCTGGGCCGCGGATATCTGGACGGATTTCACGCTCGACTACATCCGCTCCCACAAGGACGTGCCCTGGTTCATCTCGCTGGCGTACATCCTCCCGCACCGGCCGTGGGTGTGCGACGAGAAGTACCGCGCGCCCTTTCTCGCGCAGGGCTGCTCCGAAGAACTCGCCTCCTGTTACGGCTGCATCGCGCACCTCGACGCGTGCGTGGGCCGCCTGCTGGCGGGGCTGCGCGAGGCGGGCCAGGCGGAGCGCACGATCGTGGTGTTCCTCAGCGACAACGGCCCGACGGGTCCGGACTCCAAGCGCGCGGGCCCGGACGGTTTCGTGACCGGCGAGGACTGGGAGAGGCGCAATGTCGCGAAGCTGCGCGGCCACAAGGCGGCGGTGTGGGACAACGGCATCCGCGTGCCGTGTCTCGTGCGCTGGCCGGGCCGCGTCGCGCCCGGCGAGCGCGCGGCCTTCGGACGCGTCGAGGATCTTCTGCCCACGCTGCTTGACCTTGCGGCCGTGCCGGCCGACGCGGTCGCGCACATGCCGTTCACCGGCGAGAGCCTGCGGCCTGCGCTGGAAGGTGGCGAGGCGGCCGTTGCGCGTCCTGAAGCCTTCCGCCTGGCGATCGCGGGGGCGGGCGCGCCGCGCGGCGGGGCCGCGCTTACGGAGCGTCGGTATGAGTCGCACCATCTCACGTTGCGCGGCTCGCGCTTCAAGTATCACGCCCTGCCGGGCGGGGCTGGCGCGCTCTACGACCTGGGCGCGGATCCCGGCGAGCGGTTCGACGTGAAGGACCGGTATCCGGAGGTGGCCGCGCGCCTGGCGGCGCAGTGCCGCGCGCGCTGGGACGCGGTCATCGCCAGCGGCCGCGCGTTTGCGCCGGCAGCGGACGGCAAAGAGCGGCAGGGAGGGCTTGAGAAATGAAAAGGCGGAACATCATGCAGCGGCTGGCGCTGCTCGCGGCGTTCGCGCTGGCGTCGCTCGCGCAGGCGGGCGGGCGGCCCAGCCTGCTGTTCATGATCGCCGACGACCTCGGCACCGGCGACGTCGGCTGCTACGGCGCGACGCGGATCAGGACGCCGAACATCGACCGGCTCGCCGCGCAGGGTGTGCGCTTGACGGACGCGCACGCGGTGGCGGCGGTCTGCAACCCGTCGCGCTATTCGATCCTGAGCGGCACTTACCTGTGGCACGCGAAGCGCAAGAACGACTACTCGCTCTATTTCCACGAGGGGCAGGTCACGCTGCCGTCGCTGCTGAAATCAGCCGGCTACCGCACCGCCGCGCTGGGCAAGTGGCACAACGGTTTCGGGAGGGGCGGCGATCCGGACTACAACGCGGAGCTGAAGCCCGGGCCGCTGGAGATCGGCTTCGACACCTTCTTCGGCACGCCGCGCACGCACAACGAGCCGCCCTTCGTCTTTGTGGAGAACCATCGCGTGGTGGGCTGGGAGGCCGCTGACCCGCTCGTGATGATCCCGGCCAAGGAGACCCGCGAGGGGTGGGGGCACGGCGTCAGCAAGGGCGCGGCACACTCTCACGCGGCGCGGCCGCTGGAGCGGATCGACCTGCTTCTGGCCGAGCGCGCGGAGCAGTTCCTGAGCCAGAAGCGAGAGGAACCGTTCTTCCTCTATCTGGCGTTTCTCGCGCCGCATGTGCCGATCGCGCCCGCGCCGGAGTTCAAGGGCACGAGCGAGGCGGGGCTTTACGGCGATTTCGTGCAGCAGCTCGACCACTGTGTCGGGCGGGTGCTCGACGCGTTGGAGCGGAGTGGGCAGGCGCAGAACACGCTGGTCATCTTCACCAGCGACAACGGCGCGGTGCTGACGCGCGAGCCGCTCGAGAGGGGCCATCGCAGCAATGCGGGGCTGCTGGGGCAGAAGACCGACGCCTGGGAGGGCGGGCACCGTGTGCCGCTGCTCGCGCGCTGGCCGGGACGTATTCCGGCCGGCAGCGTGCGGCAGGCGCTCTTCTCGCAGGTGGACGTGATGGCGACCTTGGCGGAGGCGGCGGGCGTGGCGTTGCCGGAGGGCGCGTCACCGGATGGCGCGAGCGAGCTGACCGCGTTCCTCGATCCCGCGGGCGCTCCCGTCAGGCGTGCGGAGGCGGTGTTCCTCGGTACGGGCGGCCACGCGCTGCGTCAGGGCGAGTGGGTGTATCTGCCGAAGCAGGGCTCGTGCGGCATGACGGTGCAGGAGCCGCCCGGGCCGCAGTGGGGGCAGCCTTACGCCAAGCTCGGGCTGGTCACGGGCGACGTCGACGCGCAAGGCCGCGTCAAGCCCGACGCGCCTGCCGTGCAGCTCTACAACCTCGCGGCCGACCCCGGCCAGACCCAGAATCTGGCGGCCGCCGAGGCGGCGCGCGCCGCGGCCATGGGCGCGCGCCTCGAGGCGCTGGTGGGCAAGCGGAGCGCGCCGCGCCAGAAGTAGGGGCGGGTCTGTGTGCCCGCCCAGGAGGTGTGAAGATGCGAACGACTCAAGCACTCATCGGGTGCCTGCTGGCTGCCGCGCTCGGTGCGGCGGCGGCGGGTAAGGGCGGCGCGGCAGAGGGCCAGCCCGGCAAGGCGTACGTCTACAAGCACTCGGGCGGGCAGCCGCGCGAGATGGAGATCTACTTTCCGCCGGGGCATGTGCCGGCCCAGGCGAAGGCCCCCGGCATTATCCTCTTCCACGGCGGCTCGTGGGCGGGAGGCTCGCTCAGCCAGTTCCGCGACGCGTGCCACTACTTCGCGGGCCGCGGGCTCGTGGCCGCGACGGTCAACTACCGCATGCTGACCAAGGCCGAGGCGGCCAAGCTGCCCGTGGGCGAGACCAAGAAGCGCGTCTGCATCACCGACGCCAAGAGCGTGATCCGCTGGTTCAAGCAGCACGCGGGGGAGCTGGGGCTCGACCCGGCCCGCGTCGTCACGGGCGGCGGCTCGGCGGGCGGGCACATCGCGGTGCTCGCCACGCTGAACCCGGGGCTCAACGACCCGGCCGACCCCAAGGATATTGACACCTCGGTCGTCGCCTACGTGCTTTTCAACCCCGCTTTCTCGCCGGACGACAGTCAGGACGCGGAGGTCGACGTTCTGCGCTTCCTCAAGCCCGGCCTCGCGCCGGCGGTCGTCTTTTTCGGCACAGAGGACGGCTGGAAGAAGGGGTGGGACGCGGCGTACGCCAAGCTGAAGAGCGTGGGCAACATCACCACGGACCTGCAGCTTGCCCAAGGGCAGGAGCACCGCTTCTTCAACGCCGAGCCGTGGAAGACCGTCACGCTGATCGCGGCGGACCGCTTTCTGGCGAAGCAAGGGCTGCTGAAGGGCGAGCCGGCGCTCGCGCCGCCCGCCACCGGCGAAAGCCTGTCGGCGCCCTGACCACGCGCAGGCCTTGTTAACGAGGAGGGACGACAGTGAACGCTGCATTCTGCCGCACAGGGGCTCTCATGTGCGTGTTGGCGGGTGGGGCGCTGGCGGCGGAGGAGGCGAAGCCGGCGCGGCCCAACGTGGTGGTGATTTTGGCGGACGACCTGGGTTACGGCGACGTGCAGTGCTACAACCCGTCGCGCGGCAAGATTCCGACGCCGAACCTGGACCGTCTCGCGGCGCAGGGTATGCGCTTCACGGACGCGCACTCGTCATCGGGCGTCTGCTCGCCGTCGCGCTACACCCTCTTGACGGGGCGCTACCACTGGCGCACGCGCCTGCAGAGCGGCATCGTCGGCGTATTCGGCGGGCCGCTGATCGCGCCGGAGCGGCTGACGATCGCGGGCCTGGCGAAGCAGCAGGGCTACCGGACCGCCTGTGTGGGCAAGTGGCACCTCGGCTGGGACTGGCCTGTCGCGCCGGGGCAGCGGCGGCTGCTACAGCCGGGCAAGGGCAAGGGTGACGAGGCGGCGGTCACCGCCGAGCACCTGGCCGCGTGGGGGGAGGTCTTCGCGAAACCGATCGCGGGCGGGCCGACGGCGCGCGGGTTCGACCGTTACTTCGGCACCGACGTGCCCAACTGGCCGCCTTACTGCTTCATCGAGAACGACCGCACGGTGGGCGTGCCCTCCGAGTTCCTGCCCAAGCGGCTGCTGGGCGGCAAGCCGCAACTGGCGAGCCTGCCGGGGCCCGCGCTGAAGGACTGGAGCCTCGAGGGCATCCTGCCCGCGTTGGCGGAGCGGGCCTGCGCCTTGATCCGCGAGGCGGCTGCGGCGAAAGACGCGCCCTTCCTCCTCTACCTGCCGCTGACCACGCCGCACACGCCGCTCGCGGTCAACGCGGCCTGGCGGGGCAAAAGCGGGCTGGACAACGCGGCGGCCGACCTGATCATGGAGACGGACGACGCGGTGGGGCGCGTGCTGCAGGCACTGGAGGCGGCCGGGGCCGCCGAGCGCACGCTGGTGCTCTTCACGAGCGACAACGGCTTTGCGCCTTACGTCGGTGCCGCGGAGCTTGAGGCGCGCGGGCACTTTCCCAGCGGCCCGCTGCGCGGCTATAAGGGCGACGCGTGGGAGGGCGGCCACCGCGTGCCCTTCATCGTGCGCTGGCCCGGCGTGGTCAAGGCCGGCAGCATGTGCGGCCAGCTTGCGCACCAGGCGGACGTGCTGGCGACCCTGGCCGACATCCTGTCCGCGCCTCTGCCGGAAGGCGCCGGCGAAGACAGCTTCAGCCTGCTCCCGCTGCTGAAGGGCGGCGGGCAGCCGGTGCGCGAGCACGCGGTGAGCTGCTCCATGAGCGGTGTGCCCTCGTTGCGCAGCGGGCCGTGGAAGCTGATCGCGGCGGCCACGGGCGCGGGCGCGTTCAACAAGCAGGCGGGTGCCGAGCCGGCCACGCCGGTGCTGCTTTTCAATGTGGGCGACGACCTCGGCGAGACGAAGAACCTCGCGGCCGAGCAGCCCGCGCGCGTCGCGGAGATGCAGGCGCTGCTCGAGAGGCTCATCGCCGACGGACGCAGCACGCCCGGCACGCCCCAGAAGAACGACGTGGCGGTCAGGCGTTACCCGGCGCGGGGGCCGGAGGGCCAGACGCGGTGAGGCCCGCGTAACCGGGGGGCCGACGTCCGAGGCGGGCTTGCCGCGGGCGCCGGGTTTGACGGCGGGCGGGGGATGGGTTAGGCTAGGCATATTACAAGGGAAGGGTGGCGGTGATGACGAGCCTGACGCGTCGGGTGTTTTTCACGAGGTCGGCGTGGGCCTTGGGCGGCCTGTCGGCGGCCCGGGGGGCTGCGGCCGAGGCGGCGCCGGTGCCGGCGCGGCGGTCGCGGCTCGGGGTCTCGACGTACTCCTTCTTTCAGTTCCGGCACGAGGCGTTCCGGCCGGTCGAGCGCTGTATCGAGCGGGCGGCTGAGCTGGGGTTTGACGGCGTGGAGATCCTGCGGCGACAGGTCGGCGAGCCCAGCGCGCAGCAGATGCGCGAGTACAAGCGGCGGGCCTTCAGCCTGGGGCTCGACCTCATGGGGTACTCCACGCACCAGACGTTCCTGAGGCCGGAGGCGGCTGAGCGGCAGAAGAACGTGGACGACACGGTGCGTTTCATTGAGGAGGCCTATGCGATGGGCATCCCGACCGTGCGTGTCAATACGGGGCGTTGGGACACGAGCGCGAGTTTTGACGAGCTGATGAAGAACCGCGGGGTGGAGGCGCCGCTCGCGGGCCACACCGACGAGGAGGCGTTCGGCTGGGTGCGGGAGGCGTTCGAGAAGCTGGTGCCGCACGCGGAGAAATGCGGGGTGACGCTGGGGCTTGAGAACCATTGGGGGCTGGGGCTGACGCCTGAAGGCGTGATGCGTGTCCTGCGCGACGTGCCCTCGCCCTGGCTCAGGGTCACGCTCGACACGGGCAATTTTCTGGAAGAGCCCTATGACCGGCTGGCGGCGCTCGCGCCGCACGCGGTGCTGGTGCAGGCCAAGACGTACTTTGGCGGCGGGCGCTGGTACACGCTCGACCTGGACTACGGGCGGATCGCGCGGCTGTTGCGGGAGGCGGGGTACCGGGGCTATCTCTCGCTGGAGTTCGAGGGCAACGAGGAGCCGGTGTCCGGCGTGACGCGCAGTCTCGCGCTGTTGCGCGAGCACTTCGGCTGAGGCTGCGGCCGGGAGGCGGGTCAGGCGGGATGTTCTGAGGGCGCTTGATTGGGCGCGGAAGGTGTGCAGGTAAGCGGTGAACAGGTGGGAGGTTGCGATGAGGCAGGCATGGGCGGGGGTGTTGCTGTTGGCGGCGGGATGTGGGTGGCAGTCGGTGATGCGGCAGGAGGCGCGGGTGTTGGCGCCGCAGGCCCTTACGGCCGAGTATCGGTCTGAGCCGGTCGGGATCGACACGCCTGCGCCGCGGCTGAGCTGGAAGCTGGTGGCCCGGGAGCGGCAGGCGCGCGGCCTGCGGCAGTCCGCCTACCAGGTGCAGGTGGCGAGCGAGGCGGCTCGGCTGGAGGCGGGCGACGCGGACCTGTGGGACAGCGGGCGCGTGGCGACGGAGCAGTCGTTGAACGTGGTGTATGCGGGGCGTCCGCTGGCGACGTCGCAGCGCTGTTACTGGCGGGTGCGCGTCTGGGACAACGTGAGCGGCAAGGCGTCGGGCTGGAGCGACACGGCGCGTTGGGTGATGGGGGTGATGCGGGCCTCGGACTGGCAGGCGCAGTGGATCGGCGCCCACGCCTCGACGCGTCCCGACTGCGACCTGGCGGGGGCGCAGTGGATCTGGGCGGGTGACGCGCCTGCGCTGGACCGGGCGGCGGCGGGCAAGCGCTACTTCCGCAAGGTGTTCGAGGCGCCGCAGGGCGCGGGCGGGCGGCCGGTGCTTCTGGCGGTCACGGCGGACGACAAATGGGAGGTCTTCATCAACGGCGAAGTCGCGGCCAAGACGTGGGGGCACCTGAACGCCTGGCGCTGGATGCGGTTCATCGACGTCTCGCAGCATGTGCGGCCGGGGCGTAACCTGATCACGGCGATGGTGGTCAACGACGCGGTCGGGCCGACCGGGCTCCTGGCCCTGCTGCGTTTTGGCGACGGCCTGACGGTCGGCACGGACGCGAGCTGGACGGTGTCGGCGCAGCCGTCCCAGGGCTGGAAGGAGGTGGCGGACGGGTTCGCCGCCGAGGGGTGGCGCGGCGCGGCCGTGGCGGGCGCGCCGGACTGTCCGCCGTGGGGGAAGATTGAGCGTCGGCAGGAGACGGTCTCGCCCGCTTTCGAGAAACGCTTCACCGTGGCGAAGGCGGTACGGGAGGCGACGCTGCACATCACCGGGCTGGGTTTTTATGAGGCGAGCCTCAATGGGGCGCGGATCGGCAACAGGGTGCTTGAGCCTGCGCCGACCAAGTTCGACACGCGCGTGCTTTACTCGACCTACGACCTGAGCGGGCAGGTCAAGCGGGGTGACAACCGGCTCCAGGTGCTGCTGGGCCACGGCTGGTACGACGTGCGCAGCGTGGCGGTGTGGAATTTCGACAACGCGCCCTGGCGCGACTTCCCGCGGCTGCTGGCGCAACTGGAGCTGACGTATCAGGACGGCACGCGCGAGACCGTCTGTTCCGACGGCACCTGGCGGCAGGTCGCCAGTCCGGTCGGGTTTGACTGTATCCGTGAGGGCGAGGTGATCGGGCAGCCGCCGCCGGGTGCGCCGGAGCTGGAGAAGGCCGTCCTGACGGCGGCGGTCGTCCCGGGGCCTGCGGGCGCGCTGTCCGCCGCGGCGCTGCCGCCCAGCGTGGTGGCCCAGCGGCTGCCGCCCAAAACGGTGCGTGAGCTTAAGCCCGGCGTCTGGCTGGTGGACTTCGGCCAGAACGTCGCCGGGTGGGTTCGGCTCACGATGAGCGGGCAGCGGGCCGGTGACGTGGTCACGGTGCGCTATGGCGAGAAGGTCAAGCCGGACGGCACGCTCAGCCTGGAGGGCACGGACGCGCACTTCCGCTATCCGGCCTCGTTCCGGGTGCTGCCGGGGGGCGGTTTCCAGGTGGACCGGTTTGTCTGCGACGGCAGCGCCGTCCAGACGTATGAGCCGCGTTTCACGTATAACGGGTTCCAGTATGTGCAGCTCGAGGGGCTGAAGGCCGCGCCCACGGCGGCGACGCTCGCCGCGTGCGTGGTGCATAACGACTTCCGTGACGCGGGGTCTTTCGTGTGCGACCACGCGCTGATCAACCGGATGCAGCACGCGATCCTCTGGGCGTACCGCGGTAACTTCGTGAACGGCTATCCGACCGACTGCCCGCACCGTGAGAAGAACGGCTGGACGGGCGACGCGCAGTTGGCGGCCGAGCTGGCGATGTACAACTTCCAGAATACGGCGGCCTACGAGAAGTGGATTCAGGATCTGATCGACGAGCAGCGTCCGGACGGGAACGTGGCGGCGATCGTGCCCACGAGCGGCTGGGGTTACGAGTGGGGCAACGGCCCGGCCTGGGACAGCGCCCTGCTGATCCTCCCCTGGACGCTCTATGTGTATCAGGGCGACCTGCGGATCCTGGAGCGCGCCTATCCGGCGATGCGCAAGTATGTCGATTTCGTCACGTCGCGCGCGAAGGACGGGATTGCGGCGTTCGGCCTCAGCGACTGGACCCCGGTGAAGACCAAGACGCCGGTGGAGGTGACGTCGACCGGCTATTACTATCTGGACGCCCAGATCGTGGCGCGTACGGCCGAGCTGCTCGGCCGCAAGGAGGAGGCCGTGCGGTACGGCGCCCTGGCCGCCTCGATCCGCGAGGCCTACAACCGCCAGCTCTACAAGGGTGACGGCGTCTATTCCATCGGCAGCCAGACCGCGCAGAGCTGCGCCCTGCATCAGGGGCTGGTGCCGCAGTCCGAGCGCGCGAAGGTCGAGGCCCGGCTGGTCGAGACCGTGCGCCAGAACGGCGCCGGTCCGGACTTCGGTATCCTCGGGTCGAAATACATCTTTCGCGCGCTGAGCGAGGCGGGGCGCAGCGACCTCGCGTTCGCGATGGCGACCCAGACCAACCACCCGTCGTACGGGAACTGGATCGTGCGCGGCGCGACGACCTTCTGGGAGGACTGGAACGAGGGCGCCTCGCGCAACCACATCATGTTCGGCGACGTCTCCGCCTGGTGGTATCAGTATCTGGGCGGGATCCGTCTGGACGACGGCGTCTGCGCGGTGGCCTCCAGGGTCGAGGCTTCCGCGGTGGCGTTCAAGTCGTTCGTGATCTGTCCGGAGCCGGTCGAGGGCCTCGGCTGGGTGCAGGCGGAGCATGACTCGCCCTACGGGCTGATCCGCAGCAGTTGGAAGCAGGAGGGCGGGCTTTTCCGGCTGGAGGTGGAGGTGCCGGTCAACACCTCCGCGACGGTCTACCTGCCTGCGGTTCCGGCGGGCGCGCAGGTGGTGGCGGACGTGCCGCAGGTGCCCTCGTCGCGGGGCCGTCCGGCCTACCGGGTGGGGTCCGGGCGTTATGTCTTCACGGTCCGCCGGTGAGGGGGCGGGCCTCGGCGGGCGCGTGTGGGGGATTATGGCTTCAGGACGACAGATGCTGTGGTGGGGGCGGTCTGACCCCGGGTATTCGCGCAACGGGGTGGTGCGCCAGCAGCTCGCGGAGCTGGGCTGGGAGATCCGCGATTTCTCGCCGCGTTTCTGCCGCTTCGGGGATGTGGAGGCGGCGTTGCGCCGTCTGCCTGCGCCGCAGGCCGTGTGGGTGCCTTGTTTCCGGCAGCGTGACGTGGCGGCGGCCAGGCGCTGGTGCGGCCGTCGCGGCGTGCCGCTGGTCATCGACCCGCTCATCAGCGCCTATGACAAGCAGGTGTGGGAGCGCTTCAAGCTTCAGGAGGGCGGCCGCGCGGCCGCGCGGCTGCTGGCGTGGGAGCGTGCGCTGTTCGCCTGCGCCGACCGTGTGATCGCCGACACGCCGAGCCATGCGGCGTTCTTCCACGAGACGCTGGGGGTGCCGCGCGAGAGGATCAGCGTGGTCTATGTGGGGGCTGACGAGCGGCTGTTCCGGCCGGCGCCGGAGCGCGCGCCCGGCTCGCCGCTCGACGTGCTTTTTTACGGCAGCTTCATCCCGCTGCACGGCGCGCCGACGATGATTGAGGCGGCGCGGCTTTACCGGGGGCCTGCGGTGCGCTGGAGCCTGCTGGGTGACGGGCCGGAGAAGGAGGCGTGCTTGCGCGCGGCGCAGGGGCTCGCGGACTTGCGCTTCGAGGCGCGCCTCCCGTATGCGGAGCTGCCGGCGCGGGTCTGCCGTGCCGACCTGCTGCTGGGCGTCTTCGGCACCACGCGGAAGGCGGGGCGGGTGATCCCGAACAAGGTGTTCCAGGCGCTGGCCTGCGGGCGTCCGGTGGTCACGCGCGCGTCCGAGGCCTATCCCGAGGAGGCGCGGTCGTCGTCGGCCGTGCGCTTTGTGGCGCCGGGCGATCCGGCGGCGCTGGCCGCCGCGGTGCGCGCGTGGGCGGAGGGCGGGGCGGCGCTGGCGGCAGGGGGGCGCGAGGCGCGGCGCCTGTACGAGCGGTGCTTCTCCGGCGAGGTGGTGCGGCGTCAGCTTCAGGAGGCGCTGGCCGCGCTAGGGTGAGGCGCGCGCGGGTCTGTCGTGCTGCGGTCAGCCGAGGTAGGGCGCGAGCGCGTCCAGGGCCGGCGCGATATCGAGGTGGTCGTAATAGGGGCCGCAGGCGCGGATATTCTCGGCCGGGGGCTTGCCGTCCGGGTAGACGGTCGCGTCGAAGGCGGTGCGGGACCAGGGCCCGAACGGTGCGGAGCGGATCCAGTTGGTGGCGCCGAAGAGGCCGATGGTGGGCGTCTTCATGACGGCCGAGATCTGCATGGCGGCGGAGTCGGTGGAGACGGTCAGGAACGCTCCGGCGAGCAGGCGCTTGAGCTGCTGCAGCGAGGTCTGGCCGGCGCGGTTCTCGACCCGACCCGCGAGCTGCGGCGCGAGGTGGGCTACGTAGTCGCGCTCGTCGGCCGAGCCGGTGAGCACGAAGGGCAGGTTGAAGCGCGCTTGGAGCTGGGCGCTGATCTCGGCCCATTTGGCGTCGGGGAGCCGTTTGGAGAGCCAGACGGGCGAGCTGCCGACATTGAGGACGATGTACTCGCGCGGCTTGGGGGTGAAGGCGAGGTCGAGGGGCCCCAGCAGGCCGGACGGCTCGATGATCCGCTGCCAGGCCTCGACGGCCGGGTAGCGGTGCGACTCGAACTGGCGGTCGAAGAGGCGGGCCGCGCGCGCGAACCGCGTCAGCAGGCGGCTGCGGTCGTTGCTCTGCAGGTCGATGAGCGCGTCCAGGCGCAACCGCCGCAGCTCGCGCACGAAGCGGAACTGCGCGGAGACGCTCTTGTCCTTCAGGACGGTGAAGGTCTCGAACTCGTCCTGGTAGAGGGCCTGGCCCACGGGCATCGTCAGGATGACCGGCTTGACCTTCAAGGCCCGTATAAAGGGTAACGCCAGGGCCAGGTCGCCCAGGGCGCTGAATCTGAGAACGCCGACTTTCATAGGGAATGAATCTTCCTTGTCAGACAAACGGCCGATAGCATACACTTTTCAGCCAACAAATGAGAGTCTATCTGAAAGATCCGCAGGAATTCTTCGCTTGGCTTGAGGCGAGCGGATACCGGTACGCGGTGTTACGCGGCTATCGGAATATGGGCGAGCACCCCACTTGCGGAGGCAAGGATGACGTGGACCTCCTGGTGGAGGACCGGGCGGTGGAGCCGGTCGCGCGGCGTTGCCGCGGGACGCACAAGACCTCCGGACTGAAGTGCGACGTGTATAGCGCGGGCGGTGGCGTGGGGGCCGACTTTGTCGGCGGCGCATATTTTCCGCAGGCTCTGGCGGAGGCGGTGCTGCGCGACCGTGTCAGGTGGGCGGACTCTTTCTTCGTGCCGTGTGACCGGGATCTGTATTTCTCCATGCTGTACCATCTGGCCTATCAGAAGGCCGAGGGCTGCGGGGCGGACGCGACAGACCCTGCGGCATTCAGGGCATACAAGCGTTATGGGTTTATGTCGGGCCTGGCGGGGCGGCTGGGCTATCCGGCAGACCTCTCGCTGTTGGACATGCACCGGCTGTTAAGGGGGCAGGGGTATGGGATTGAGGCCGGGTGCGCGTCGCGGTATCTGCAGAACCAGTTCAAGCGGCTCTTCAAGAGCCGTTTCTACGCCTTGATGACGGCGGCGGGCGGGCCGGGCGAGCTGAACCTGTTCGTGCTGCGCGCCAAGGCGGTGCGGCGCGGCTTTCGCCAGGTGATGCTCGACGAGATCGCCTCACGGTACGAGGTGCTGGCGGTACGGGATATCCCGTGGCTCGCGCGGATCACCAAGGCGCGATATATGCGCGGCAACAAGTGGCGGTGGGGGGGCTGGCCGGTGGTGGCTGT
>JAKJGY010000304.1 GCA_022704145.1 Verrucomicrobiota bacterium
GGGCGTCCACGGCGGTGTCATCCAGAGCGAGGAAGGCCTCGGGGGTGAGGGGGCCGGGGTCGATGCTGTACGGCGCGGGGCTGTCAATGGTGAGGCGTCCTAGGATGCGGTCGCCGTCCAGTGTGATGGCGGCGCTGCCGAGGAAGTTGCTGGGCAGGAGCGCCCAATCGCCTTGTCCGCCCGGCACGCCCGTGTTCCAGTTGACGGCATGGGCCCAGCTTCCGCCGGTGCTGTTGGTCCAGGCCGTGGGACCACGCAGCGTGAAGTTGTCGAACACGGCCGTGCCCGAGTTGCCGCTGAAGGTGGCGTGCCAGATTCCGACCTGCACGGTCAGCCCGGCCATGTCATTGCGTAGGGAGGCACCGACCGGTGTCCAGGCCACGCCGTCCTGACTGCGGTAACTGGAAAAGAGGTTGCCGTTGCGGACGAGGCGCAGCCAAGGCTGCAGGCCGGGGACCTGCACCGTGCTGGTCAGGTTGCTGTCGACGCTGCGGTGGCCGTTTTGACCGTTGAACATCGCATACTTGACGGCGACCCAATCCTAGCCGGTTCCCGCATCGCCCTGTTCGGGCACGCGCGCCATGAGCCCCGCATCGTGCCACTGCACGTTGTTCATGCTGACAATCCGCACCTGGGCGTCAAAGTCGCCGGCGATCGTTTTGAAAAGAAGGATACCGTCGGCGTCACCGTTTTCCCAATTGCCATAGGTCGACTGCAAGGTCAGGCATTGCTCGGAACTGGTGTCGGCATCCGCAAGCGTGGCGACCGCGTTGCCATTGGTGAAGTTGACGAGAAAGCCGTCCCACATGGTTCCGGCCGCGCCATCTGCCAGATAGTTGTGCGCCGTACCGAAGCCGTCACTGAAGAGCTTGGCGTTCGCTGTGATGCAGGTCGCCGCGATAGCCGCAGTCGAGCACAGACGTGTGAGAGTGTCCATCTTCATCCTGATGCCTCCATGTGTCACGGCCGCTCCCATGAGGGTGTGGCCGCTGATTGGGTTCGCCCATCCATCTCATGCGCCATCAAGCATAGAAAAAAGAGACACGCGTGTCCTGTCACATATTGATGTGACACGCCCCGGCGGGCGGGATCAGCGCTCCTCCGGCGCCAGCCACGCGCGGAGCCCCTCCAGCAAGGCTTCGGCCACGCGGCGCTGTTGCTCGGGACGCTGGATCGCCTCTTCGCCCTCGGGACAGTTGATGAAGTCCAGTTCAAGCAAACAGGACGGAATGGCAGGGTTGCGGCAGACGGCGAAGCTCGCGGTGATGACGCCGCGATCGGCGATCGGGGTCGCTGCGGCAAGCTTGGGGTGGAGCGCGCGCGCCAGCCGCAGGCCGATCGCGTTCCATGCGTAGGTCGAGATGTGGCGCACGCTTCGCGGATCTGTATGCGCTGCCGTCGCGTTGTGGTGCACCGAGATGAAGGCGTCTGCCTTGGCACGGTAGGCGATGCGCGCGCGCTCGTAAAGATCGACATCGACGTCGCTGTCGCGCGTCATGAGCACGCGGAAGCCGGCGTGTTCAAGCACGTCGCGCATCAGGCGGGCCTGCTGCAGGTTGACCTCTTTTTCAGTCACGCCGGTGGGGCCTATCGCCCCGGTCGATGGGCCGCCGTGGCCGGGGTCCAGGACGATCAGGATATCGGCGGGCGGCCGGCCGGACGGCGGCTGCGTGGCGAATCCGGCAGCCAGGTCGGGCGGGGCGAGATTTCGCGGCGGCAGCGGGATGTCCGGTGCCGCCGCAAGATGGTCGCTCTCGGTGAAGCGCCGCTCGCCGCCCAGCCAGAAACGGGTGTGGCGCCCGATATACCCGGCGCCCTGCACATGCAGGCCGGGCGTCAGGAAGGCGGCCGTGTCGCCGCCGCCCGGCTCGGTACGGGCGCGCGCGGCAAAGAGCGGTCCGGTCACCGCGTGCGCGGGCCACGCCGCACGCGCGGTGACGGGGGCGGCCGGGGCGTCCGCGAGGCCGTCCGCAAAGAAAACCACCGGCACGTCTTCAGCGGGCGCGGGGAAGGAGATCGTTGCCGAATAGCGGGAGGGCGCATCGCTGGCGGGTAACAGGGGTACCGTGCGCTCGCCGACGGCGGCAAAGACGTGGCGGCCGGCCGGCGCGCTGCAGGCGAGGCGCACGCTCTCGCCGGTATAAACGCCGATCGGCTGCGCCGGTTCGAGCGTGCGCAGGCCGATCTCGCCGTCCGGCTGTGCGACAGCCTCCGGCACGCAGAACGTGTGGCGATGCTCAGTGGCGCCGGCGCGCAGAATGACCGTGTTGGTGCCGGGCACGACCTTGACCATGCAGATGAAACCGCCGGTGCGCCATGGGGTCACCGTTTGCGCGTTGACCGTCAACGGCGTGGCCGGCGGTGTGACCGAGCCGATCAGATAGGTTTGCGTGGCAGTCGATACCGAGGCACCTGCAGCCGGGAACGCGACGCGCACCGAAGGCAGGGTGTCCGACGCAAACAGGTGGCGCATGCCTGCTGACAGGATGCAAAACCCGATCTGAATAAAAACACGCCCGACCATGAGCGGCAGTTTACGTCAGAAGCGCGCCCGCTGACAATTTATTTCGCTTCAGCGGCGGGCGGTTTCGGCAGGCCTGGCGCTTTCACCTTCATGCGTGCTTCGCGCATGGCTTTGCGTTCCTCATCGCTGAGTTTGCCGTCGCCGTCCTTGTCGAACTTTTTCATCATTTCCTGGAACTGCGGGCCAACATTCGGACGGCGTTTCTGCATCTCCTCCATCATGGCCTTGCGCTCTTCGTCGCTGAGCTTGCCGTCGCCGTCCTTGTCGAAGGGTTGTTCGCGCGCCTTGCGAAACTCCTCCATGCGAGCCTTGTTCGCCTCCATCATGGCCTTGCGCTCTTCGTCATTGAGCTTGCCGTCGCCATCTTTGTCAAACTGCTTTTCGCGCTCCAGGCGCAGCTTCTCGCCCATGGCCATGCGTGCGGCCATCATGGCCTTGCGCTCCTCTTCATTCAGTTTGCCGTCGCCGTCCTTGTCGAACTCCTTGATCGCGTCACCACGCATTTTGGCGCGCGCAGGGAACTCGGCCGGCAAGGCCGGTTTGGCAGGGGCATTCGCCTGGGCGGAAGCGCCGGCCGCCAGCAGGGCCAGCAACGAGGTCATACACAGTCGATTCATCTGAGCTCTCCTTTTCTGTTTACGCCGAACCGGCGTTGTGTCGGGTA
>JAKJGY010000101.1 GCA_022704145.1 Verrucomicrobiota bacterium
GCCGCCGTCAGCGAAATAGGGCGCGCGGCCGGGCTGGATCTGGTAGCCGCGGGCATACTCGGCGATGCGCCGCAGCTTGTCGCCCCCGAAGATGTTCAGCCGGCCGCCAGTGGCGTCACGTACGGTGAGCCCCATCATCACATAATGGCCGAAGCCGTAATTCCAGTACCCCATGCCCTCGCTGCAGTAACCGTCATCGGTGAAGCCGTCGATGAAGAACGGGTTTGAGATCTCCATTGCGGCGAGGATCTCGGCCCGGTCGGCAGGGCTTTCCAAAAGGGCCAGCGCGCTGCAGACGACCCCGGCCGTACAGACCGCATTCCAGTTGTTGTCGCCGCGCATCCACCAGTTGCCGCGGATCTGGTGTTCCCGCAAGGCGGTGCGGTAGAGGTCGAGGACACGTCGGCTGACCTCCTGGCGCAGCCGGAGACGCGCCGCGGGCGCAAGACGGTCGCCGAGCCAGGCGTCGGCGAGCGACAGGAGCCAGCCGCGGGCGGAGGAGCCGAGGTCGATGGTGAGCGCCTTGCCGTTGAAGTTTCCCAGGCCGCCGTCATGGGCGGGCATCGTCCAGCTTCGCTCGTCGCAGATCGCGAGCAGGTCGCGCTCGAGGGCGGGCATGAACCGTCCTTGGCCTTCGAGGCATTCGGCGAGGAGCAGCGTGTTCAGGCGTTTGAGGCGGAGGCCGTAGGGCTTCTCGTAGTTCCGGCGGTTGCCGTTCTGGGTGAACTCCAGATAGAGCGCGTCGGGTAGTTCCGGCGGCGGGGAATCGAGCAGTCCGGCGGCTTCCTTGAGGATACTGGCTGCCTCCGCGCGTGTGGCGAGGCGTGTCCAGGCCTCACGGTCAGAGGCGGGTCGGCCGGGGCCGCGCGGCTGTGGGGGCAGCCAGGCGGCGATCTCGGCGATGCGGGCGGGCGAGGGCGACGGGAATCCGTGCCGGGAGGTGAGGGCCTGTTCCCGCCGCAGCCGGGCGGTCTCCGCGGGGCTCAGCTCGAAGACCTCGAAGTCGTCGAGGTCGGCCACCCCCGTGCCTCCGTTGAACGCATGGATCCAGACGGTGAGATGGGAAGCGCCCTCCGGGGCTTGGCCGAGGAGCGTGTGCTCGCGCCATCCTGAGGGGTCGAGAGGGACAGGCAGGCAGATTTCATCTCCGTAGGGCCCGCCTGTGAGACTCTTGCCACGGGCGTCGGCATACTGCAGGTAGACGCCGACGGCGCCGTCGCCTTCGGTCGCGCGCGCCCAAAAGCGCACGGCGTATCCTTTTCCGGGGGCCACCGGGAGCGGCGCGGAGCGGCAACTGCTGCCGTTCTGGCGCGAGGTGTCTGTTACCCTCAGGCCGAAGGTCCCGGAACGCGCGGCCTCTCTGATGACACGGCTCATGCCGTCGCCACCCATCCGCCAATCGGCGGCCTCGCGCTCAAAACCGTTATTCGGAAAAGAGAGTGGATGGTGTTCGGCGCACACGCATCCGGCAAGGAGTGCGGTGACAGCAAGAAGTGGCAGACAGTAACGCATAACCCCCCTCGTATTATTGCATGCGCTATAGGGTAGCGGATAACGGGATGGGGCTCAAGTCAGGCTTAGCGGTCCTTTAAAGTCCGGCCATACGGATTACGGCTAGACAGGGCCGCCGTTTACAGGGACAATCAGGCCAGTTGATGGGAGAGGGACTTGTATGTGCAGGGAGGGCGGGGGAGGAAAGGAGTGTGTGTCGTGACGGGACGTTTCCGATGCGCGGTGGTGCTGATGGTGATGCCGGGTACGCTCTTGGCGGGTACGGTCGGTGCGCTGAAGGCCTACGATGAGCAAGGGCTGCGCTCACCCGGTGACTGGCTGTTAAGCCCGACGGCGACGACTTCCGGTGTCTATCGAACGGCGGACAGTAAGGCGCTGGTGCTCGCGAACGGGCTGATCGCGCGTACCTTCAGGCTGGGGCCGAACTTGGCGACGGTGAGCCTGAAGCGGCTGGACGACGGCAGCGAATATCTGCGTTCCGTCAGGCCTGAGGCGATCGTGGAGCTGGACGGCGTGCGATATGAGGTTGGCGGGCTGGCCGGCCAGCCGGTGCACAACTACCTCGACGCGCGCTGGCTGGACAGGATGACGGCGAAGCCGGAGGCCTACCGCTTCGTGTCGTTTAGGGTTGGCCCGACGGAAGCGCGCTTCCCTTGGAGGAAGCGGCTGGAGTGGATGCCGCGCGACCTTCCCTGGCCTGCTCCGGGCGTGCGGCTCACGCTGACCTTTGGTCCGCCTGTTGCCGCGCCGGATCCGGACGCGGGCGCCCTCTTGTGGTCTGAGGATTTTTCGGCCCCGTTGGCCTCATCTTGGGTTACCCACGTGACCCCCACCCATCCGCGCGCGTCCTTTTCGAATGAGGGCAAGGCGGGCGAGCTATTAGCGCCTTCGGACAGTTGCGTGTACGCCGAGCGCGCGGTGCCGGCCGGGGCTGCGGTGTTTGAGGTGACGGTGGATGCCGGCGATGACGTGCGGGCGAACTCGTGGGGTCCGGGGCTGGCGTTGCGGGCTGGCGGCAAGACGGTCTGCTCGTTGGTGATGCGGCCCCATTCGCAGCACTATGAGATCTGCACTCCAGATGCAGGAGAGCGCCTAGTGGGGCGTTTCGACCGGGAGAGGGCCTCGAGGCTGCGAGTCACGCTTGAGGCGGGGCAGGCGATTTTCGAGGCCGCTCAGGAAGGCGTTCCATTCCAGCGGCTTGGTGTGCTTGCGGTGTCGGGTATGCCGGATCGGCTGAGGGTCGGGAAGGTCGGCAAGGCGGGCGCGGGCAAGGACTACAGCGACGCCAAGGCCGATCCGGCGTTGATGCCGCCGCGGTGCCACGTCAGGGCCGTTGCGGTGCGGCAGGCCCCTCCTGCAGTGACGGCGGCGTCGGCCCGCGCCGACCTGCCGGAAGTCGATGTGCATTACGAGCTGTACGACGGTCTGCCAGCGCTCTGCAAGTGGGTGTCGCTTCGCAACGGCACAGCGCGGGCGGCGCGGCTGAACACCTTTGTGTGCGAGACGCTGGCGGTGGTCGAGCCCGAGTCGGTGGTGGACGATGCTGCGGAATGGGGGCAGCCGGAGCTGTGCGTCGAGACCGATTATTCGTTTTGCGGCATGTCTGCGGCGGGAACCCGTCAGGCGGCGGTGCATTGGGTGGCCGACCCGCTTTATGACACGCAGGTGAATTACGCCCGTAAGACCCCGTGTCTGGTGGAGTGCCGTCCGCCGCGCGGGCCGGATCAGCTTATCCCGGCGGGCGGAACGTTCGAGACCTTCCGCACGTTCGTGCTGGCGTACGACAGCGACAGCCGGGAGCGCCGCAACCTGGCCTATCGGCGGTTCTACCGCACCCTTGCGCCGTGGGTGACCGAAAACCCGATCCTGATGCATGTGCGCAGCGCCGACGCAGCGGCGGTCCGGCTGGCGATCGACCAGTGTGCGGATGTGGGGTTCGAGATGGTCGTCATGACTTTTGGCAGCGGCTTCAATTTCGAGAGCCGCGATCCGGCCTATCAGGCAGGGGTCAAGGAGCTGGCTGATTACGGTCGCGGCAAGCAGGTGGCGCTGGGCGGGTATTCGCTACTTGCGAGCCGGGGTGCGGCCAAGGCGGCTGACAATACGCAGGGCGTGCCGGCACGCTTCGGTGTGATGCCCTGCCTCGGCTCGCAATGGGGCCTCGACTATCTGACGCAACTGAGAGGCTTCATAGAGGC
Organism: Verrucomicrobiota bacterium; assembly: GCA_022704145.1. Classification (GTDB taxonomy): domain Bacteria; phylum Verrucomicrobiota; class Kiritimatiellia; order RFP12; family UBA1067; genus JAKJGY01. The sequence continues at coordinate 3,711 of JAKJGY010000101.1, forward strand.
GGCGGGGCTTGGCGTGCTGGAGCACGACGGATCTTACCCCGGTGACCTGTGCGCGGCCACGAACCATCCGTATCACCGGGGGCTGGACGACTCCCAGTGGGTCATGTGGAAGGCCATCACCGAGTTGTACCAGGGGTGTCGGGGGCAGGGCGTATACCTCAATATCCCGGACTGGTATTTTCTGAACGGCGGCAACAAGACCGGCATGGGCTACCGCGAGACGAACTGGTCGTTACCGCGCGAGTACCAGGAGATCATCGAGCGGCAGAACGTCTTCGACGGCACGCGCGCCAAGACGCCGAGCATGGGCTGGATGTTTGTGCCGCTGACACAGTATCATGGCGGAGGTGCGGCGGCGACGATCGAGCCGCTCGACGCGCATCGCGCGCACTACGGGCAGCGTTTGGCGAACCTATTTGGTGCGGGCGTGCAGGCGTGTTACCGCGGGCCGCGGCTGTACGACACCGAGGCGACGCGCGCGCTCGTGAAAGGTTGGGTAGGCTTCTACAAGCGGCATAGAGCTGTTCTTGATGCGGACATCATCCATCTGCGGCGTGCGGACGGGCGCGACATCGACTCTCTGCTGCATGTGGATCCTGGCCAGAAGACGTGCGGCATGCTGGCTGTCTACAATCCGCTCGATGTGCGGGTTATGCGTCGGCTCAGCGTGCCGCTGTACTACACCGGTTTGACGGACCGTGCCGTCGTGACTCCGCTGGCGCGTGTTGCTGCGGGGGAGGCGCCGTCGGAGGCGCCGGCCGGCCCGTCGTCGGAGGCGGCGCTGGACCGAGAGTGGCGCGCGGTCGTCGCGGTCGATCTGCCGCCACACGGCACGGGGTTCTGGGCGATCGAGCGGCCGTGAGGCGCGCATGCGTCAAGGGCGATGAGGGTCAGGAGCGTTTGGGGGAGAGGGGGAGGGAAGGGGGCGAGGCGCCAGCCTTCCTCAGCGCGGTAGACCAGCGCGCGGTTTTTCAGCTTTCTCAGGTGTCTTTGGAGGGCGGGCGGGCTGACCTGCGTCGCGAGTGAGAGTTGGGCTGCGGGGGCTGGTGCCGCGAGTTGGAGGTGGCGCAGAATGGTCAGCCGGCGCGGGTGGGTGAACGCTGTTAGCGACCGCCGGATCTCGTGTTCCGGCAGGCGGTCGTCGAGTAGCGCGTGGCGCAGCGCACCCAGCAGGGGGGCAGCGACGGGGACGCAGGGATCCGGCTCTGGCCGGTAGAGCACCCAACGGCTCTGGCGCCGGGCCTGAAGTAGGCCTCGGGCCTGAAGCGCGCGTAGGCAGAGGCTGGCTTGGTCTTCGGGCAAGCCCGTTCGTTCGGCCACAGACTCGACCGTCAGGTCGGGATGAGCCAAGACTGTTTTCAGGCACGCCAACCTGCGGGAATTGGCGAGCACACGACAGGATCGCCAGAGTGTGGGATGCAGGGTGTCCATATCACACCTTTCAAAGTGTGATGAACACGATAGCGGAAGGCAGCGTCGGCATCAAGGATTAACGGGTGTAGAATACTGTATTAACGGACGTGTGATCGTTTGGATATCCTCCCTTGGAAGGGCCCGTATCCTGCTGGCTCCCGGTCGCCGTGCCGTTATCATCACACTTTGAAAGGTGTGATAGGACATTGACGCGTGCTGAAAACACAAGACAACATTGTCCCCTGCCGAAAGGGGCTCGCCGGCACCCAGGCCCGCTTACGCCTGACGCGCGGTTCCCCGCCGGCTGGGATGCCCCCCCGACAACTGCGAACGCCTATAATGCGTCGGGCTGCAGCCGCTCGTACGGGAAAAGAGCGCGGAAAAATGGTTCGGATCGCAAAAGCCGGTCTTCTGCGCAATCTCCTGAATCGTCAGTTCGCTCTCTCGCAGCAGGCGCCTCGCCTCCTCAAGCCGCAACTTAAGATGATAGCGGCCGGGCGGTACCCCGACCTGTTCCGCAAAGAGGTGGCGCAGTTTGGAGTAACTCGCGCCGAGATCGGCGGAAAGACGGAGCCAGTCGATCCGGCCGGTGAGCGTAGCGGCCAGAAACCGCTTGGCCCTGCGTATCAGCGCCTCATTGTCCGGAAGCGTCGCCGGCGACGGCGTGTCGCGCAACACGCAGGATATTTCCTCTGCCGCGTCCATGACCCGGGGCGCGGCGGCATGTAGGTTCTGGATGGAAAGCCGGTTCGCCGGTCCGGTGACCCAGATGGCGGCCACGGGTTCGCTTTCCGGTCCGCAGACCGGCGCGGCCACGCAATGGCAGCCCTCGATTTCTTCAGAGCAATCAAGCGCGTAACCTTGTTTACGGATAGCTGCCAGTTCTTTGAGGAAGGCCTGCCGCGAGGTAATGGTTTTCGCGGTGTAGCGCGTGAACACAAGCCCCTGGAGCATGCGTGGCTGGCGCGCAGGGCGAAGATGCGCCAGGATGGCCTTGGCCGGCGCTCCGGTATGGAGCGGGAAACGGGTGCCCGGGGTGAGCGTGAAACTGAAGCGGTGGCGCGTTCCCTGCACGGATTCGACGATCAACCCCATGCGCGCCTTCGTGTCGAGAACGGCCAGCCCGACGGTCTCGCCGCAGCTCGCGTTCAGCCGTCGCATCGCGGGCAAGGCGGCTCTGGCTAGCGTTCCCTTATCCATGAGTGCGTTATGATATCCGAAATGTGCCAAAAAACAAAGGGCACTTTTGCCAAGCGAAAAATGGCGCCCGGCGCGTAAATGATATATGCTATCGCTGTCACGGTGGAGGACGGAAGTATGTGGGCACGGGAGAGACAACCTGACAATGTCGCGGGCGGGACTTGGCGCTGTTACCATGGCGCGTGGGTGGGCCTGCTGTCTCTGGCCGTATCGGTTCGGGCGGGGCCCCTGGCACTTCCTGAGAATAGGGCCGTGGCGGCCACAATCGCGGCCGATTCGGTTTACAGCCGTGACTACGAGGCGGCCTTTGTGGCGGACGGCAAGGTGCCGCTCGAGTTGAGCCGGCAGGATCTGCGGCAGGCGTGGTGCGTGAACGGTGCCACGCACCGCGGCGGCGCGGAGCTGACCTTCACGTGGCCGGCGCCGGTGGCGGTGCGCGAGCTTCTCTACTTCGGCCGCACGGCCTGGATGCTGTCGGAGTGCTGGCGGCGCTGCGAGGTGTGGTGCGACGCGGACGCCCAGCCGGCGCTCGAGGTCGAACTGGAGCAGCGCCACGGGCCGCAGCGGCTGACGCTGCCGCAGGCGCGCAGCGTGCGCAGGCTGCGGCTGCGCTTTACCGCCTCCTATGGCGGCGCGAACCCCGGCGCGTCGGAGGTGATGATATTCTCCGAGCCGGTCCCGGAGGTGGCACTGGCGCGCTTCCGGCCGGATTATTATGAGAGCGCGGCTTCGAATAGCGAGGAGACGAGACGGGCGCTGGCGGCGGCGAAAGCGGGGGCGCTCGGCTTCGACCGGCTGGTGCTGGTGCAGCGGCGTCCGCTGAATCCCTCGCATGTCTACACGTATCACGTTGAAGGGCTTGCCCCGGGCGGCGGGCTCTTTGCGCTCGCGCTCAAGGACGGCACGCTAAGGCGCCTCGTCGACGCCTCCGAGGGCGTGATCCTCGACGCGCAGGTCTCCTACGACGGCCGGCAGATCCTCTTCAGTTGGAAACGCTCGATGGCGGAGCCGTTCCAGATCTGGCACGTCAACGCCGACGGCTCAGACCTGACCCGCGTCGTCGGGCACGCCTCCAACAACATGAACGCCTGCTGGCTGCCGGACGGCGGTGTCGCCTTCACCTCCGACCGCAAGCCGGCCTTCGCCTATTGCTGGACCAGCACCTCGCCGGTCCTCTACCGCTCGGACGCCGACGGCGGCCACGCGGTGCGGCTCTCGGCGAACTACCTGACGGATTTCACGCCCTCGGTCATGGGCGACGGGCGTATCCTCTTCAGCCGCTGGGAGTACGTGGACCGTCCGGCGATCCCGATCCAGTCGCTGTGGGCCATCAACCCCGACGGCACGCTGCTGGCGGGCGTGTTCGGCAACCGTGTGCTCTCGCCGGCCACCTTCATGGAGGCGCGCGACATTCCCGGCCGGCCCGGTCAGCTCCTCTGCGTGATGACCAGCCACAACGGCCCCTGCCGCGGCGCGATCGGCCTGCTAAACCTGACCCAGGGCGGCAACGCGCAGGAGGCGATCCGCAACCTGACGCCCGAAGTGCGCGTCGGGCCGGTGCCCGACGCGGGCGCCGGTAACGCGATGCGAGGCCCCTACGAGAGCCCGGTGCCGCTCGACGCGACCTACTTCCTCGTCTCGCGCGAGGGGCGCGTGCTGCTGCGCGACTATGACGGTACGGTGGACGCGGAGCTGTGCGCGCCGCAGGGCGGGCTGGGTTTTTATGCGGCGCAGCCGCTGCGCGGACGGCCGCAACCGCGTTCGCCGCGGCCGTCGCGCGTCGACCCTGCCGCCGAGCCGTGGGCCGAAGTCGTGATGCACGATGTGGCCATCGGCCTGGGCGACGCGGTCAAGCCGGGCGAGATCAAGCGCATCGCCGTGGTGCAGGAGATGGAGAAGGACATCCGCTCGGAGGTCAATCAGCGCCAGTTCGGCTTCCAGTTCCCGGTGGTCTCGTGCGGCGCGACCTACGCGCCCAAGCGCGTGTGGGGCTTCGCCGACGTGGAGGCGGACGGTTCGGCGCATTTCCGGGTGCCGGCCAACGTGCCGCTCTACTTTCTCCCGCTCGACGCCGAGGGCCGAGCCGTACAGCGCATGCGCACCTTCACGCACTTCATGCCGGGCGAACGGCAGAGCTGCATCGGCTGCCATGCGGACCGCAACTACGCGTCGCCGCCGGCTGCGGCGCGCGGCGGGCGCTCGCGCGCGGCGGCGCGTCCCGCCCAGGCGCTGGCCGAGCCCTCGTGGGGACGGCGCGACGGGTTCAGCTTCGCGCGCGTGGTGCAGCCGGTGCTGGACGCGCATTGCGCACGCTGCCACGACGAGCGTCACGCGCTCGACCTGAGCGGCGACCGCACGGACTACTTCAGCGTGGCCTACGAGAACCTCGCGCGGCGCGGCACGCAGGCCGAGCACGGCGGCGACGCGCGCGGCGGCATGGCCGGTTTCGGAAAGAACCCCTACACCTCGTGGATTCCGACCTTCAATGGCTGCGAGTCGAACATTATGCAGATCGAGCCGAAAACGTGGGGCTCACCCGTGAGCAAGCTGGCCGAGGTCGTGATCGCGGGACACCCGGACGCCAAGGGCGAGCGCCGTGTGGCCCTGAGCGCCGACGAACGGTTGCGCGTCCTGCTTTGGATCGACCTCAACGTGCCCTTCTACGGAACCTCTCAGTCACGCCAGCCCGAGCTGCGCGGCTGCCGCCGCATCCTGCCGCCGGATCTCGAAGAGACGCTGAAGGAGATCGCCGCGCGCCGCCGGATCGGACTGCCCACTACTTTCTTCGTGCGGCTGGACCAGCCCGAGAAGAACCCGTTCTTGGCGGTGCCGCTGGCGAAGGGCGAGTTCGCTTCGCGTGATGATCCGGACTACCGGAAGATCCTGGCCTGTTTCGAAGGCGTGCAGGCGGCGCTCGCGCTGCGCAACGATGTGGATTATCGGCAGGTGCTGCTGGTGTGCGAAGACGGTCGGTAGGAGACGAGGGGGAAGACATGGCCCGTGTAATCGGAGGCTTGGTGCTGGGTGTGTTTCTGTGTGCGACGGCTGGGGCGCAGGGCGCGCTGCCGGACGACGCGCATGCGGTGGCGTGGCTTCGCGGCGGCGATGAGACCTATGAAGGTGTGTCCTACACGTTTCTTGGCTCGGGGGAGTGGACACTGCGGAGCGATGTCGCGCCGCAGCCGGGGGCGGCGCTGGAACTCTTGTGGGGTTCCAAGGGCGACGTGCGGTCTGCGGTCGTGCGGGTCAACGGACACGCGCTGCCGGTGAGCGGGGGCGGCGATTACCGCGGCTTCCGCTGGCTGCGCGTGCCGCTGCCGGATATGGCGCGGGGAGAGCGGTACGAGGTGCTGCTGCAGCCGGGCGAGGGGAAGGCCGCCTTTATCGCCGAAGTCCGGCTGACGCTGCCGGACGGAGACCCCGCCCGGCCCGCGCTCGACCGGCCCAGCCACCGAATGACAGGTACGCGCAAGACGACGGCCGCACGCCACACGGGCGAGGCGTTTCCGGATATGCGCAGGGCGTGGGACGCGCCCGCCGCCGCGTTTCGCGAGTCCGCCGGCACGACGCAGGACGCCGCCGCGTTCCGCCAGTGCGAGCGGCACGCCCGGCAGGCCAATGAGGCGCTCTACCGCAGCCGGCGCTTCGTAGACGGCTGGCTGGCCAAGTCCGACCCGGCGACCGGTCTGATCCCGCGTAACCTTGGCGAGAGCCGCGACTACTGGAACGGGCGCGACGCCGCCGCCGACAACTACCCGTTCATGGTGCTCACGGCGGCGCTGACCGACCGCGACCTCTTTGAGGGCCGCCTGCTTGACATGCTGCGGACCGAAACGCGGCTGACCAGCCGCGTGGGTCGCCTGCCCGACGACTACTCGTTCAGCAAGAAGGGCTGGCGCCGCGAACGCGTCGAGCTGGACGCGATCATCTTCGACGCGGCCGAATACGTCAAGGACGGGCTGCTGCCCATCACGGAGTGGCTGGGTCCCAGCCCCTGGAGCGAGCGGGCGGTCGGCATCGTCGACGACATCTGGGCCAACGCCCCGGTCGAGACGCCCTTCGGCAAGATCCCGACGCTGAACTTTGAGGTCAACGGCGACCTGCTCCAGGCCTGCTCCCGGCTTTTCTGGTTCACGGGCGACCGCAAATATCTGGATTGGGCGATCCGCCTCGGCGACTACTACCTCCTCGGCACCAACCACCCGACGCGCGACCTCGCCAAGCTCTCCTTGGGCGACCACTCTTGCGAGGTGATCAACGGCCTGTCGGAGCTGTACGCCGCTTGCGCCTCCGCCGCGCCCGAAAAGCGCGCCGCCTACCTCAAGCCGCTGCACGAGCTGTATGATCGGCTTCTTGAAGTCGGGCGCAACGAACACGGGCTCTTCTACCTGACGGTCAATCCGCGCACAGGCGAGCACAGCGACAAGCTGACCGACAACTGGGGCTACAACTATGATGGCGTCTATACGGTCTGGCTGCTGGACGGCCGCGCGGACTACCGCGACGCGGTGAGGCAGGTGCTGGGAAATCTGAAGCAGCATTACACCGGCGTCGGCGGCCTCTGCCAGAGCAGCTCGGCTGACGGTTACGCCGACTCCATCGAGGGCGCGCTGACCCTCCTCAACCGCGAGCCCGTCGCGTCTGCGGAAGAGTGGGTCGACGCGGAGATCCGCACCATGTGGGGCCGGCAGCAGCCCGACGGCGTGATTGAGGGCTGGCACGGCGACGGCAACTCCGCCCGTACGTCGCTGATGTACGCGCTCTGGAAGACGCAGGGAGTCGTCGTGCGGCCGTGGCGGGAGGACGTGCGGTTCGGCGCCGTGCGCGCCGGCGATGTCGTGTATGTTGTGCTGACGACGGAGCGGGCGTGGAGCGGCAAAGTCCTCTTCGACAAGCCGCGGCACAGAACCAACATGCGCCTGCCGCTCGACTACCCGCGCATCAACCAGTTTCCGGAATGGTTTACGGTCGACCCCGCCGCCGCCTACTCGGTCACGGACGCCGGCACAGGGGAGACGAGGGTGTGGCAAGCCGGCGCTCTGGCGGAGGGTGTTCCCGTGAGCCTGCCTGAGGGCGGATCGGCATGTTGGGTGATTCGGAAAAGCAAAGGACTGTGAAGCCGGCTGTGGCGGTCCGGGACGTCCCGCCGTACGGGGTAGGGGCCGGGAGGATGAAGGATGAGATCGATGCTTAAAAACGTTGGTTTCGCGTGCGTGCTGCTGGCGCTGCTGTGCCGGGCCGCGCCGGAGCGGGCGGAACGGGAGGCGCTGACGGCGCCGCTCCTCTTCTGCAAGCGCTTCAACTACCAGGGCCTGCACATCTACGACACCTTCTACCAGTGGCGTCCGGGCGGCGGCCTCTACGTGCTGGAGAACCCCGCCGACCCGCCTGAACGCCACCGCGTGCGGCCGGTGATCGACCCCGCGACGCCCGAGACCCTGGGCGAGGGCATCTACTTCGATCCTTCGCTGTCCTACGACGCCAAAAAGCTGTTGTTCTGTTTCAAAGGTTCGGAAAAGGGCAACTCCGTGATCTACGAGATCGGCCTCGACCTCGCGGGCACGGGTCCTGTCGGCAAAGGTCTGCGCCAGCTCACGAACCTCGACGCGGCGGGCAACCCCTACAAGGGCAGCGGCGGCGGCCACCACGACGTCAAGCCCTGCTACCTGCCGGATGGCCGGGTCGTCTTCACCTCCACGCGCTACAGCGGGCTCGTGCCGTGCGCGAATAACGGCGTGGCGATCCTGCACGTGATGAACGCCGACGGCGGCGGCCTCCAGTGTCTCTCGGTGAACAACGTGACGGAATTCGACCCCTGCGTGCTGCCGGACGGCCGCATCCTCTTCGGCCGCTGGGAGTACGTCGACCGCAACGCGCTGGTGATCCAGAGCCTCTGGACGGTGCTGCCGGACGGCCGCAACGAGACCGAGCTGTACGCCAACAACATGGTCTTCCCCGAGGCGGTGCTCCAGGCCAAGCCGGTGCCGGGCAACGACGCGCTGGTCGTGGCCAGCTTCACGCCGCACAACGCGCCGCCGCGCGGCACGATCGCCATGATCGACACGCGCGTGGGCAAGAACGACCCCGCCGCGATCTTCAACTTCGAGTCGCCGGATAAGCCCACGCACGACCGCGGCGAGTCGTGCGACCCGTGGGCGCTGAGCGAGCGGGTGGTGCTCTACAGCGGCGTGCCGCAGGAGCAGGACGCGCCGGCCGTCGCGGTCGAGACGCCGGGGTTCCGCAAGCGCAGCAGCCCCAAGCTCAACGCGCTGATGCTGATCGACCGCGAGGGGCGGCGGGCGGTGGTCCACAGCGATCCGGCGATCGACCTGCACAACCCGCTCCCGCTCGCGCCGCGGACGCCGCCGCGCACGAGCCTCGATATGACCGACCGCACGCAGCAGACCGGCCGCTTCTTCGTGAACGACGTCTATGTCTCCATGCCCGAGGTCAAGCGCGGCACAGTCAAGTGGCTGCGCGTGGTGGAGGAGACCTCGCGCGTCAGCGCCAGCCCCGGCGGCACGTGGATGAACCAGACCTTCTCGATCTCGGCGGCGCTGGCTTGGAGCGCCAAAATCTTCCACGGGATCGTGCCGGTCGAGCCGGACGGCTCGGTGTACTTCGAGGCGCCGTCGGGCCGCGCCCTCTATTTCCAGCTTCTCGACGCGGACTACCGGCTGGTGCGCGGCATGCGCACCTTCATCCAGGCGGCGCCGGGTACCACGCGGAGCTGCGCGGGCTGTCACGAGTACAACCCCAAGGCCATGGGCCAGGCGCGCCTGGCGAACCGCCAGCCGCGCCGCCTGCGCGAGGAGTCGTGGGGCGGCGGCTACCTCGACTACACGGCGCGCGTGCAGCCGATCCTCGACGCGAAGTGCGCGAGCTGCCACGGCGGCGAGAAGGGCGTGGCCGCGGGCCTGGATCTGACCGGCGGCTGGACCGAGTTCTTCAACATCTCATACGAGCACCTGACCGCGCGGCGCGAGCGCATGTACACCGCCGACCTGATCGGCGGCATCTGCGCCATGAACGGCACGGCCTACTGGTCCTGCAAGGTGTTCGGGCCCTACTCGCATGGCAGCGGCAAGGCGCCGCTGGCTGAGCTGCTGCTGAAGGAACCCCACCGGGGGCGGCTCTCGCAGACCGAGCGCGAGCAGCTCTTCGCGTGGATGGACTCGAACGGCGTCTACTTCGGCACCTGGGACTACACGGCGGCCGGACCGCGCGCCAAGCCCTTTCTGGATGCGGTCGCGCGCGCCAAGGGCGTGATGAAGGAGGCGGGCTGCGCGCGCTGCCACGCCGACGCCAAGGGCGAGATCCGGCGTTTCGACCAGTGGATCAACCTGGAGCGGCCGGAGCTGAGCCGCGTGCTTCGCGCGCCGTTGCCCGCGTCGGAGACTGCGGCGGGCGGCTACGGGCTGGCGCTCTGCCGCGACCGTCCGGTGGATCAGACCTTCAGCCGCAAGGGGCTGATCTACGGCTTCGGCTACGCGCATGCGGTCAAGGAGCTGGACAGCTTCCCGACGCAGGCGTGGCCCAAGGCGTGGCCGCCGGAGGGCGCGCCGGTCACGCCCTTCGCCTCCACGGCCGACCCGCACTACCGCAAGCTGCTGGGCGTCATCCGCGACGCGCGCGCGGAGCAGCTCGCCGCGCCGCGCGTCGACATGCCCGGCGCGGAGTTCGTCGGCGGCGGGGTGCTGGAGGGGCGCTCGCGCCAGATGCTGCCGCAGCCGCTGCCCGAGCCGCTGCCGGAGGTCCGCGCGAGCGCGGACGCGAACGGCTTCGTGCGGCTCGCGTGGGAGTGTTCGGCACAGACCGTCGGGCTGGTCGCGGAGGTTCACCGCGGCCCGGATCCGGCCTTCGCGCCGTGCGAGGCGACGCGGCTCGGCCGCACCGAGCGCTTCGGTTTCTGCGACACCAACCCGCCGCCGGGGCGCGCGTGTTACGCCGTGGTGTTTGTCTCCGACCCGGCGGAGACCTGCGGCACATGCCGCCTCGACGCGGCGCCGGAGGGCGCGGCCGCGGGCGGCGCGCCGGCGGTGCGCGCGCTGAAGCCGGGCGAGCGCTGCCCGCTCTCGGCCGTGCAGCCGCGGCGCAGCGCGCCGTCGCGCGCGAGCGTCGAGGTGCCGCCTGCGCTGCCGCCGCTGCGGGTCGCGGGGCTGGAGGCCGAGCCGGTCGCGGGGCGTGTGCTGCTGCGGTGGGACGCGGCGGGCGC